>NZ_JBNJOG010000016.1:0-86448 GCF_050113695.1 Vibrio sp. TRT 17S01 | reverse complement strand
GTTGCGATTGTGATACCGCGCTCACGCTCTTCTGGAGCGTTATCGATTGATGCGAAGTCTTTCGCTTCACCGCCGTATACTTTAGCAAGAGTAGTACAGATCGCTGCAGTTAGAGTTGTTTTACCGTGGTCAACGTGGCCGATAGTACCAACGTTTACGTGCGGTTTCGTACGTTCAAATTTTTCTTTAGACATGAGTTGTCCCTCTAGGTACGGATTTAGGTGGCTTTGATGACCACGCAACCAAAAATATTGGTAATAAAGTATATATCAAAAGGAAAACTTTGCTTTTAGAGCTGGTGCTGATAGGCAGACTCGAACTGCCGACCTCATCCTTACCAAGGATGCGCTCTACCACCTGAGCTATATCAGCACTCAAATAGAGTGGAGCGGGCAGCGGGAATCGAACCCGCATCATCAGCTTGGAAGGCTGAGGTAATAGCCATTATACGATGCCCGCAACACGTAACTCTGAGAGCTATTTCCTTAGGAATATGGTGGAGGGGGACGGATTCGAACCATCGAAGGCAGTGCCGGCAGATTTACAGTCTGCTCCCTTTGGCCACTCGGGAACCCCTCCAAATTTTCAAAACATTCTCACTACTAAGGAGAGAATGGTGCCGACTACCGGAATCGAACTGGTGACCTACTGATTACAAGTCAGTTGCTCTACCTACTGAGCTAAGTCGGCATAAGTGGTGCGCATTCTATTGAATGATTTTCTTGCTTGCAATAGCTAAATTAAAAAAAAATGCCTTTTTAATGACTTTTTGTTTATTTGATGATTTTTCGTGCAAAATTACGCATTCTCACTCATTGTACGACCTGAGATATTTGCAATATTCGTCTCTTGATGTATGTTCCCTGCTCTAAATTTATAACCGTCAGGTATTCCGCATGACTTCATACCTTTCTTTTGATCGTCAACAATGGGCTGAATTACGAAATTCAGTACCTATGACTTTATCTGTTGATGATTTAAAGGAGTTACAAGGGGTCAATGAAAACCTGACGATTGAGGAAGCAGTAGAGATTTATCTGCCACTTGCTCGCCTATTAAACCTCTATATCGCTGCACGGCAAAATCGCAATTCGGTATTGCAGCAGTTTCTCGGAAGCGAAGAGGCCGCTCCCCCATTCATCATAGGGATAGCTGGCAGTGTTGCTGTCGGAAAAAGTACCACGGCTCGTTTATTAAAGGCGTTATTGTCTCGTTGGAACAATCACCCTAAAGTAGACTTAGTCACAACAGACGGTTTTCTTTATCCTAAAAGCGTGTTGGATGAACGCGATATCATGCAACGTAAGGGATTTCCGGAATCCTATGATATTCGCCGTTTGGTGCAGTTTGTGTCTGACGTAAAAGCAGGTAAGCCCAATCTTTCGGTCCCAGTTTACTCACACATAACTTACGATATTACCAATCAAGAGAAGATCATCGACCGCCCTGACGTGCTGATCATCGAAGGATTAAACGTATTGCAAACAGGCATGGACTACCCCCATGATCCTCACCGAGTTTTTGTCTCTGACTTTTTAGATTTTTCACTGTATGTGGATGCGGAAAGTGAAACCATAGAACAGTGGTATATTGACCGTTTCCTCAACTTTCGTCTTGGTGCTTTTACCAAGCCCGGCTCTTACTTTAGTCACTATACTAAGCTCACCGAGCAACAAGCTGTTGAGAAAGCCCGAAGTATATGGCGCTCTATTAACGGAGTGAACCTGCACCAAAACATATTGCCTACCCGTGGTCGAGCACAGTTAATCTTAAAGAAATCCGCAGATCATACCGTTCAACAAATCCTATTACGCAAATAAAAAAGCCAGAGTTTGTCTCTGGCTTTTTATCATTTCGCTGCTGGCCCGTAGCGATTCTCACCATCATCGCCTTTGAGAAAGCCGCACTCTATCAATATCCAAACACCACATATCAATGCGGCTGCTGAACTTAGTACTTGGAGTGAGTCTGGCTGTGCTGCTGGTTGCCCAGGCCCAGCCACAGGAATAGTCATACGGCCAATTACGAGAGGGATATTTAACAAAAGCCACCAACTCGACTTATTTCGGTCATGCCATCTTTTAGCCGTAATTGCTAAATCGGGGATCAGCACTAAAATCAGGAACACAGGTAACACGATATGGGCAAATGACGGCCATAATGTGTTCATCCCTATCGTAAAGCCAACAATTAATACGTAATAGGCAACATTCCATGTCCAATAGGTTTTTCGCCCAATTCGACCTTGGAAAGAAAACAGCAACTCTTTAATCGACATCTTTACTCTCAATAATTTAATTCTTTGCCATAAAGGCTTAATTCACAATTTTCTGAAAACACGTTTTATCCATATCTCGGATATTGACTGTCAAGCTTCGTACATGTCCAGCTTGAGATTGTAGCTCTTCAATAAGCTTTCTTGATAGCTCTCTTTTTTGCTCTTCAGTCCGACCTTCTAACAGTTCGAAATTAATATGAATAAAGTCCACGCTATCTCCTTCATCCCCAACCAACCAGTGATGACTGCGCAACGCCCTCGATTTCACTGAGCCGATATCGAATAAACCGCTTTGCAGAGCAATTTGGTGGAGATCCTCCAAGAGCCCCTGCACATTTACTCGTTCATCGACGGAGTTTGAGTATTCCATGACCAGATGAGGCATAATCTTTCCTTTTCTTGGATGTAAGATAATTTCATAAATATACCTATCCAAGCGCGAAAAGTCCGAGTGAACCGCTATATTCTGTATACCAGATCACTGATACTGCTTCGTCTTAGCGCTTTTACAGCAGATTCAGTGCTCCAACCATTGGACTCTATCCAAGAAAGACATGACGGTAATCATGATCTGCTGAAATTATTCTGTTATATTCTTTCGCAATCACGTTTGTTTTTTACATTTTTAATTAATAATGGAGATATTCCTATGCGTCGTCCTGTAGTGATGGGTAACTGGAAACTTAACGGCAGCAAAGCAATGGTAACTGAGCTGCTAAACGGCCTTAATGCTGAACTTGAAGGCGTAACTGGCGTTGACGTTGCAGTTGCTCCACCAGCACTTTACATCGACCTTGCTGAGCGTCTAATCGCAGAAGGCGGTAACAAGATCATCCTTGGCGCGCAAAACACTGACGTAAACAACAGCGGCGCGTTCACTGGCGACATGTCTCCAGAGATGCTTAAAGACTTCGGTGCAACTCACATCATCATCGGTCACTCAGAGCGTCGTGAGTACCACAACGAATCAGACGAGTTCGTTGCTAAGAAATTTGCATTCCTAAAAGAAAACGGTCTAAAACCTGTTTTCTGTATCGGTGAGTCTGAAGCTCAAAACGAAGCAGGCGAAACTGAAGCAGTATGTGCACGTCAAATCAACGCAGTTATCGACGCATACGGTGTTGAAGCGCTAAACGACGCAATCATCGCTTACGAACCAATTTGGGCTATCGGTACTGGTAAAGCAGCAACAGCTGAAGATGCACAACGTATCCACGCTTCTATCCGTGCTCTAATCGCAGAGAAAAACGCAGCAGTTGCTGAGCAAGTGATCATCCAGTACGGCGGCAGCGTGAAACCAGAAAACGCAGAAGCTTACTTCTCACAACCAGACATCGACGGTGCTCTAGTTGGTGGTGCTTCTCTAGACGCGAAGAGCTTTGCAGCAATCGCTAAAGCAGCGGCAAAAGCAAAAGCTTAATCACATCGTGATTGATTCTAAGGCCAGCACTTGCTGGCCTTTTTTGTATCTACAAATCGAATCAAGTATGCTTACGCTTTTCCACTAAGCTGTACTTATCATGCACGACAAACACGGCCTACTTACAGGTTCTATTCCAAAAGTGCTGCGTCAGATGACGGTGCCGATGACCTTCGGCATGGTCGCAATTTTGATGTTTAACTTAGTGGATACGTTTTTTATCTCACTCCTTGGTACCGATGCGCTAGCCGCCATCAGTTATACTTTCCCAATCACCTTTGCCGTTAACTGTATTACTATGGGTATTGGCATGGGGTTATCCACCAGTATTGGGCGGCTATTAGGACAAGGGCAGTCTTCTGATGCCGCTCGGTTTGCAACTCATGGGCTCATCTTGGCCGTTGTTTTGGTCACACTAGCTTGCTTTATAGGCTTACTGACGATTGATCCGCTGTTTTTGCTGCTTGGCGCAAAAGCAGAGTTGCTGCCCTTGATTCATCAATACATGCAGATCTGGTATTTCACTATTCCATTGTTGGTTATTCCGATGGCTGGGAATAGCGCGATTCGAGCCACAGGTGATACCAAAACGCCAGCAAAAATCATGATGCTGGCCGGCGTCATCAATGGCCTGTTAGACCCACTACTGATCTTTGGCTACGGCCCTTTTCCTGAATTAGGTATTCAAGGCGCTGCAATAGCCAGTGCATTGAGTTGGTTTGGTGCGCTATGTGGCTCTCTATACGTATTAGTAAAACGAGAGCGGTTATTAGCATTACCAAAGCCGCTTCATCTTCGCCACGATTGGCAGCAAATACTCAAGATTGGCACACCAGCCGCCTTATCAAATGCAATGACGCCACTGTCGGGGGCGATTTTGATGATGATATTGTCAAGCCACGGTACTGAAGCGGTCGCCGCTTATGGTGCAGCGCAACGGATTGAGTCGATTTTAATTTTGGTGCTGATGTCACTGACATCTGCCCTCACCCCGTTTATGGCACAAAACCTAGGAGCGAATAACCCACAGCGCAGTTTTGCAGGCTTGTTCCTTGCCATGCGGTTTTCCGTTGTCTTTCAAATTACCATTTTCATCATGATGGTGCCGCTGAGTATTCCGCTCGCCGCGCTATTCTCTCAGGAACAAAGTGTTCGAGACATACTCTGGCATTACTTATTAGTTGTCCCCTTCAGTTACGGCTTTTTAGGTGTTGTAATGATGTTGGTTTCCGCATTGAATGCGCTGCATGAGCCAATGCGTGCCTTCCAGTGGAGTTTCATGCGCTTATTCGTATTCACACTACCGTGCGCATGGTTAGGCAGCCAAGTTTACGAAATTGAAGGGCTGTTTATCGGTATTGCGGCAGGCAATATCTTAGCGGGCTTATCCGGTTATTTTTATGCACTTCACTTACGTAAAATGAATTGTACTGACCCCCATCAAGCATAAAAAAACCGACTGAATCAGTCGGCTTTCTTGCATCTTTCCATTACTCTTCGTCGTCATCTTCAACGTCGAGATCCACATCAAGTGGTTCTTGAGACAAGATCACCCCGGTATTATCCGCGTATAGGTAATCTTCAGGTAAGAAGGTCACACCACCAAAGTTGACAGGTACATCCACTTCACCCACACCTTGTTGAGTCGCACCAACAGGGATTGAAGCCAGCGCTTGGATGCCAATACTCATGTCTTCTAGTTCGTCAACTTCACGAACACAGCCATAAACAACGATACCTTCCCACTCATTTTCTTCCGCTAAAGAAGCAATTTCAGCGTCAACCAACGCGCGACGTAGTGAACCGCCACCATCAATCAACAACACGCGCCCCAATCCATCTTGTTCTAAGATTTCACGGATCAAACCATTGTCTTCAAAACATTTCACCGTCGTGAGCTGTCCAGCAAACGATGCGCTGCCGCCAAAGTTACTAAACATAGGTTCAACGACATCCACTTGTTCAGAGTAAATGTCGCATAAAGCAGAGGTGTTGTATTCCATAGCGTTTCTTCTCATACCGATCGTCATCTCCCTCGAGTATATAGGGTCATTAAGTCATTGCAATGACAAAGACGCTTCAACTCACCAGAGTTTGAGCTATAACCACACCAGCAAATAACAGGTTAGTGATTAATGAACATTTCACCACAACTGGCATCATAGGTGCAATCTGTGCAGGCTGATCTGCGTTCCATACCGCTTTACCGTGTTTATACGTGATGATCATACTCAGTAAAAATGGCAGGCTGACCCATAATGGTTCAGGTTGGGCAACGAGATAAATGATAAATGCGACCAGAGCACCGCTGAGCAAAAACGAATGGTATTGCTTAGCACGTCTTTGTCCTAAACGAACCGCTAGAGTACGTTTGCCACACTCTGCATCATTTTCAATATCACGTAAGTTATTGATATTCAGTACCGCAACCGCTAACAAGCCACAACCAATGGCAGGCAAAGCCAGCGCTGCCTCAACCGTGCCGGTGTGAAGAAAATACGTCCCAGCAACGCCAAGTAAACCAAAAAAGATAAAAACTGAAATATCGCCCAAGCCCACATAACCATAAGGTTTATTGCCCACGGTGTACGCAATGGCGGCGGCGATTGCCAGAATGCCTAAACCGATAAATGCCACGATGCTATGGAAGCTATCTAACGCGTACAACACCAAGGTCAAACCCGATACCATGGTTAACACAATATTGAGGTAGATGGCTTGTTTCATCGTCTGCAGCGAGACAGACCCCGACTGAATTGCGCGTGTGGGACCTAACCGGTTTTCATTATCTGTCCCTTTGACCGCATCGCCGTAGTCGTTCGCTAAGTTAGATAGTATTTGCAGCAATGTTGCCGTAATGAACGCAAGCAGCGCCACTTGTAAAGAGAAATGATGCGTTGAAAAAGCCAGCACACTACCAGTCAATATAGAAACCAGTGCGAGTGGCAATGTTTTGGGTCGGGCGGCATCAAGCCAGATACGTAATGACTGTTTCATAACCATCATCTTAGTAACAACATGACAAGCAAAAAATGTGCTACATCATGTTTTAAGGTGCAAAAAGCAAAAAAGGCCACCGAAGTGACCTTTTCTAGTAAGCAGCGATTATTTTACGCGGCTTACGTACTCAGCAGAGCGAGTATCAACTTTGATCACTTCGCCAATCTGGATAAATAGAGGAACACGCACAACCGCACCTGTAGACAATGTTGCTGGTTTACCACCAGTACCTTGCGTATCACCTTTCAGACCTGGATCGGTTTCGATTACTTCAAGTTCAACAAAGTTTGGCGGCGTTACCGCAATTGGGCTACCGTTCCATAGTGTTAGCATACAAGTATTGTTTTCTACCAACCATTTTGCATTGTCGCCAACTGCTTTCATGTCTGCTGCAATTTGCTCAAATGTTTCGTTGTTCATGAAGTGGTAGAATTCACCGTCGTTGTATAGGTAGTCTAGATCTGTATCCATCACGTCAGCAACTTCTACTGTTTCGCCTGACTTGAATGTTTTTTCTAGCACTTTACCTGAAAGCAGCTTACGGATTTTAACGCGGTTAAATGCCTGACCTTTGCCTGGTTTTACATACTCGTTTTCGAGAATGACACAAGGCTCATTATCAAGCATAATTTTAAGACCGCCTTTGAATTCATTCGTGCTAACAGTAGCCATTTTTTCCTCTTACCATTCTTCGAGTTAAATTTAATGCCGCACATCATAACCCGAAAAGTTGATTCTGTTGAGCAAAACTGGCTCAAACAGCTAGCGAATGGGATCTCTGATCCCGCAAAACTGTTACAACAGTTGCAGATCGACCCTTCACCATGGCAACACGGATTTGAAGCAAGAAAGCTTTTTGCGCAGCGTGTGCCGCAAAGTTTTGTCGATCGCATGGAAAAAGGCAATCCTTCTGATCCGCTTTTGCGTCAAGTCCTACCCTTGAGTGAGGAATTTGATGTTCATGAGGGCTATTCAACCGATCCATTAGCCGAACAGAACAATGATGTACCCGGACTACTGCATAAATATCACAACCGTGCACTTATGATCGTGAAAGGTGGTTGTGCCATTAATTGTCGCTATTGCTTCCGTCGCCACTTCCCTTATCAAGACAACAAAGGCAGTAAAGCGGTATGGCAACAAAGCCTTGATTACCTAGCCAGCCATTGCGAATTGAATGAAGTCATCTTCTCTGGTGGCGATCCATTGATGGCCAAAGATGAAGAGTTGGCATGGCTAATTCACCATATCGCCGATATTCAGCATATCAAACGGTTGAGGATCCACTCTCGATTACCCGTGGTGATCCCTGCACGTATTACCCAGCAATTGTGCGCATTGCTTGCTGGCACACGCCTACAAGTGGTTCTCGTCACTCACATTAATCACACCAATGAGATCAATACAGAGCTGAAGCAGCAATTGATGAAACTCAAGCAAGCGGGCGTCACCTTGCTTAATCAAGGCGTCCTACTTAAAGGTGTGAATGATTCAGTCGATGATCAGGTCGCACTCAATGAAGCATTGTTTGATGCAGGTATCCTTCCCTACTATTTGCATGTGTTAGATAAAGTCCAAGGCGCGGCACACTTTTTTGTCTCTGATGAAGAAGCAAAGAAAATCATGGCAGGCGTGATTGAACGAGTCTCCGGTTATCTGGTCCCTAAATTGACACGTGAAATTGGTGGACGAGCCAGTAAAACCCCACTCGACTTACACTTAGAGTAAATCGTCGTAACGATAAAAAAGATTTGTTCGATAAGCCGGGTCTTTGTATGCATACTCCGACGCTTTGGAGGTCAACATGCAACCAACTTTCGAACAGTTTTTCGACCTTGGGCCTTTTAGCTGGCTTGCGCTACTTTGCTGTGCCATTAATGGCATTCTTGTTGGTGTAGAACGCCAGACACGGGGAAAGCCCGTCGGTATTCGCACGTCGATTCTCGTGATCTCGGGAACCTACTTCTTTATGTCAATGGCGGTGTCGCTGTCCCCAAATACCTTGGATCAAGCCCGCGTGCTTGGACAAATCATTACAGGTGTGGGGTTCTTGGGCGCTGGCGTGATGATGACGCTTGACGGTAAGATCCACGGCGTGACTTCCGCTGCGGTTATTTGGGTGCTGGCCGCATTGGGAATGATGATCGGCTTAGGCTACCTACAGCAATCGGTGTTAATCACTGTGTTAACCTTGTCTGTCCTATTAGGCGTAGATAAAGCAGAAAATCGAATTAAGTCGTTGCGTCGCGGCGTGCATCAGAAATTTCAAAGCCGTAAACTCCCTTCGAGAAACAAATCGGTGGACGGCTAATTCAAATACAAGACATAAAAAAACCACCGAGTTACGGTGGTTTTTTTATTCATATCGCTTGGCGATTTAGAACAGCTCTTCCGCAACCTTGTATAGGTCATTGCGAACAGGACGCTTCATATTCTCGATAGCGTCAATGATGTCGTGGTGAACCAATTCTTCTTTTTGGATACCAACACAACGACCGCCGTGACCTTCAAGAAGAAGGTGAACTGCATAGTTACCCATGCGAGATGCGAGTACACGGTCAAATGCAGTTGGACGACCACCACGTTGGATGTGGCCAAGCACAGTTGCGCGAGTTTCACGACCTGTTGCCGTTTCGATCTCTTTCGCTAATTCATTTGCATCCATCATCAATTCAGTTAGCGCGATGATCGCGTGCTTCTTACCTTTAGAGATGCCATCTTGGATGTTGCTGATCAACTGTTCTTTGTTCAGACCAGTCTCAGGAGAGATGATGTACTCACAACCACCAGCAATTGCAGACATCAGCGTAAGATCACCACAGTGACGACCCATGATTTCTACAATAGAGATACGCTGGTGAGAAGAAGATGTGTCGCGCAGACGGTCAATCGCATCAATAACCGTGTTCAGCGCGGTTAGGTAACCGATAGTGTAATCTGTGCCCGCGATGTCATTATCGATAGTGCCTGGAAGACCGATACATGGGTAACCCATTTCAGTCAGTTTCTTCGCACCCATGTACGAACCATCACCACCAACAACCACTAGTGCTTCAATGCCGTGTTTCTGAAGGTTTTCGATCGCTTTTTCGCGAACTGCAACTTCTTTGAACTCTGGGAAACGTGCAGAACCTAGGAAGGTACCGCCTTTGTTGATCACATCAGAAACGCTTGAACGGTCTAGTTTCTCGATACGATCTTCGTATAGACCCAAGTAGCCATCGTATACACCGTATACTTCAATACCTTCAGAAAGTGCAGTACGAACTACGCCGCGTACCGCAGCGTTCATGCCAGGGGCATCACCGCCACTTGTCAAAACACCGATCTTCTTAATCATGCTCACCCTCGATATATTGGGAATCTAATTTCAAATTTTTTGTCAGCGGATTACAAACCGCCATTCAAATTCTTGTTAGCTGTGCGATATGTTACCTGTCCTAAACAGGAATACTACTTTTATTTGCACAGATTTATGTAACTTTTCTACTTATGTAAGAGTATTACAGTTTTGGCATATTACTTTGTTGATACATATCAGAATCACACTCAATATTGATTGAACAAAAGATAGCCAAAAACACACTATTTGTCCTGTCGCAGACTTACCATCCCTGAGACTTTTGCTCTTTCTCTGCAGCAAGAACCACTGAGTATGGGTCTTGATGGATCAATACATCGGCATGAGCAAACGCTTCTAGCAATTGATCTTCAACTAAGTCAGAAATGTGATGCGCTTCTATGAGTGGAATGTTGTCTTCCAACTCTAAGTGAAGCTGAATAAAACGTACTGGGCCCGACATCCGCGTTCTCAATTGATGCACGCCGAGCACCCCTTCCACTCCAACACAAATAGAGCGAATTTGTTCTAATTCTTCATCTGGAAGTTTGCGATCCAATAGCGTTTGGATCGCCTCACTCACCATCCTAAATGCACTGTAAAGAATGTAGATACCGATCCCGACAGCAAATACCGCATCGGCTTGAGTAATCCCAAACCAACTAAGTCCCAACGCTAACATGATCGCGGCATTCATAAATAAATCGGATTGATAGTGTAGTGAATCCGCGGCGATCGCCTGACTGCCGGTCTGTTTCACTACGTATTTTTGGAAGGTCACTAGACCAAACGTCACCACGATGGCGAATAAGCTGACGTATACCCCATATTCTGGTGATTGCAACTCATGGGGGCGAAAGAAACGTTCAATACCGTTAAGAATGAGGAACACCGCAGACCCTGAGATAAACATTGCCTGCGCTAGCGCAGCTAAAGACTCCGCTTTGCCGTGACCAAATGTATGTTCGCGATCGGCCGGTTGTAGTGAATAGCGAACAACCACCAAATTAACCAAAGACGCGGCGATATCTAGCATTGAGTCAATCAGTGATGCCAGTAAACTCACTGAACCTGTTACCCACCATGCCACCACTTTAACGATCAACAATAGTGTCGCAACCAATGTGGCAGTCCATGCCGCTGCCGTGACTAACTTTGCATATTCATGTTTCATAGAGTGCAGAATCAAATCATTAATTAGCGTTAAGTATAACCATACCTGCGTTTAAAAATGAACCAAACAAAAAAAGGTGCCCTGTTGTTCAGGACACCTTTGAATTTATATGCCTTTATCGATTCGCTCGTTTTACGAGTCTTTCTGCCAGCGTTTGTGCATTTTGTCACCGCACTCTTTCATACGATCTTGTTTTAGCTCGATAAACTTAGCTTTTTGCTCTGGTGTCAGAATGCTGAGCATTTGATGTTTCTTCTCCATCATTTTCACTTTACGTTCTGTCTGTTTGTCCACCATTTGCTTGGCCAGTTCATTCGCCGCCGCTTGATCAAAGTTTTCCGCTAAGATCAACGCTTGAACATTATTATGATAGGCTTGCATCTCTGCACGACGTGCGTCTGCATTCTCACTAAAGTGAGCTTTCATTGCTGCTCGATTTGTCTCGCGCATCTCTTTGAGTTGTGCTTGCTGCTCATCAGTCAAATCTAGTTGGCGCATAATGCCACGGTCAAAACCACCGCACTCCCCGCCCATGCCTTTATGGTGACCTTTACCGCCAAAAGCAAATGCGCTCGCTGTACCTAGGGTTAGAGGAAGAACAACAGCAGCTAAAACTAATTTCTTGGTCATTTTCATAATCAATTCCTTACTCATCTATGTGGATTTATCTGCGCTGTTCTCACAACGCTTGAGTTTAGAATAGAGGCTGCAAGGTAAAGCGACGTATAGAGCGAGTAAAGAATCGTAAAGAGTGATTTTTGCACTCAAGTAATTGACCATTTCACAGTAATATTAACCTGAGCACACCACAGCATTAAGGTCCCCTATGGCAAATATTTTGTTGATTGATGACGACATCGAACTGACCAGTTTACTAAAAGAAGTCTTAACCTTTGAAGGCTTTAATGTCTCTGAAGCGAACGACGGCGAAGCAGGTCTAGCGGCGGTAAACCACGAGACCGACCTGATTTTGCTCGATGTGATGATGCCAAAACTCAATGGCATGGAAACGCTTAAGCGCCTACGTGATAAATGGGCAACCCCAGTATTGATGCTAACAGCCAAAGGTGAGGAAATCGATAGAGTCATTGGTCTCGAACTCGGGGCTGACGACTACTTACCAAAACCCTTCAGTGACCGCGAATTACTTGCCCGCATTCGGGCGATTTTGCGTCGCACTCAATCAACGACAACGAAAACAGCGAAACAAACGGATCATGTCAGCTACCTCGATATTGTGATTTATCCGGGTAAACAAGAAGCCTATTGCAACCAACTGCTTCTCGACCTGACTACAACTGAATTTTCACTACTGAGCCATTTTGTGCAAAACCCGGGGCAAACCCTAACTAAAGAAGCCTTAAGTCAGGACGTACTCGGCAAACGTCTCGCTGCTTTTGATCGCGCGATTGATATGCATGTCTCTAACCTGCGTAAGAAACTACCGGAAAGAGAGGACGGTAAGCCGAGGATCAAAACCTTGCGAGGTCGCGGTTACCTCTTAGTGGAGCACGACTGATGCGCTTACCCAAGATCACCAGCCTGTATGGCCGTATTTTTGCGATTTTCTGGTTCACCATGTTTCTGGTGCTCGTTGCGGTTCTCACGCTGCCACATCTTGACCCTCGTGTTTCTCGAGACATTTCTCCTGAGCATTACAGTCGAATGCTCAAACTCAGAGACAGCATTGAACAACGCTATGAAGGACGTCGTGATCTTGGCAAGATCTTAATGCGACTAGAAGACCCTCGCTCTTCACGCCAAGATGGCCGTCCTCGCCTTTTTATTACGGATACGGAAGGCAACCTGCTTACCACACGCAAGCACCATGATTTTAAGCTCAGAGCCTTAAAGAACTTTGTCACAACCATTGAAACCCCTGAGCAACCGAAACAGAAGCTCTATGGCAGTTACATGGTGGCAGGCCCGTTACCTATCACACTGGCTGAGCAGCCCCTTCAGTTGTATGTGGGTGTTCGCTGGAATCAGCCGCCACCTTTCTTATTACGCTTATTCGACAAACCGTTACAGCTATTGTTAGCCGTTATGCTGGTTAGTACGCCGCTGTTGTTATGGCTCGCTTGGGCACTTTCTCAGCCAGCACGTAAACTTGAGAAAGCGGCAAAGCGTGTGACAAAGGGGGAGTTTGTTGTCGATCCTGAATTAGAAAAAGGCACCTCCGAATTTCGCCAAGCTGGGGCCAGCTTTAACCAAATGGTCGAAGCAGTGAACCAAATGATTTCTGGTCAGCAACGACTGCTTTCCGATATTTCTCATGAACTGCGCTCTCCCCTCACCCGTTTGCGAATGGCCACCGCATTGGCCCATCGAAAACAGGGCGATAGCCCCGAGCTGACCCGGATCGATACGGAAGCACAACGGTTAGAGCAAATGATTGGCGAATTGCTTGAACTGTCACGCATGCAAGTCGACAGCCACTTAACTCGCGAGCAGCAGCCACTCAGTAGCTTGTGGGAAGCAATTCTAGAAGACGTTCAATTTGAAGCCGAACAAGTGGGTAAGCAGTTACACTTTAGCGATATTCCTGAGCGGGTGATCAGCGGAAACCCAAAACTGCTCATGAGTGCATTGGAAAACATCGCCCGCAACGCAATTTATTACGGGCGTGATCGCATCGAAGTCACCATGACATGCCACAATGATGAGTTATTAATTTGTGTCGACGATAATGGCGAAGGCGTACCAGAGCATGAGTTAGAAGCGATATTCCGTCCGTTTTATCGTGTATCAACGGCGCGCGATCGGCACAGTGGTGGCACAGGGCTAGGGCTGGCAATCACTGAAAGTGCCATTCGTCAGCACAGTGGCTCTATCAGTGCGAAACGCAGCCACCTCGGAGGGCTACGCGTCGAAATCAGGTTGCCATTACAACCGATGTAATAACCCTACACAAACACAGTTGATAATAAATACCATTATCATTTAAAGTAAATCCTTCTTACATGGAGGATTTACTATGTCACACCAATTTCCTGAACTTCCTTATGCGTATGATGCATTAGAGCCGTATATCGACGCGAAAACCATGGAAGTGCACTACAGCAAACATCATCGTACCTACTTTGATAAATTCCTTGCTGCCATCAAGGGGACTGAGCTTGAACACAAGCCTCTGGATGCGATTTTTGCGACGATTTCAGACCAAGCGCCCGCCGTTCGTAATAATGGTGGTGGTTATTACAACCACATTATTTATTGGAACTGCATGAAACCTAATGGTGGTGGAGAGCCGGAAGGTGAGCTTGCCGAGGCTATCAAACAAACATTTGGTAGCTTTGAACAATTTAAAGAAACCTTCTCTCAAGCGGCAATCAACACCTTTGGTTCTGGCTTTGCTTGGCTTATCGTGGCCGACGGCCAATTAAAAGTGACCTCAACCAGCAATCAAGATAACCCATTAATGGATGTGGCTTCTGAGCGTGGTGAGCCTATTTTAGCGCTCGATGTTTGGGAACACGCCTACTACATCAACTACCAAAATCGTCGACCAGACTACATTGATGCTTGGTGGCATGTGGTCGATTGGGATGCAGTAGCTACAAACTATCGCAACGCTTTGAAACAAGCTTAAGTTGGAGTGGCTTGGCAAATCCAAGTCACTTAGGGTTATACTCCCTGTCCCAATCACAACGATTTAGTTTCAGTATGTTTGATATCGCTCTTTATGAACCGGAAATTGCCCCGAATACGGGTAACATTATCCGTCTTTGTGCCAACTGTGGTGCGAATCTACACCTTATCGAACCATTGGGGTTTGATTTGGAAGAGAAGAAAGTGCGTCGCGCCGGATTGGACTACCATGATTTGGCTCGTGTAACGCGTCATAAAAACTATCAGGCATTTCTCGACTACTTAGCTGAGCGTGAAGGTGAGTCTCGTATTTTTGCTTGTACCACCAAAACAACCGGTCATCATGTTGATGCGCAGTATCAACAAGGAGATGTGCTGTTGTTTGGTCCAGAAACACGCGGCCTACCGATGGAAGTGATCGAAAGCTTACCCATGGAGCAGCGTATTCGTATCCCTATGATGCCAGAAGCACGCAGCCTGAACCTTTCTAATGCTGTGGCCATCATCGCTTTTGAAGCATGGCGACAAATGGGATTTGACGGAGCTCAGTAACGAACTCTCTCGGATCAAAAAAGGCGCTTAGTGCGCCTTTTTTAGATTCTATTGTCCAATCACTTCAAACGGTGATTCTCATCATCTTCTTTGCGCTCATACTCGCCTTCGAACGTCTGACCGTCATGTTTGGTGTCATAAGGGTCACGATGAAATGGGTCTTGCTCAAACGGGCTTGAACCAAATCCCCCTTGAAAACCACCACCAACAGACTTCACCACCATTTTACTCATCAAGTATTTTGCAATGACGGCACGTGGAGCTGGCAACAGTACGAGCATACCGAGTGCATCAGTCATAAAGCCTGGAGTCAAAAGCAGTACCCCGGCAACGGCCAACATCACCCCTTCGAAAATCTGCTGTGCAGGCATTTCACCTTGCTGCAAACGTGATTGCACCGTCATTAATGTTTGAATACCTTGGCTACGAACCAATGACGCCCCAACAAATGCGGTAATGAGTACCAGTGCAATCGTCGGCCATAAACCGAGAACGCCACCGACAGAGATGAACAGACCAATCTCAATGATCGGCACAAAAATAAACGCTAAAAGTAAGATAGGAAACACTGGCCCCTCCTTTGTTAACAACAGTGTAAGCGCAAGCCCATGTCCGCTTCAATTCTCATCATGTAAAAATCTTTGTAGCCCTTACACAACCTGCTGTTCACACTCTGTTCATACTTTGCAATTATTAAGAAAATAAAAGCAAAAAAGGTGATCTACTTACTATTTTTATGCGTCTAGAACAGTATCATGAGCCGTATAAGTCAGGACGGATTATACAGCCTATAATTCTGACGAATGGATTCTTACACTGCAGAATGGCTAGTTAAATACTTTATTATCAGAATAATTGTCTAAGGATCCTGTATGGCTACCCTAACTGATGCTCCTAAAGCAGCAAATCAAGCAACTCGTATTGAAGAAGACTTACTGGGCGAGCGTCACGTACCCGCTGATGCGTATTACGGCATTCACACTCTCCGCGCGATTGAAAACTTCAACATCTCTAATGTAACCATCTCTGACGTACCTGAATTCGTGCGTGGCATGGTAATGACTAAGAAAGCCGCAGCACTGGCAAACAAAGAGCTGGGTGCAATTCCTAAAGATGTTGCGAATTATATTCTCGAAGCGTGTGATCTTATCCTTGAAACGGGTAAATGCATGGACCAATTCCCTTCAGACGTATTCCAAGGCGGTGCAGGTACTTCGGTTAACATGAACACTAACGAAGTGATCGCAAACGTTGCATTGGAGCTGATGGGCAAAGAGAAAGGCCAATACCAGTTCGTAAACCCGAACGATCACGTCAACAAGAGCCAATCAACAAACTGTGCTTACCCAACCGGTTTCCGTATCGCCGTATACAACAGCGTACACAAACTGATTGAAGCGATTGAGTACCTAAAAGGTGCTTTCGAACTGAAAAGCCAAGAGTTTAAAGATGTACTGAAAATGGGCCGTACTCAGCTACAAGACGCGGTACCAATGACAGTAGGTCAAGAATTCCACGCATGGGCAGTAACGCTAAACGAAGAAATTCGTGCATTGGAATACACCTCTAAACTGCTACTTGAAATCAACTTAGGCGCAACAGCAATCGGTACTGGTCTGAATGCACCGGAAGGCTACCAAGGTCTAGCAGTAAAACACCTTGCAGAGGTAACTGGCCTAGAAGTGGTTCCAGCTGAAGATTTGATCGAAGCTACGTCTGACTGTGGCGCATACGTAATGACACACGGTGCACTAAAACGTCTGGCTGTGAAACTATCTAAGATCTGTAATGACCTTCGCCTGCTTTCTTCTGGCCCTCGTTCTGGCCTGAACGAACTGAACCTACCTGAGCTTCAAGCGGGTTCGTCTATCATGCCAGCAAAAGTAAACCCTGTCGTTCCTGAAGTCGTCAACCAAGTGTGTTTCAAAGTACTGGGTAACGACAACACGGTTTCATTTGCAGCAGAAGGCGGTCAGCTACAGTTGAACGTAATGGAACCAGTCATTGCGCAAAGCATGTTTGAGTCACTATCTATTCTGTCTAACGCTTGCGTTAACCTACGTGACAAGTGTATCGATGGCATCACAGTGAACAAAGAAATCTGTGAAGGTTACGTATACAACTCTATAGGTATCGTGACTTACCTAAACCCATACATCGGCCACCACGAAGGTGACATCGTTGGTAAGATTTGTGCGGAAACAGGTAAGAGCGTACGTGAAGTGGTACTAGAGCGTGGTCTACTTACAAACGAAGAACTGGACGACATTCTAAACGTTGAAAACTTTATGCATCCAAAATATAAAGCAAAACGTTACGAATAAGACGAAATGGAAAGGGCCCAACGGGCCCTTTTTTGGTCACCTATCCGGTAACGACCTTTGCCCTTTCTGATCCTAATTATCTGAGTGTTCATTTCGCCACTGGCTCATCTGAGCACTGACATAATCAGAATCATTATAAAATTGTACGAGGTAACACTATGGTAGTGGTCGAACTCTTTGTCGTTCTGCTCTTTATCTATTTGGGAGCCAGAATTGGTGGTATTGGTATTGGTTTAGCCGGTGGTGCGGGTGTGATTGCCCTCTCACTCATTTTAGGCGTCCCAACCAGCCAAGCCTTTATTCCGGTAGACGTCATTCTCATCATCATGTCGGTGATCACCGCCATTGCAGCGATGCAGGTTGCAGGTGGTCTTGATTGGATGGTCCAGGTTGCGGAAAACTTTTTGCGTAAACACCCAGAACGCATCACCTTCTACGCACCTATCGTGACTTTCCTAATGACATTAATGGCAGGTACGGGTCATACGGCTTTTTCAACTCTGCCTGTTATTGCAGAGGTTGCAAAAGGTCAAGGTGTCCGCCCTTCGCGTCCGCTGTCAATTGCTGTGGTGGCCTCTCAAATTGCTATCACCGCTTCACCCATTTCGGCAGCAGTAGTTGCATTCGCAGCCATGCTCGCTCCTAAAGGAGTCGACTATCTAACACTGCTTGCAGTTTGCATCCCAACCACGTTTATTGCTTGTATGATTGGCGCATTTGTAGCGAACTTCATGGGCAGTGAACTGAAAGATGATCCCGTTTATCAAGAACGTTTGGAAAAAGGCCTTATCAAGCTAGCGACAGAAAAGCAGCGTGAAATCCTACCGACAGCAAAAACAGCAACCTATATCTTCCTTGCTGCGATCGGTTTTGTAGTCTGCTATGCAGCAGCGATTTCTAACTCAATTGGCCTTATCGACAACCCAGCACTTGGCCGTAACGAAGCCATCATGACCTTTATGCTTGCTGCTGCCGCTGCGATCGTACTGATCACTAAGGTAGACGCATCTAAAATTCCAAGTGCAGCGACGTTCCGTTCAGGTATGACAGCATGTGTTTGCGTACTGGGTGTTGCTTGGTTAGGTTCAACATTTGTGAATGCTCACGTAGATGGCATCAAAGAAGTGGCAGGCGAACTACTCGCAGATTATCCATGGATGCTTGCGCTTGTTCTATTCTTCGCTTCCATGCTGCTTTACTCTCAAGGCGCAACAACGGTGGCATTAATGCCTGCAGCATTGGCTATTGGTGTCGCACCGCTAACCGCAGTGGCTTCTTTTGCGGCGGTAAGTGCCCTGTTTGTATTACCAACCTACCCAACCCTGCTTGCAGCGGTTGAAATGGATGACACGGGTTCCACCCGCATTGGTAAGTATGTCTTCAACCACCCATTCTTTATTCCGGGTGTCGCGACTATCGCATCTTCAGTTGCGTTAGGGTTTGTATTTGGTGGTTTGTTTATTTAAGCAAATTCATTAAGTTGCGTATATTTTCAACAGGAGCTTCGGCTCCTGTTTTATTTTGAAGCCAATAAAAAAACCATGATCACATTCTAATTTTGATTTTTATCAAAAGAGTCGCCAAAAAATAGAGAAATAAAAAAAATCAAATAACTGAATAAAATTCCATATCTATTATCCATATTCAATAATGGCTAGTTTCCTTGCCCATTCCGACATGAAAGACAACAGCATATTAATCCCTTTTCTATAAAGAATTACCCCGATGAATTAACCACACCTTTATTGTTGCTTAATATTAGTCTTTTATTTTGTGAACGCAGCCAGATTTAAACTGACCTTCAATGAATACAATACCTTCAGTAAGCCAATATTCTATCAAGGCCGAATTATTTAAAGTCCAATAAATTAATGATTTAAGGTTATTGATTTTAACCTAAATATTTTTATAACAATTCAATGAGTCGCTGATTCACTTCTATTGATAACAAAATGAATAGAAGTAAGGAGATAGCCATGACAACCCAAACAGTACCTACCGAAGAGAAAAAAGGCGGCTTCTTTGCCAACTTCAAGTTCCCTTCTGCCTACACCATTTTATTTATTCTCATTGCGCTCGTCGCTCTGATGACTTGGATCGTTCCTGCTGGTCAATACGATCGTGCAATGAACGAAGATCTAGGTCGTGAAGTTCCGATTACCGGGACCTATAAAGCCGTTGAGGGTAACCCTCAAGGTGTCATTGATGTGCTACTTGCACCAATTGATGGCTTCTATGATCACAATACTTACGAAGCGGCTGCAATTGACGTGTCGCTGTTCATTTTGGTTATCGGTGGTTTCCTTGGCTTAGTAACCAAAACTGGTGCGATTGACGCCGGGATCGAGCGTGTTACCGACCGACTCAAAGGTCGCGAAGAAATGATGATCCCCATATTGATGGCACTGTTTGCCGCGGGGGGCACCATCTACGGGATGGCCGAAGAGTCACTGCCTTTCTACACCCTTTTGGTGCCCGTGATGATGGCGGCTCGCTTTGACCCACTGGTTGCTGCAGCAACGGTTTTACTTGGCGCTGGTATTGGTACTCTTGGTTCAACCATCAACCCATTTGCAACGGTAATTGCAGCGAACGCTGCGGGCATTCCATTTACAGATGGCATCCTACTGCGTGCGGCCGTGTTGGTCATTGGTTGGGTGATCTGTGTGGCTTATGTTATGCGCTATGCTCGCATGGTGCGAGAAGACCAAACTAAATCCATTGTGTACGACAAATACGAAGAGAACAAAGCGCACTTCCTTGGTAACCAAACTGGCGAGAGCTTAGAGTTCACTGGTACCCGTAAGCTTATCTTAACCATCTTCGGTTTGGCTTTTGCCGTCATGATTTACGGTGTATCCGTAGCCGGATGGTGGATGGCAGAAATCTCAGCCATGTTCCTAGCCGCTACAATTTTAATTGGTTTGGTCGCTCGTATGAGTGAAGAAGAGTTTACGACCAGCTTTATCGACGGAGCTCGTGACCTACTTGGCGTTGCGCTGATCATCGGTATCGCTCGTGGTATTGTGGTGGTCATGGACCGCGGTATGATCACCGACACCATTTTGTTCTCTGCTGAACAGATGGTCACTGGCTTATCATCCGTCATCTTCATTAACGTGATGTTCTTCCTAGAAGTGCTGCTCTCTTTCCTCGTACCTTCTAGCTCAGGTTTAGCGGTACTAACCATGCCTATCATGGCACCACTGGCTGACTTCGCGGGTGTGGGTCGCGACCTTGTCGTCACTGCGTATCAATCCGCTTCTGGTTTGGTCAACCTTGTGACGCCAACATCCGCCGTGGTCATGGGTGGCCTTGCCATCGCGCGGGTTCCTTATGTCCGTTACGTCAAATGGGTAGCACCACTGCTGGGTATCCTACTGCTATTCTGCATTATTGCACTCAGCCTAGGTGCGGTTCTTTAATACGCACGTCTCCTGCTTCAAAAGCCGCATTATGCGGCTTTTTTTCTATCTCATTCTCCATCATGCCGTGGTCTTTCTACCACACTCCCCCCTTTTTGATCATAGGTGTCCAAAAGCTTCTCACGCTGTACCCACAGCATTGATGTCATAAGTATTCCTATACTATGCGCTGGTTTATCCAAATAATTGGATATTTAGTGACTTTTTCTGGCTAACTAAACAACAAATAAAAATAGAGATGAAATACAGTGAGAGCAATTAATTAAACATCACATTATTTCATTAAGGAAATAGCCAATACTCTGTGTGATCCAAGTGGTTTTTATAGATAAAATATTTGTTAAAAGATAATTAAAATCCGCCTCAAATGAATATATCTAAGAAGATTTAGTGCATAAAGACAACCAAAACTCTCTTTTATTTTTAAAATAATAAGGAATACTTTTTCATAGATTAACTGCTCAAACTGAATTGTTCGAATAATGGATGAATAAAATTCCCTTCAAAGTAAGTATCTACAGTTAAAAAACCAACTTTTCTTTTGAATAGATATTGTTAAAAGCCCCGTCATTACTGGATTTAACAAGAAAAAACGTTCTGTGATTGACCTCTAAGATTCCTCCCCAAACAGGCGTAATATAAATTTCAGAACAGATAAGTGAATAAATTAATTCACACCTCTTCCCCTACAAAATTAATTATTAGTTTTTGAATAAAAGACTAATTGAAATATAAGAGAGATACGATCATGAGTAAGTTATACGTAGGTTCTGAAATCGGTCAATTACGTCGCGTATTGGTTCACCGCCCGAGACGCGCTCTCACTCACTTAACACCATCTAACTGCCACGATTTGCTGTTTGATGACGTACTGGCTGTAGAGCGTGCGGGTAAAGAACATGATGTATTTACACAAACCCTACGCGATCAGGGTGTTGAAGTTTTACTACTCACCGATTTACTGGCCGACACATTAGCCGTTCCAGAAGCGAAAGAATGGTTGCTTCGCCAACAAGTGTCTGACTACCGTTTAGGCAAAACATTTGCTAACGACGTACGCTGCTACCTAGGTGACCTACCTAACTTGGAATTAGCAAAAATTCTAACTGGTGGCTTGTCTTATGCTGATATGCCAATGAAATCTTCAGCAATGATGCAAGGACTTCATGCTCCAACTGACTTCATCATTGAGCCACTACCAAACCATCTATTTACTCGTGATACCTCTTGCTGGGTGTATGGCGGCGTTTCCATCAACCCAATGGCAAAACCTGCACGTCAACGCGAAACCAACCATGTTCGTGCCATTTATCGCTGGCACCCAACATTCGCAGGGCAAGACTTCATTAAGTACTTTGGCGACGATGAACACATCAACTACGACAACTCCACTATCGAAGGCGGCGACGTACTAGTCATTGGCCGTGGCACGGTACTGATTGGTATGTCTGAGCGCACTACAGCACAAGGCGTTGAGCATCTAGCATCTGGCCTGTTCAAACATGGACAAGCCAAACAAGTCATCGCAATGGAGCTACCAAAACACCGCTCTTGCATGCACCTTGATACCGTGATGACTCACATGCGTGAAGACACCTTCTCTGTTTACCCAGAAGTTGTGCGCAAAGACGTGAAATGCTGGAGCTTAACCGGCGATGAATCGGGTGCGGTCAATGTGAAAGAAGAAGGCTACTTCGTCACTGCAATTGAAAAAGCGTTAGGCGTCGACAAGCTCAACTTAATCACCACAGGAGGCGACAACTTCAACGCCGAGCGTGAGCAATGGAATGATGCAAACAACGTGCTTACCGTGAGACCGGGTGTGGTGATCGGCTATGAAGGCAACGTGTACACCAACGAGAAATACGACAAAGCTGGCATCACTGTGCTACCTATCCCAGGTGATGAACTCGGTCGTGGCCGCGGCGGCGCACGCTGCATGAGCTGCCCAATCGAGCGTGACGGAATCTAACCAATAACCCTATGGCCGGGGCAACCCGGCCAGACAAGATAAAGAGAACAGATCATGACTAAGCAAACTGTCGTCGTAGCACTTGGTGGTAACGCTCTTCTTCGTCGCGGGGAACCGTTGGAAGCAGACGTTCAACGCCACAATATTGAAATTGCTGTCAAAACCATTTCTGCCATTGCTCAGGAGTACAACGTCGTCTTAGTGCACGGCAATGGCCCTCAAGTTGGTCTACTTGCGCTTCAAGGCCTTGAATATAAAAAGGTAAATCCATACCCACTCGATGTTTTGGGCAGTGAAACACAAGGCATGATCGGCTACATGCTGATGCAAGAATTCAAAAACCAAATGCCGAATATCAACGTGACCTGCATGTTGACACAAATGACGGTCGACCCAAGCGATCCCGCGTTTGCCGACCCAACCAAACCAATCGGTCCAATTTATGAAGAAGCCGAAGCTCGTGAAATGGCTGAAAAATATCACTGGACGGTCAAACCTGACGGCAAGCATTTCCGCCGCGTGGTACCTAGCCCACAGCCAACTGGCATCATCGAACATGACGCCATCACGAAATTGATCGATGAAGGTCATCTAGTGATTTGTACCGGTGGCGGTGGCATCCCAGTAAAACGTGAAAATGGCAAGCTTGTTGGCGTAGAAGCGGTGATCGACAAAGACATGTCGGCTGCTTTCCTTGCCAAACAGCTCGATGCGGACGCGCTACTTATCCTAACGGATGCGGATGCGGTGTACCTCGATTGGGGCAAACCAACACAGCATGCGCTGCGTAATACCAACCCAAGTGAGCTCGCTAAATACGAATTTGATGCGGGATCGATGGGACCAAAAATTGAGGCCTCCTGCGAATTCATTAAGCAAGGCGGCAAAGTGGTGGGGATCGGCTCACTCGAAGATGGCCTACGCATTCTACAAGGCACCGCGGGCACCAACATTACTCGCGATTAATTGAACTTAATTTATTTCATCCAAATTTACTGCGCTTTCTTACCTCTTTCCCTGCAACTAAGAACGGAAAGCGCTCATTGAACAGAAGGAAAACATCATGGCTTTCAACCTACGCAACCGTAACTTCCTAAAACTATTAGACTTTACTCCTCGCGAAATCCAACACCTTTTGGATCTTTCTGCAGAGTTGAAAAAAGCGAAATACAACGGCTATGAGCAACCGCGTCTAAAAGGGAAAAACATTGCTCTGATCTTCGAGAAAACATCAACTCGTACTCGTTGTGCCTTCGAAGTTGCGGCCTTTGACCAAGGCGCCCAAGTTTCTTACTTAGGCCCTTCTGGTTCTCAAATTGGCCATAAAGAATCAATGAAAGACACCGCGCGCGTTTTAGGTCGCATGTACGATGGTATTGAATACCGCGGTTTTGGTCAGGAAATCGTAGAAGAGCTTGGCGCTTACGCTGGTGTTCCAGTATGGAATGGCTTAACTGATGAATTCCACCCAACACAAATCTTGGCTGACTTCTTAACTATGATGGAGCACGGCCGTGGCAAACAACTGCACGAAATGAAGTTTGCTTACCTAGGTGATGCACGCAATAACATGGGTAACTCACTGATGGTTGGCGCTGCGAAAATGGGCATGGACATCCGTCTAGTGGCACCAAAACAGTTCTGGCCTGAAGAAGCACTAGTTGCTCAGTGCCGCGAAATCGCTGAAAAAACAGGGGCGAAAATCACCCTCACAGATGATGTGAAAGAAGGCGTTCAAGGCTGTGACTACCTCTACACTGATGTATGGGTATCTATGGGTGAAGCGAAAGAAGCTTGGGCTGAGCGTATCAACCTCATGCTGCCATACCAAGTGAACATGGACATGATCAAAGCAACAGGCAACCCAAATGTGAAATTCATGCACTGCTTGCCAGCATTCCATGGCGAAGATACCACTGTCGGTAAACAGCTAGCACAAGATTACCCAATGCTAAAAGAGGGTTGTGAAGTGACAGATGAAGTGGTCGAATCTGAACACTCTATCGTCTTCGATGAAGCAGAAAACCGCATGCATACCATCAAAGCAATCATGGTTGCAACGCTAGGTGACTAACATCAGCAACTAGGTATTGATACTCAACATCGCTGAAACGGTATTTCCTCTCAAGATCACAACCGTTTCAGCTATTCAGAGTATTTCTGCAGGGAAATGCGAGTGGCATGATGAGCGTAATAAAGAACTTCGCTCTGAATAAAGCTCGCATTTTTTTTCACGTAATTTCCTCACAACCCAATCCATTTTCCTTCGCAACCAAGTCACCACAACGCACGAGAAAAAGTGGTTAAATTATGCAAACTTCGCATAAAAATCCATTTTCTGGATAGTTTTCGCAAACGCTTGCGTTGGCGTTTTTTGTCCGTATAATCCTCCGCAATTTGTCTACGGAGTATGGAAATGAAACAGCCATCGGCACCACATTGTTGCTTTGCACTGCACCCTCTAACGGGCACAGTCGCTGTTTTATTTTTCTCCGTTGACCAAATCCAAGCCTCCTATTGTTAGGGGGCTTTTTTTTGTCCAAATTTTGTATGACACGAGGCAAAGGAAGACACCAATGGCGCACTCATTATTCAATAAGCACATCATTTCCATTCCCGAACTTAGCCGTAGCGAACTGGAATTGATCGTCGATACCGCAGCAAAACTAAAAGCAGAACCCAATCCAGAACTGTTGAAAAACAAAGTGGTGGCAAGCTGTTTCTTCGAGCCATCGACCCGTACCCGCTTGTCGTTTGAAACCGCAGTACAGCGCCTCGGCGGAACCGTGATTGGTTTTGATAATGGCGGTAACACCTCGCTGGCTAAAAAAGGCGAAACACTGGCAGACTCAGTTCAAGTTATCTCGTCTTATGTGGATGCATTTGTCATGCGCCACCCACAAGAAGGGGCTGCGCGACTGGCTTCTGAGTTTTCAAACGGTGTACCTGTAGTGAATGGGGGAGATGGTGCAAACCAGCACCCAACTCAAACCCTGCTCGACCTATTTTCTATTTATGAAACGCAAGGCACGCTCGATAACCTTAACGTCGCTTTCGTCGGCGATCTGAAATACGGCCGTACAGTGCATTCACTGACCCAAGCGCTGGCTAAGTTTAATAACGTGCGTTTCTTCTTTATCGCCCCAGAAGCATTAGCGATGCCAGAGTACATTTGCGAAGAGCTTGAGGAAGCCGGTATTCGCTTTAGCACCCATAACAACATTGAAGAAGTGGTCCCTGAGTTGGATGTGCTTTACATGACGCGTGTACAAAAAGAACGCTTTGATGAATCGGAATACGCCCACATCAAATCGGCTTTCATTCTTACCGCAGAAACACTTAAAGAAGCGCGTGAAAACCTAAAAGTACTGCACCCACTACCACGCGTTGATGAAATCACCACCGATGTCGATAAAACCCCTCACGCTTATTACTTTGAACAAGCCGAAAATGGCGTGTATGCGCGTGAAGCCCTATTGGCACTGGTTCTGAACGAAACTATTTAATTGCAGGAGAGACATCATGGTGAAAGAAACTCAACTTCAGGTAGAAGCGATCCGCAACGGCTCAGTGATTGACCATATTCCTGCGAATATCGGGATTAAAGTGCTCAAGCTCTTCAAAATGCACAAAGCGAACGAACGGATTACCATCGGTTTGAATCTACCTTCGTCGGCACTTGGCGCGAAAGATCTGATCAAAATCGAAAACCTGTACTTAACCGAAGAACAAGCTAATCGCTTGGCACTTTATGCGCCAAACGCAACGGTCAATCAAATTGAAGAGTACAAGGTGGTCAACAAGCTAACATTAAGTCTGCCTGAGCAGATTGTCAGCATTTTTGAGTGTCCCAACAGCAACTGTATTTCACACGGCGAGCCTGTTGAAAGCCGCTTTAAAGTCATTCAAAAACAGCAGCAAACTCAGCTCAAATGCCACTACTGTGAAAAAGTATTCTCACGCGAAATCGTGACAGAAACGCGTTAACAACAGGCGGGCCTATCAAGGGCCCGCTTTCCTCTTGAATAAACATGGATATTTATTCAACCTTATAAATAGTTACGCACTCACTGCAGAATAATAAACCAAATAACAACCATTAATCTGGATTATTATTTGGTGATCCCTTTCAAAATACCCCACAAATTTTAGTGATAAACTCATATCCAGAACAAAACCACCAGAGAAGTGGTTATTCGTCAACTGAACGTGCACTCTAAGGTTTTGGGAGTGCTTGATTGAACAGGGAAGATGTACCCAGACGTCACTAGTAAGGAGTTCCCGTGAGTGAAACTCTGCATCGAGCTGAAGCCATTCATGCTGAAGATAAGACCCTAACTGCTGCCTGCAAACGCTTGTTACAACAACAAAGTTTTTGTACTCAAAACGAGCTTCGCGAAGCACTCATTGATATTGGTTTTGAAGGAATAAGCCAATCCACCGTTTCACGCCTACTGTCTCAATTAGGTGTGGTGAAAGTGCAAAATGCCTGCGGTAAAAAAGTCTACTGTATTACCGTCGAAACGGCCCCTGTACGCGTAGAATCTTCCATCGCCTCTCAAATAGAATTCATCACCCATAACCAAGCGATGGTCGTGGTAAAAACCCACCCCGGTAGCGCGCAACTGGTCGCTCGCTTAGTCGATATTGACCCGCACACCGAAATCCTTGGCACCGTCGGCGGAAACGACACCGTTTTGATCATTCCTAAAGACATCAGCAACATAGATGCTTGTGAACGTGTTGTTCGCACGCGCCTTGGCGTTGCTTAATCAAAATACTGGCCTTTTCATCACTAAAGGCCAGTACCTCTCCTGAGTGAGCAGCAACACAGATTTTTCATCACATAGTCGCTGATTGATAAATATCTCTCTCTGGCTGAAACTTCTTCACCACAATGCCTGTCTGATTGAGTTAATATGGCTAAAACTAAACTCAAGTAATCACGGTATGCGCACTGCAACTTCACTACTAATTCTGTTTTTCTCGCTGCTCTCAACACCAGCGATGGCGATTTTTGGCAACAACTCGACGCCAAGTTTCGCTCCAAAAACTCAAACGTTTGTTCCAGTTGACGAAGCTTTCTCATTTAACGCTTATCAAAAAGGCGAACACATTTTTATCGACTGGCAAATTCTCCCTGAGTACTACCTGTATCAAGATAAAATCGCCATTAGCGCTGAAAACGCCGTACTGGGTGACTTCAATTACCGAGATGGCGAACCCTACCATGATGAATTCTTCGGTGATGTAAACATCTACACCACACCGCTTTTTGTAGAAGTGCCGCTAAAGCAAGTTAATCAGGAAGGTAAACTCATTGTTCAGTATCAAGGCTGTGCAAAAGCCGGCTTCTGTTACCCACCTGAAGTAAGAGTCATCAACCTAAAAAGTATTGGCGAACCTTCAGCAGCGGCTAGAGAAGAGACTCGCGCACCGCAACAAGCTGAGCAAACCAAAGAGCAACCGACCAGCTCGTTACCAAACCAATCTCAAGAGTCTAATCTAGCTTCAAAATTAGCGGATAACTGGTGGACACCGCTGATGTTTTTGGCCTTAGGCATCGGCCTTGCCTTTACGCCTTGCGTACTACCGATGTACCCGATTTTAACCAGCATTGTGCTCGGTAGCGGTAAACTCTCTCATCGCCGCGCGCTTGGTCTTGCCTTTATTTATGTGCAGGGTATGGCGTTAACATACACCTTGCTAGGCTTAGTGGTGGCATCCGCTGGGCTACAATTCCAAGCGGCTATGCAGCATCCATACGTTCTCATTGGCTTAAGTGTACTGTTTGTGGCGTTAGCGGCTTCGATGTTTGGCTTATACACCCTGCAACTACCAAGCAGCGTCCAGACTTGGCTCAATAACCTCAGTAACCAACAAAAAGGTGGCAATACCGCAGGTGTTTTTGCCATGGGCGCGATCTCTGGCTTGGTGTGTTCACCTTGTACCACTGCCCCACTCTCAGGTGCGCTGCTTTACGTCGCACAAAGTGGCGATTTACTGACCGGCGGTGTTGCTCTGTATGCACTGGCAATAGGTATGGGCATTCCTTTGATGCTAGCCGCAGTATTTGGCAACAAACTGCTACCAAAAGCAGGCAGTTGGATGGACAAAGTGAAAACCCTGTTTGGCTTCATCTTACTCGCGGCTCCAATTTTCTTACTTGAACGCATCCTACCTGAAGTTTGGGCAACTGGACTATGGTCAGCTCTCGGAATTGCAGCTTTCGGTTGGCTCTATCACAGCAAGAACAATCTGCCATTTGGTGGCTGGAAACAAAGTGCGGTGGGGATCATTGCGGTACTCGGTCTGTTTGTCTCTGCCCAACCCATAATTAATTATTGGTTTGGACCACAAACGCATTCTCAACAAACGTCGGTTGAGTTTATTCGAATTAATACAGTCGATGATTTAGAGCTGCAACTGCAAGCAGCAAAAGAATCAGGCAAGCCCGTCATGCTCGATTTTTATGCTGATTGGTGTGTGGCGTGTAAAGAGTTTGAAAAGTACACCTTCCACCAACCAGATGTCGCCGCTAAGTTGCAAAACTTTG
Organism: Vibrio sp. TRT 17S01; assembly: GCF_050113695.1. Classification (NCBI taxonomy): domain Bacteria; kingdom Pseudomonadati; phylum Pseudomonadota; class Gammaproteobacteria; order Vibrionales; family Vibrionaceae; genus Vibrio; species Vibrio sp. TRT 17S01. The sequence continues at coordinate 56,816 of NZ_JBNJOG010000016.1, read as the reverse complement.
TCTTGCTGCAAGCTGACGTGACGAAAAACCAAGCTAAAGACATCGCGCTACTGCAACACATGAATGTGCTGGGTCTACCAACCATCGAGTTTTGGGATAAAGAAGGCAACCGCGTTGCTGGAGCACGCATCACTGGCTTTATGGAAGCGAAGCCTTTCCTTTCCCATATTGAGCATTTTCTCAGCGAATAAAAGTCGCTAAGCTGCAAGAAGCCGTACTGTAACGTACGGCTTTTTTATATACAACGACACGAAAAGGATTCCCATGTCACGTAAAGTCTATGTATTGGCGCAGTTTAAAGCGAAGCCAAATAAAGAAGAACAATTATTTGAAATACTAAAAGCACTTGAGCCTGACTCAGTGCGTGAAGACGGCTGCATTCAATACGTCTTAACACGTCAGATAGACCACCCTAGTGCGACGCGCACTGATTATTCTATTGTCTTTAACGAAATCTGGAGTGACGCAGACAGTTGGGCTGCACATGGTCGACGTAAACAGATCCAACACTTCTTCGAAACCCAAGTTCAAGCTGAATCAGGCTTAGTGGCAGACGCCATTGTCACCGCATACAGTGACGAAGGTTATCACTACGACACTCCAATTTTTTCGTAAACCAGAACCAATCAACCTGAACGATATAAGCCGCGCATTTCAGCGACATTGTTATGCTCGGCTCTTTCACATTTTGTGAAGAAACCACTAATAATCTTTTGATACCGGTTGTTGTATTTATCAGCAAATGGTAATACTAATCTTAACAATCTGTTAAAAGTGTAGATTTCATGGACTCGAGTTACACCATCATTATTGCAGATGACCACCCCCTATTTCGCAATGCGCTGTTTCAATCAGTACATATGGCGGTTAGTGGTGCCAACCTGTTAGAAGCGGATTCACTGGAAGCTTTGCTCAACTTGTTAGCTAAAGAAGAAGAGCCGGATCTGCTGCTGCTTGATTTAAAAATGCCGGGTGCCAATGGCATGTCTGGCCTAATTCAGCTACGCGCCGAATACCCTGACTTGCCCATCGTCGTGGTTTCTGCCAGCGAAGAGCCAGCGGTAGTCACGCAAGTTAAAAGCCATGGTGCGTTTGGTTTTATTCCAAAATCCAGTGATATGCGCGAGCTGGTTAGTGCCTTGAATCAGGTACTCAATGGTGAACCCTTCTTCCCTGAAGGCTCCATCACCAACAGCGCTGCATGTAATGAACTTGCCGATAAGCTGGCGGCATTAACCCCGCAGCAATATAAAGTATTGGGCATGTTGTCCGATGGCCTACTCAATAAGCAAATTGCCTATGAGTTAAATGTCTCTGAAGCCACCATCAAAGCGCACATGACAGCTATTTTCCGTAAGCTTGGCGTTAAGAATCGCACTCAAGCGGTCATCTTACTGCAGCAAATGGAACCTGAGCAGTAAGCTCCACCCTTGCTTCATATTTTAAAGGCCGCAAATGCGGCCTTTATTCATTCTCCGTCAATCAAATACTGACCGCTTATGATGAAAAAGCACAATATATGTGCTTAAAACGTTAGACCTTTGGCTAATTTAACACACCATTAACATCACACTTTTCTCTACATAAAACGCTAAGCGTCCGATATTCGGTCGCTTTTAGTTTTTAACGCCACGACTAAAGTTGAAAAGAGTTCTTGCCAACACCTTGCTATTGTAAATTCTGAAACATTTTATTAACAACCAAACATCGTAAGGAGACGGCAATGGCGTTTGAAAGTCAGGAACGAGCCAAGGCCTACTGGGATAAGAACGTAAAACTGATGATCAACCTCATGGTGATCTGGTTTGTCGTATCTTTCGGCTGCGGTATTTTATTCGTAGATGTCCTCAACCAGATTCAAATTGGCGGCTATAAACTGGGCTTCTGGTTTGCTCAGCAAGGCTCTATCTACACCTTCTTAGGCATTATTTTCTACTACGCGTGGAAAATGCGCCAACTAGACCGCGAATTTAATGTAGACGAGTAAGGAGCTGGTCAGATGGATTTGAAAACGATTACGTATCTCGTTGTAGGCGCAACCTTTATCTTGTATATCGGTATCGCTATTTGGGCCCGCGCGGGATCAACCAAAGAATTCTACGTTGCTGGTGGGGGCGTCAACCCTATCGCCAATGGTATGGCAACCGCAGCTGACTGGATGTCAGCAGCATCATTCATCTCAATGGCAGGCTTGATTGCCTTCATGGGATACGGTGGTAGTGTCTTCCTTATGGGTTGGACTGGCGGTTATGTATTGCTGGCACTATTGCTCGCTCCTTACCTACGTAAGTTTGGTAAATTTACCGTACCAGAATTCGTGGGTGAGCGCTTTTACTCAAATGCGGCGCGGGTTGTAGCAGTAGCTTGTCTGATCATCGCCTCGGTAACTTACGTTATCGGACAGATGAAAGGTGTCGGCGTTGCATTCGGCCGTTTCCTTGAAGTGGATTACTCGACAGGTCTTCTGATCGGTATGTGTATCGTCTTCATCTACGCGGTTATGGGCGGCATGAAAGGCATCACTTACACCCAGATTGCGCAATACTGTGTCCTCATTCTTGCTTACACTATTCCAGCAGTATTTATCTCGCTTCAGCTTACTGGTAACCCAATTCCACAAATCGGCTTGGGTAGTACTATGACGGGCAGTGATGTTTATCTGCTTGATCGGCTCGATCAAGTCGTCACCGAACTCGGATTTACTGAGTACACCACCGCGGTTCGGGGCGATACGTTAAACATGTTCGTGTACACCATGTCACTGATGATTGGTACGGCGGGTCTTCCTCACGTTATCATCCGTTTCTTTACCGTGCCGAAAGTGCGTGATGCACGTACCTCAGCAGGTTGGGCATTAGTATTCATCGCTATTCTTTATACGACAGCACCAGCTGTGTCAGCGATGGCACGTCTAAACCTAATGGATACGGTGAACCCAGCACCAGGGCAACATCTTATCTATGATGAGCGTCCTGATTGGTTCAAGAACTGGGAAACAACAGGCCTACTTGGCTTTGAAGATAAAAACGGCGATGGTGCAATTCAATACACCTCAAATGCAGAAACAAACGAGCTAAGAGTAGACCGCGACATCATGGTGCTGGCGAACCCAGAGATCGCAAAACTGCCTAACTGGGTCATTGCACTGGTTGCTGCAGGTGGCTTAGCTGCCGCACTCTCAACCGCAGCTGGCTTGCTACTCGCGATTTCATCAGCCATATCTCATGACTTAATCAAAGGGGTCATTAATCCGAATATTTCGGAGAAGAAAGAGCTACTCGCCAGCCGGATTTCCATGGCCGTCGCCATTGCCGTGGCAGGCTACCTCGGACTCAATCCACCCGGCTTTGCCGCGGGTACGGTAGCACTGGCCTTTGGTCTGGCGGCATCCTCCATCTTCCCAGCCTTGATGATGGGGATCTTCAGTAAGAACATCAACAAGGAAGGTGCGATTGCAGGTATGATTGCAGGTATTACTATCACGTTGTTCTACGTATTCCAGCACAAAGGCATCCTCTTTGTCGCTGACTGGAAATACCTACAAAGCTGGGGCAGCAACTGGTTCCTAGGTATTGAGCCAAACGCCTTTGGTGCGATTGGTGCAGTATTTAACTTCGCTGTAGCGTTTGCAGTTTCGAAAGTAACGGCTGAAACACCACAAGAAGTGAAAGATCTGGTTGAGCACGTCCGCGTTCCAGCTGGTGCCGGTGATGCAGTAGACCACTAAGTTTACAATCAAACCCACAAAAGCCCCTTCGGGGGCTTTTTTATTCACCTCAATACGTTATCTTTAGCGGATACAGATTGAGATAAGCCATTGAAAATAATAAACAGTCGCTTATCCAAATGGGTATTAATGTTGTCGTTGCAAGGAAGCCTATATGTTTAAAAACAAGCACATCGTGGTTGCTTTATTGATTGCCCCAGTCCTCTCACTGATCGCCTATTTCGGCACTGATATTGCGCTAAGCGAAAAACCTCATGCTGCAAAAGAAGGGGAAAGTTACAAGTTGGTCAGCAAGTCGAATTGCCGCTATACCAGCGGATTATGCGACATGGAAAACGGTGATTTTAAAGTGCAGTTTCGCTCTGAAAAGTTGACGAAAACAGAACTTAAACTGTCACTAAAATCGGCTCACTCACTGGAAGGCATTAAGCTGTCACTGGTCAATTCTGAAGATGAGCGTGGCAATCCGGTTGATATGGTAGCCAGCGACAGTACGGGTAAACATTGGCGACTGACCCTTGCCGCTCCAGCATCCGATCAAAGCTGGTTGCGTGTAGTGATCCAATCTAATAACACCTTGTACTATGGTGATACACAAACCAAGTTTGTGGTTTATGAAACCTTACTCAACAAAGCCGAATAGTGTTGTTGAACAAAAAGAGCCGCAAATGCGGCTCTTTTTTGTTTTATGCTACCCGATTGAGTATCGCCCGCAATTTCAATGGCTTTACTGGCTTAGGGATAAAGCTAAATCCGTTAGATTCAATGCCATCCATCATATCTTTCGTTCGATCAGCACTGATGATCACACCGATAAAACGGTCACCGAACCGTAGCTTGCACTGCTGAAGTACCTCTAGCCCAGTTCGTCCATTATCAAGACGGTAGTCAGACAAAATCACATCAGGCAACCACTCTTCATCAATAGCTTTGAGGCTCTGCACGATATCCATGGCTGTTCGCACATCACAACCCCAGCGTGCCAATAAGTTCTCCATCCCAACCAGAATATCGGCTTCATTATCGACACACAGCACTTTCAAATGACTCAGATCAGAACTGGCCGCAGGCGTATTCACCACAGGTTGAGGCACGATCTCATCGACTCGATTCAGCACCAATGAGAATACACTGCCTTGCTTTGGCCATGAACGCATAGTGATTTGATGACCCAATACATGGGCGATCCCTTTCGAAATGGCTAAGCCCAGCCCAAGTCCTTGGTCTGAGCGCACCTGAGTCCCACGGTTAAACTCTTCAAAAATCTCTTGTTGCTTGTCTTCATCAATGCCCATGCCATTGTCCCACACATCGATTCTCACCTTACCTTGGTAACGGCGCGCACCGAGTACAACCTTGCCTTTTGGGCTGTAACGAAATGCGTTGGTCAAAAAGTTCTGCACCACACGGCGCAGCAACTTAGGATCGGATTGAACAAATAATCGGTTTGGGATCATAGTGAACTCAATCCCTTGTTGTTTAGCCAACGCGCTAAACTCGGCGTTGAGATTTGCCATCACATCATTGAGAGCAAAACCATGTACGTTGATATCTAACTTCCCTGACTCAAGCCGCGAAATATCGAGCAAATCACCAATCAAGTCCTCCGCAGCCCCTAGCGCACTTTCAATATGGGTAGATAACTTGCGCGTTTCATCATCCGTCGCGACTTCAGACAGCGATGAAGCAAACAGGCGAGCAGCATTGAGAGGTTGCATTAAGTCATGACTCACTGCTGCTAAGAAACGAGATTTGGATTGCGATTCATGTTCAGAACGCTGTGTTGCGGCAACCAGCTGCTTATTCAACTGCTCAAGTTCTTGCGTCCGAGCATGGACACGTTCTTCCAAGGTTTCATTGGCCTCTTTGAGCGCCTTTTCCGCGTCTCGGAAAACCGTGATATCGGTAAAGCTCATGACGAAGCCACCACCGGGCATAGGATTCCCCTGCACTTCAATCACACGACCATCAGGCCGCACTCGGGACGAGATATGCCTCGTCCCTTGCTCTAAATGGAAAATTCGACGTCGCACATGATCTTCCGGATCGCCCGGTCCACATAACCCTTGCTGTGCATTATGTCGGATCACATCTGCGATCGGCCGTCCTACTTGGATCAAGCCCACTGGGAAGGTGAATAGCTCGAGATAACGTTGATTCCAGGCGACAAGGCGTAATTGCTTGTCCACCACTGCAATGCCTTGACCAATGTGCTCAATCGCACCTTGTAATAACCCACGGCTAAAGTCGTACAGCTCAGAGGCTTCATCGACAATAGTGGCGACTTCTTCAAGCTGCATATTGCGCCCTTGCAGTGCAGACGTAAGCACCAACTTAGCCGAAGACGCGCCAAACACCCCAGCCAATACCCGCTCAGTATGACGGATCAAGGTCGATGGCGCTTGCTGGTTAGGCAGCATGGTTTCCCGTTGTTGTCCCCAGTACTGGTTGAACGCATTACGTACCCGATTACGCCCGACAAAGCGCGACGCCAACATTTCCAATTCCCCAACTGTCACGCGGCTTTGGTATAGGCTCATGTTCTCGCTTTCAGGCAGTGGCGTACCAATAAACGATGCCGATTGCAGCCGCTCACTTAAACTGGAACGAGTAAACATAGAAACCACGATATAGCAGACAGCGTTGAGGGTGATACTTAGCAACATGCCCCAGTCTGAGCTTTGGATTCCCATTTCATGGAAAAATGGTGGTGGCGTGATAAGCCAAAGCAGGAAGTTATTACTGGCATCCCCTGCCAGCATATCGGTCTGGCTCATTAGGGTGATGAGCCACAAGGTAAAGCCGAAAGCTAAGCCGACATAAACCCCTTTTCGGTTCCCTTGGCGCCAGTACATGCCTCCCAACAATGCCGGAGCGAATTGGGTAATCGCGGCAAAAGAGAGAAAACCAATCGCCGACAGCGAGTGAATGCTACCCAAGGCCTGATAAAAGCCCCACGCTCCCAGTAAAAGCAACAAGATTAAGCCACGACGGATCACCAGTAACAGACCAGAAAAATGACGATGATTGCGTTGAGATAAACGCATCCGGCGCAGCAACAACGGCATAACTAAATCGTTCGAAACCATGATGGCAAGCGCGATGGTTGACACAATCACCATACCACTGGCCGCCGATGTACCACCTAAAAATGCCAACAGCGCAATATCATTGGCGCCGACCGACATCGGTAAGCTGATCACATAAGTGTCGGCAGAACCTGAACCAAGCAGCGCTTGTCCAACCCATGCAATAGGCAATACAAACAGCCCCATCAACACCAGATACAACGGGAACAGCCAACGTGCTGTATGTAAATCCTGAGCGCGTTCGTTCTCCACCACCATGGTATGGAATTGGCGCGGTAAACAGACGATCGCCATCATGGTCAATAAGGTGTGGATCAGCAAGGTTGCCACGTTCGGCGACTGATAAGTTTGAGCGGCAATTTGAGACAGTTCAACGTCAGGACGTTCTAAAGCAAGATAGAGAATAAAGCAGCCGACCACCAAAAACGCCACCAGCTTGATGATGGATTCAAACGCAATGGCCATCATCATCCCGCGGTGATGTTCGGTATTATCAATATGGCGCGTACCAAATAACATGGTAAAAACCGCCAGTGCCAACACCACAAACCAAGAGACATCGAAACCGCTCTGCTCAAACTGAACGGGTAACTCTGGAGCAATGATCTCCAGCCCCATGGTAATACCACGCAGCTGTAAGGCGATATAAGGTAAAATGCCAACCACCGCAATTAAGGTGATCACAACCGCTAACCCTTGAGATTTGCCATAGCGGGCAGCGATAAAGTCAGCAATAGAGGTAATGTGCTCTCGTTTGGCGACTAAGATAAGACGTGCTAACACTCGCCAACCAAAGGTAAAGACTAAAATCGGGGCAATATAGATAGGCAGGAAAGACCAAGGGTTGGAGCTGGCTTGCCCTACCGTGCCGTAAAACGTCCACGAGGTACAATACACAGCGATCGATAAACTGTAGATCCATGGTCGCCATTTCGCTAACCATCCTTTCCGTTTATCGCCATACCAAGCGATAAAAAACAGCACGCCCAAATAAAGCAGTGATACGGGAATCACTATCCATCCTTGCATTTGATACCCCAGTTTTCTTCCATAAAAAAACCTCTCCCAAATCTCAGCGTAAAGGAGAGGTTTCATTTAACTATTTATTTGCAACTGAGACAAAGGTTAGTTTTTAATCTCAGATGGTTGAGCTTAATTCTGTGCTTTCGGCTCCGCTTTTGTCAGATCAATATCACTGACTGACGAAGGTTGCGGGTCCACTTTGATGAACAGTGCAATCACACCCATTGCCGCCATCGCCCAGAAAACACTTGAGCCATAGTGCTCATAACCCCAACCACTCAAGGTTGTCATTAACGCGATAAACGCGCCAAGCGGAATGGCATTGTAGAGTGACTGTAGAGCCACAATCTTGCGCTCTCCTGAGTTTTGAATGTACTGAATCGCTGCGATATGCGCCATTGCAAACGTCACACCATGCAGTAACTGAATCACAACCAGTGCAGGTAACGCAGTTGTCGAGGCAATCAACCCCCAACGAGCGATCACACCAATCGATGCCGCCACAAACAGCGCGCGCATTGACCAGCCACCAAATAGACGCTTACTCAAGGCAAAAATAGCCACTTCAGACACCACACCAAGGCTCCATAGGTAACCGATGATGTCTTCTGAATGACCCGCTTCTTTCCAGTAAATGGAGCTGAAGCTGTAGTAAGCAGCGTGACTACCTTGGATCAAAGCAACCAAGATCAGGAACTTTACAATCGGCCATTCACGTAGAAGCTGGGATAACTTCGGACGCTCTACATTACCTTCAGCAGCACTTTTCGGCATTGGGTTGGTGTTGCGCAATGACGCCAGAATAGAAAATGCAACACCCGCTAACGCCGTGTAGATGATCATGTCTGTGCCGTATTTCGCCACCATAAAACCAACTACCGTCGAACCTGCGATAAAGGCAACGGAACCCCACAAACGAGTGCGGCCATAGTCCAGCATTTTTAAGCGGGAATAGTAGTTCGCCATTGAGTCTGACAACGGAACAATCGGGCCAACACACAGGTTGTATAAAATGGTAGCCAATGCCATTAGCCAGAAACTACCACCAGTGAAGAAGTGGAATGCGATGAAAATCAGCGACGCGAGACTAAACCAACGCAACGCAGGCATCAGATGTTCTACTTTGTGAATACGTGGCGTGATCAACATATTCGCCACACAACGCGTCGCAAAGCCAATACCAATTAGCACACCAATATCAGTGGCTGATACGCCTTGGTCTTCAAACCACAGCGCCCAAAATGGCAAATACACGCCATAGGAAAAAAAGAAGCCGAGAAAGTACTGGGATATCCAGCCATACGGAGAAGGAGAGAACATCAGCCAACCTACATAAATTATACGAATAAAAAACGGCGGTATTATCCTCTTTGTGCAAGTGGATAAAAAGGGAATAAAACTCAGATGAGTGTTTCCTTATTCAGACAAACACTATTTTTTTGCCTTTTTTACGCGACTAATTCGACCAAAGTCGTCTGGTAAGACAAGCATAATTTGTCACACTAATGGAAACGGTCGTTACATCACCGGAGCGTGTAGAATGCCAGATAAATTTAACATGCAGTCCCCTCCATTCGATCGACTCACGCAGGCACAACAAACTAAGCTGCGTTCGTCGTTGGATGTCGCCTACTATCGGGAAAAAGACGTGATCCTGATGACCGGTGCAGAAAGTCAACATCTACACATTCTGATCAAAGGCGCAGTCGAAGAACGCGATGAAACTGGAAAAGAAGTCTTCGCCCACTACGCCAATGATGATTTATTTGATGTACGTTCCCTTTTTGAAGGCGCAAGCCGGCACCATTATATTGCGCTAGAAGATACCTTATCCTATTTGCTGCCTAAGTCGATTTTTCTCGATCTATATAATGAAAACGGCCAATTCGCTGCGTATTTCGACAACAACCTAGCACGCCGACAAGAGTTAATCGAAGCCGCGCAACAACAGCAAAATCTAGCCGAGTTTATTTTAACTAAGGTGGATAAAAGTATTTATCACCCACCGATGATCCTTTCCCATCAAGAGCCGATCAATGCCGTCACGCGCCAGTTAAAAGAGAACGGTGTCGATTCCGCCTTGATAGAGCTGGATTCGAATGATCCGCGTATCTTGCAACACCCAAATGAGCTCCCGTATGGCATCGTTACGCGAACCAATATGTTACATGCGGTGATGCTGGATCAGCGCCCTCTTGATACTCCCGTAGGAGAGATAGCAACGTTTCCAGTTTTTCATGTCGATGATGGTGACTTCCTATTCAATGCCATGATCACCATGACTCGAAATCGGATGAAGCGCGTTATGGTCTGTGATGGTAAAGAAGCTGTGGGCATGCTCGATATGACCCAGATCCTCAGTGCTTTCTCAACCCATTCCCATGTATTAACTCTGAGCATTGCAAGGGCCAGCAGCATTGAGGAATTGGCATTAGCCTCGAACAAACAGCGCCAACTCGTCGAAAGCCTACTCTCTAACGGCATCCGCACACGCTTTATCATGGAACTCATTTCTGCCGTTAATGAACAAATTATCGAGAAAGCTTTTGAACTCATTGTTCCCCCGGCCCTTCACGATCACTGTTGTTTGATCGTTTTAGGCTCAGAAGGCCGAGGGGAGCAAATTTTGAAAACTGACCAAGACAATGCGCTGATCATCGAAGACGGTTTAGAGTGGCCGCAGTGTGCTCAGATCATGGATAACTTTACCCATACGCTTCAACAATTGGGTTACCCGCTTTGCCCTGGTAATGTCATGGTCAACAATCCTAAATGGGTTAAATCTCAACGTGAATGGATGTCCACCATCTCTGGCTGGGTGCAGGCCGCCGCACCCGATCAGGTGATGGATCTCGCCATCGTTGCAGACGCCCACGCAGTCGCAGGTAACAGAGACTTGCTGACCCCAATCAGTCAACACCTGCACCAGTTAATGACCAATAAAATGTTGGTACTACAAGAATTCACCCGCCCTGCCCTGCAATTCTCGATTCCATTGACACTGTTTGGTAACGTCAAAAAAGACAAAGAGGGACTGGATCTCAAACGTGGCGGGATTTTCCCGATAGTACATGGCATCCGTGCGCTAGCATTGGAATATGCGGTGAGTGAGAAAAACACCTTCGACCGAATTGAAGTATTGCGCCAGAAACGAATTCTTGAACCGGACACTGCCGATAACCTCAGCGAAGCACTGAAACTCTTTTTCAAGCTGCGCCTTGCACAACAACTGTCTCATCAACACAGTCACAACCGCATCGACCTCAAAACACTGGAACGAACTGAACGTGACTTACTGCGTCATAGTCTGCACGTCGTGAAGAAATTCAAACAGTTCCTTGGTTACCACTATCAAATTCGTGATTGAGGTACTTTATGAATTGGCTGACAAGAAAACTTTGGTATCTCAAACTCAAAAACTCACCATATCGCCCATTATTTGGGGCCGTCGCTAAGGGTGAATATGTCTCACTCGATTGTGAAACCACCAGCTTGGACCCTAACCGAGCCGAACTGGTAACCATTGCCGCCACCAAAATTATCGATAATCGCATCATCACCAGCGCCCCATTTGAAGTCCATCTGCGCGCGCCGCAATCACTCGACTCTGGCTCGGTCAAAATTCACCATATACGGCACCAAGACCTAGTGGATGGAATTGATGAGAAACAAGCCTTAATTCAACTACTGGCATTTATTGGCAATCGTCCTTTAGTCGGCTACCACATTCGTTATGACAAAAAGATCCTCGATCTCGCTTGTCGTCGTCATTTAGGCTTCCCATTACCTAACCCCTTGGTAGAAGTGAGTCAGATTTATCATGACAAGCTCGAACGTCATCTACCCAATGCCTATTTTGATTTAAGTCTGGACGCAATTTGTAAACATCTCGACCTACCACTACAAAACAAACACGATGCACTGCAAGATGCTATTGCCGCCGCTTTGGTCTTTGTCCGCCTAACAAAAGGTGATCTTCCCCACATAAACTTCCCTTATACCCGCTAACAACAGATCCGATCTGCGTCTCAGAACAAAGCATAACTCTTTATATTTCCAGCATATTCCTCTCTCTCATCCTAAAGTCTAATTGTGGATTCATGCCGTGTGGCAGAGAGTTATACCCATATGGACATTCCGAGGATGCGCATCAAGCCATCAGGAAACTTGCTCAGTTCACAAGGCATTCGGCACAAGGAGAGAAGCAATGAGTGAAGCCCACGTTTATCCGGTAAAAGAAAATATTAAAGCAAACACCCACGCGGATAATGAAACTTATCTAGCCATGTACCAACAGTCTGTGCGTGATCCAGAGGGCTTCTGGGCCGAGCATGGAAAAATCGTTGATTGGATTAAACCGTTCACCCAAGTCAAAAATACCTCATTCGATACAGGTCACGTTGATATTCGCTGGTTTGAAGACGGCACTCTAAATGTGTCAGCAAACTGTATCGACCGCCATCTCGCGGAGCGTGGCGATGATGTTGCTATCATCTGGGAAGGCGATGATCCAGCAGACGATAAAACGCTGACATTTAATGAGCTGCACAAAGAAGTGTGTAAATTCTCGAACGCACTGAAAGAGCAAGGGGTACACAAAGGCGACGTGGTTTGCCTTTACATGCCAATGGTGCCTGAAGCAGCGATTGCCATGTTGGCATGTACCCGTATTGGCGCTGTACATACGGTGGTCTTCGGTGGTTTCTCACCAGAAGCACTGTCCGGTCGTATCATCGACTCCGATGCGAAAGTCGTGATCACTGCCGATGAAGGGGTTCGTGGTGGCCGTGCCGTTCCTTTGAAAAAGAACGTAGATGAAGCGCTAACCAACCCAGAAGTTAAAACCATCAACAAAGTTGTGGTACTGAAACGCACCGGTGGTGACGTTGAGTGGCATTCACACCGCGATGTTTGGTGGCATGAAGCAACAGCGAATGTTTCTGAAGATTGCCCACCAGAAGAGATGAAAGCAGAAGACCCACTTTTCATTCTGTACACGTCAGGGTCAACAGGTAAGCCAAAAGGCGTACTGCACACAACGGGTGGCTACTTGGTTTACGCTACAATGACGTTTAAGTATGTTTTCGATTATCAAGAAGGGGAAACATTCTGGTGTACTGCTGATGTTGGCTGGATCACAGGCCACACTTACCTCATCTACGGTCCACTCGCCAATGGCGCAAAAACTATTTTGTTTGAAGGCGTGCCAAACTACCCAAGCACCGCTCGCATGAGTGAAGTGGTCGATAAACACCAAGTGAACATCCTTTATACGGCTCCAACCGCGATTCGCGCTCTGATGGCAAAAGGCAATGAAGCTGTTGAAGGAACATCTCGTTCTAGCCTACGTGTCATGGGTTCGGTTGGTGAACCCATCAACCCTGAAGCGTGGGAGTGGTACTACAAAACCATAGGTAATGAGCAATCTCCGATTGTTGATACATGGTGGCAAACCGAAACGGGTGGTATTTTGATTGCGCCACTACCAGGGGCAACGGATCTAAAACCGGGCTCAGCAACACGTCCATTCTTTGGTGTTCAGCCAGCACTTGTCGATAACATGGGCAACATCATCGAAGAGACCGCAGCAGAAGGAAACTTGGTCATTCTTGATTCATGGCCTGGCCAAATGCGCACGGTTTATGGTGACCATGAACGCTTTGAACAGACTTACTTCTCAACCTTTAAAGGCATGTATTTTACCAGTGACGGTGCACGCCGTGATGAAGACGGATACTACTGGATCACAGGTCGTGTTGATGATGTATTGAATGTCTCAGGTCACCGTATGGGTACGGCTGAAATTGAATCAGCGCTGGTGGCACACTCTAAAATTGCCGAAGCAGCAATCGTCGGGATCCCACACGATATTAAAGGTCAGGCGATCTACGCTTACATCACACTGAATGATGGCGAGATCCCAAGCGCAGAGCTGCATAAGGAAGTAAAAGATTGGGTACGTAAAGAAATAGGCCCAATTGCAACACCAGACGTCCTGCACTGGACTGACTCTCTACCAAAAACTCGTTCAGGTAAGATCATGCGTCGTATCCTACGTAAGATCGCAACCGGTGATACCAGTAACTTGGGTGATACCTCAACGCTGGCAGACCCAAGTGTGGTTGATAAACTGATCGCAGAGAAAGCCGAACTGGTTTAAATCAAAGAGCATCACGCTCCTGTCATGCCGCCACTTCATGTGGCGGCTTTTTTATTTCCGCAATTTACCGTCATACTGACACTAACTGTCTACTCCTTAAGAATAATTCCCACTTTCGCACATTTTTAACCACACATTAGTCATGGTTAATTGTTTTTTTGTTATCTTGGTTACAAAAATCAGCTCTGCAATCGGGAGATTAGACCAGTAATTTGCTGCGATTTGCGTTGAATTAGCTATAATCTGGGTCTATTTAGTAATATTGGCTAACTTTTAATACAAAAAATTAGCCTGAATACCCGATAATATGGGAATATTCCAGTTCGTATCACGAAATAGGAAGTTGTCGACACAATGGCTGCAAAATCACGAATTCTTGTCCTAAATGGTCCTAATCTTAATCTTTTAGGGTTACGCGAACCGACACATTATGGTTCTCAAACTCTTGATCAGATCATCGACAAGCTAAAAGAACAAGCGAATCAGGCCGATGTTGAATTAGACCATCTTCAGTCCAATCGTGAGTATGAACTGATTGAAGCAATCCATGCCAATTATGGTAAAGCCGATTTTATTATTATAAATCCAGCCGCTTTTACCCATACCAGCGTTGCATTACGTGATGCCCTGCTTGGTGTTGCTATCCCATTTATCGAAGTGCACTTATCGAATGTGCACGCCCGTGAACCATTTCGTCATCACTCCTACCTGTCTGATAAAGCGCAAGGAGTGATTTGCGGCTTGGGCGCACAAGGTTATGAATTCGCTCTGTCTGCTGCCATAAACCATTTGCAGGCACAGTAACACAACACACTCTGCAGCCCAGTAAGGGCTGTCTTATTCACAAGATAAAAGAGAAAGAAACATGGATATCCGTAAAATCAAGAAGCTTATCGAGTTAGTTGAAGAGTCTGGCATTGCTGAGCTAGAAATCTCTGAAGGTGAAGAGTCTGTACGCATCAGCCGTAATGGTGTAGCTGCAGCGGCGGCACCTGTTCAGTACGCGCCTGCACCTGTAGCGGCACCAGCACCAACTGCGGCGGCAGCACCGGTAGCAGAAGCAGCACCTGCAGCGGCGGCTCCAACTGGCCACCAAGTTCTTTCTCCAATGGTAGGTACTTTCTACCGTTCTCCAAGTCCAGACGCGAAATCTTTCATCGAAGTTGGTCAATCAGTTAACGCTGGCGACACGCTATGTATCGTTGAAGCAATGAAAATGATGAACCAAATCGAAGCTGACAAGTCTGGTGTTGTTACCGCTATCCTAGTTGAAGACGGCCAGCCAGTTGAATTCGACCAACCACTTGTTGTTATCGAATAATAGAGGCTCTCTCTTATGCTAGATAAATTAGTCATCGCGAACCGAGGTGAAATTGCACTTCGAATTCTTCGCGCATGTAAAGAATTAGGCATTAAAACGGTCGCTGTTCACTCAACAGCTGACCGTGACCTAAAACACGTACTGCTTGCAGACGAAGCAATCTGTATCGGTCCTGCTCGTGGTATCGACAGCTACCTAAACATTCCTCGCATCATTTCTGCTGCAGAAGTGACTGGCGCAGTAGCAATCCACCCGGGTTACGGCTTCCTGTCAGAAAACGCAGATTTTGCAGAACAAGTTGAACGCAGCGGCTTCATCTTCGTTGGCCCTAAAGCTGACACCATTCGCATGATGGGTGACAAAGTGTCAGCAATCACTGCAATGAAGAAAGCGGGCGTTCCTTGTGTACCAGGTTCTGACGGTCCACTGGACGACGACGAAGCGAAAAACAAAGCACACGCTAAACGTATTGGCTACCCAGTAATCATCAAAGCTTCTGGCGGCGGCGGTGGTCGTGGTATGCGTGTTGTTCGCTCTGAAGGTGAACTGGTTGAAGCAATCGCAATGACTCGAGCTGAAGCAAAAGCGGCATTCAACAACGACATGGTTTACATGGAGAAATTCCTAGAAAACCCTCGTCACGTTGAAGTTCAGGTGATTGCTGACGGCCAAGGTGGTGCAATCCACCTAGGTGAGCGCGACTGTTCAATGCAGCGTCGTCACCAGAAGGTTGTTGAAGAAGCACCAGCTCCAGGTATCACTGAAGAGATGCGTAAGTACATCGGTGAACGTTGTACTCGTGCATGTATCGAGATCGGTTACCGCGGTGCAGGTACTTTTGAATTCCTATACGAAAATGGCGAGTTCTACTTCATCGAAATGAACACCCGTATTCAGGTAGAGCACCCAGTAACAGAAATGGTAACTGGTGTTGACCTTATCAAAGAACAACTACGCGTAGCAGCGGGGCAACCTCTGTCGTTCACTCAAGATGACATTAAGATCCGCGGCCATGCGATTGAGTGTCGTATCAACGCAGAAGACCCAGAGCGCTTCCTACCATCACCAGGTAAGATTGAACGCTTCCACGCTCCAGGTGGTATGGGTGTTCGTTGGGAATCACACATCTACACGGGTTACACAGTGCCACCTCACTACGATTCAATGATCGGTAAACTGATCACATTCGGTGAGAACCGTGACGTTGCGATTGCACGCATGAAAAACGCACTGGGTGAGATGATTGTTGAAGGTATTAAGACGAACGTCCCTCTACAAGAAAGCATTATGAATGATGAAAACTTCCAACACGGTGGTGCCAACATTCATTACCTAGAGAAGAAACTCGGTCTACAGTAAGCGTTACTGTTATTCTTACTCAAAATGCCCACTTCGGTGGGCATTTTTTATTTTGTCACCACCTTAGACTCAAACAACGAGTGCACTTCTGCTACACTCTGCGCCAAAGTTAATTGTTAAGAGCTCATACTCATGCCTTGGATTCAAATCAAACTCAATGCGACCAATGAAAATGCTGAACAGATCGGCGATATGTTAATGGAAGAAACGGGCGCTTTGTCTGTCACTTTCCTAGACGCTCACGACACGCCAGTATTTGAACCACTTCCGGGTGAAACTCGCCTTTGGGGTGATACCGATATCTTGGCTCTGTATGACGCGGAAGCGGACACTGATTTCATCATTGAACAAGCCAAGCTCAGCCAGTTACTTCCTGAAGGCTTCGCCTTTAAGGTGGAGCAACTGGAAGACAAAGATTGGGAACGTGAATGGATGGATAACTTCCACCCAATGAAGTTTGGTGAACGTCTGTGGATCTGCCCAAGCTGGCGTGATATCCCTGAGCCAGATGCTGTCAATGTGATGCTCGATCCTGGTCTAGCATTTGGAACTGGAACACACCCAACTACTGCACTTTGTCTTGAGTGGCTCGAAGGCTTAGATCTGTCTGGTAAAACCGTAATCGACTTCGGCTGTGGCTCAGGCATCCTCGCGATCGCAGCGATCAAACTTGGCGCCGCTAAAGTGATCGGGATCGATATTGATCCGCAAGCACTGCTGGCTTCAAAAGATAATGCAGAGCGCAATGGCGTTGCTGAGCAATTAGAAGTATTCCTACCACAAGATCAACCGGAAGGTTTGCTTGCCGATGTCGTGGTTGCCAACATTCTTGCAGGGCCACTACGTGAGCTTTCTCCTATCATTAAAGGCCTTGTCAAACCAAATGGCCAATTGGCAATGTCTGGTGTCTTAGACACTCAAGCAGAAGATGTCGCTAACTATTACCGCGATGAAATGACCATTGACCCAATCGTTGAACAAAGCGAATGGTGTCGAATTTCAGGTCAAAAAAACGCGTAATACACCCCTGACTAACCATGTAATTGGCTACGAATTAGTGCCAATGACAGCATAAAATGCTTATTTCTTGTGCTACCACAAATTGGCATTTTTTGCTCTGTTATTGGCAATTTTTACGTTTCAGCCATCAGTTTATTAAATTGCATGGATCGCGATAACGGATAATTGTTTGAAATTCATACAATTTACAAAAACAAATTGTAAATGCTCAAATAATAGTCTTTTCACGCAGTAAAAAAATGCGTAAAATGCGCGCCCTTGCTGGTACAGAACTGTGATTGATGTTTTGAAAATCGGAAACTATCAACTTAAGAATAATCTCATCGTTGCCCCAATGGCCGGCGTCACCGATAGACCGTTTCGTGAGTTGTGTCTTCGCTATGGTGCGGGAATGGCCGTCAGTGAAATGATGTCCTCGAACCCTAAGCTGTGGAAAACATCAAAATCAAAACAACGCATGGTACATGAGGGTGAATCGGGCATTCGCTCGGTACAGATTGCGGGTTCTGATCCAAAGCTAATGGCTGAGGCTGCTCAGTTCAGTGTTGAAAACGGTGCGCAAATCATCGACATCAACATGGGATGCCCAGCTAAAAAAGTGAATAAGAAGCTAGCCGGCTCTGCACTACTCAAGTTTCCAGACATCATTGAACAGGTGCTGAAAGCGGTAGTAGAAGCAGTGGATGTCCCTGTGACACTCAAAACCCGAACTGGCTGGGATACAGAAAATAAAAACTGTGTCCAAATCGCTAAACTCGCCGAAGACTGCGGCATACAAGCGCTTGCTCTGCATGGCAGAACCAAAGCCTGTATGTACAAAGGAGAGGCAGAATACGACAGCATTAAAGCGGTAAAACAGGCGATTTCCATCCCGGTTATTGCTAACGGTGATATCGATAGCCCGGAAAAAGCCAAATTTGTACTGGAGTACACCGGTGCAGACGCTTTAATGATTGGACGCCCTGCCCAAGGTCGTCCGTGGATTTTTCAGGAAATCCAACACTATTTGGAAAACGGCACCACTATGCCTGAGCTTCCTTTAGAGGAAGTGAAAAGCATACTGCTTGGCCATGTAAACGCTCTGCATGACTTTTATGGAGAGTATTTGGGTCCTCGCATCGCGCGTAAGCACGTTGGCTGGTACCTAAAAGAACATGAACAAGCGAGTGAGTTTCGCCGTACCTTCAACGCTATTGACGCAGCAGAGCTGCAACTTGAAGCGTTAGAAGGTTACTTTGATTTAGCCTAGATAGTTGAAGTTTCAGCGAGGCGACAAATAAATTCAGCTCTATGAACATAGGTTTTCTATTTGAATAGAGGCATTTATCCAGTCAACAACGCTGCAACGACAAATATGACAGGCATAACGTTGCATCATAATTAGAGAAGAGCTAGACCGAATATGTTCGAACAAAATCTGACTTCAGAAGCATTAACAGTAACTACAGTAACGTCACAAGATCAAATCACTCAAAAGCCTTTACGTGATTCTGTTAAAGCATCTCTTAAAAACTACCTAGCACAACTAAACGGCCAGGAAGTAACAGAACTATACGAATTAGTTCTAGCTGAAGTTGAACAGCCACTACTAGACACCATCATGCAGTACACTCGCGGTAACCAAACTCGCGCAGCAACTATGATGGGTATCAACCGCGGTACTCTTCGCAAGAAACTGAAAAAATACGGCATGAACTAATTAGTTCCTGCAGTAGCACATAAAAAGACGGCGCGTAATGCGCCGTTTTTTTATGTCTGACAATACTCACTTAATGAATGTTGCAACTGCTCTTCAATCAACCCTTTCGCCACAGAGTTAAATAAGGTTTTGACCTTTTCAAGTTGATCGCTGTCTGCTTGGTTAATCAAAGGAATAAGCTGCTCTAAACGCCAGTGCTTCCGGTGATTAAAACGAGCAAAATCTGAAGAGCCGGTTTTATTCCATTGGTCATCCAGTTGGAAGATTGCGTGGGATAAGGCAAAAAATGAGAAAGGGATGCGCGGTTGATTCACTTCTTTTTCGTATTGGCGATAAGTGGTATCAGAAATATCCAACAACTCTGACACCTGCTCTTGAGTCAGCTCAAGGTGCTGGCGAATGAACTTCATATTACGTGCGACTTTGACGTAATAGTGGCTATCAATGTCCTGTAAAACATCCAGCAAACTCGGAACCTTGTGTGGGTAAGGCTCACTAACCTCTCGATTTCCCATGATCTCCTTGCTTAAACTGAGCAGCGACTGGAACGTGTTTTCATTAGCGTGCGAAACAGTGCAAAAGAATGGCGAGTGCTGCCAATAACAATGAGACAGGTTGAGATACGGCGCGTATTCAGTATCAGAGAGCAGTAAATACACTGGAGCACCAGTAATGATGGACCAACGCGCCACAGAATGCATTTTAGGAAGATCGACCCCTTTTTCATACTTCCGATATTGCGCTAAAGAAACACCAAATGCTTTCGCCATTAAAGATTGGCTACTCACCGTCGCTTTACGGTATTTAATCAGATTCAATCCCATTTGCTTAGCAAACATCGAGCTATCGATATACAAGCGCTGCGGTGACGATATGGCGTTTATCTTTTCAAAACAAAAATAGTCCAACAGAATTCCCTACATCTTGGAATGTACCATCCAAATACTATATGAATTCCCTTACCAATTAATCAGTTAAGCAAGGCATTAGTTCATCAATGCGGGACAATTCTCAGCTTATCTCACGACAAATGTTGCCTTTGTTGGTAATCGAAACCGAAGAAAGCGATCACTATTTATCAACTAAACTGTTACTTTCCAACCTGTTATTCATCCTCTTTTATTGAATAAAATCTTTATCTGCTATCCACAATAAAGAGAGCCAATGTGAAATATAAGGACGTGAAGCCACTACATAATACTGAGGC
Source organism: Vibrio sp. TRT 17S01 (assembly GCF_050113695.1). Classification (NCBI taxonomy): domain Bacteria; kingdom Pseudomonadati; phylum Pseudomonadota; class Gammaproteobacteria; order Vibrionales; family Vibrionaceae; genus Vibrio; species Vibrio sp. TRT 17S01. The sequence goes on along the minus strand of NZ_JBNJOG010000016.1, from coordinate 36,211 downwards.
CGTGGAGAAAGGGCTGATACGGATCACCTGGCCCATTTTTCTCGAAGTCTTGCTAACCTATCTGATCAACTTCACTGATGTGCTATTTCTCAACCAGATTTCAGAGCAGTCTGCGGCAGCCATCGGAACATTAATGCCCGTCATCGTCATTCCTATCGTGATCTTGCATTCACTCTCTATCGGGACAACCGGTGTTTTGGGGCAGATGCTCGGAGCTAATCTCAATCAGCAGTTGCCTAAAAACTATCTTTATACCGTGGTATTCAATTTCATTGTGGGTTTGGCCGTCATGGCGGCTTACTTAATGCTGCACCAACATATTGGTAGTTGGATGGGTCTGAACAATGAAATGAACCACCTGACCGCCGCATACTTACTAATTTTCACCCCTGCATTGTTGATCAAAGCTGTTCAAATTGGCTATGGCAGTATCTTAAACGTGAATGGCTGGACCCAGCTCAACATGCTGTCCACCTTGTTGGCAAATGGATTGAATATTCTTCTCAATATGCTGTTCTTGTTTGGCAATGTTGGACTGGGGCTCACTGGGGTGGAATATGTTGCGCTCGCGTCTGCAATTTCTTACCTCGTTGGTTTAGCATTCGTGATGTATTTTGTTCACGTTAAAAAACAGGTCAACTTTGACTTTAGTGGCTCATGGCGCGATATGAAAACCTACCTAAAGCAGTGCTTGAAAATTGGCCTTCCCGCGACCATGGAGCCAATGTCTTATGAACTCAACCGCTTTTTTATTACCGTCACTGTGATTTCTTTAGGTGCATTAGCGATCTCAACTCGTATCTACACGCTTAACCTGATCCTGATCCCGGTGATCTTCTCCCAAGCTATCGGGGTCGGGAACCGGATCATCGTCTCTCACTTGCTGGGCGCACGATCGTATCAGCAAATCGAACAGCAGATCCGACAAAGTATTTTTATCAGTGTGACCGGCAGTGCGGCAATGCTTCTGCTTATTTGGATAGGCTCAGATTACGCCTTTCGTATCTTTACCGATAACCCAGATATCCTTGCACTAGGAGCCACTCTTTTGGCCATTGATTTACTGCGTCACCCAGCTGGAGCCATCAATATGGTGGTGGTCAATAGTCTTGTCGTCTCTGGTGATGCGCGTTATCCCGTGTCGCTATCCATCATCAGTATGTGGTGTGTTTGCCTGCCATTGGTCTACTTGTTTGCCGTACCATTGCACTATGGCTTAATTGGCGTTTGGGTCGCACTCTTGATTGACGAATATTTACGTTGCGCTATCTGTTTAAGACGATGGCGGTATGGCAAGTGGAAAAATGCATCGCCCATTTTTACCTAGATAGCAATTCCCCATCGTTTTCAATCAATCAGCAGCATATGGTTGGCGAGCTTGCAATTGGGGGATTGATTTCCTGATCTTCACTTGTGGTATGAAGCATGCTTCTTCAGAGGCCTGCACCATAGCTACTATATGTCGGTGCTCCAATTGTTTTTGCCAAAAATGCCAGTACTTGGTAACTGCCCCATTTGTACCGTGATTCACAAGTTTATAGGGCAATGTTAAGTCTACCGCAAAGCTATTTAAAGGCAGAGATAGCCCCTTTCCACGCGCTTTAACGTACGCTTCTTTCAAGGTCCACATTTGAATAAAATGCTTTGTTTTAAGTTCAGGAGTAGACACATTTAACCTTTCGATTTCGTCAGGATGAAAAAAAGCACTGGCAACTTCCATACAATCTATCGCCGTATCCAAATGCTCAATGTCGATTCCAACCTCTTGTTTATGGGCTATCGCTAACACCACCATTTTTTCAGTATGCGATAGATTAAAAAATACGTCCTCATAACCGACATTAGTGATGTATGGTTTACCATAAGCATTGGTTGAAAATTGCCAATCCGTTTCAGACACCAATGGAAAATACAGAGTCAATGTAGAACGTAATAACGCTCTCGCTACTAGGTATTGACATCGTACCTTATCATCACAGAGTTGCTCTAAACGGGAACGTTCATCTGAGTTTAACAACAGGGTATAACAAGAAAGCATTCCACTGCTGACGACCATGTGAATGTCCGAATACCATATATGTGTTTCACCTATACCTAATGCCAAACCTGTTTCTATCTTTTTGGATGTTACTTTCACCACATGTTTACCTGAGTATTATTAAAATTGTTATATAAAAGAGCGGAGTCATTGTGCTCCGCTCAGGCTTATTGCTTAACAATCAATACAAAACATTACGCTACGCTTTTATCCATCACTTTGTTATGTGCGTACGCTAGCTGCCCTGCTACCTTTGCGGTATTAATCAGCACAGCCATGTTCGCTTGTGCCGAGCGTCCCGATGTGGCAGCGTCCACTTTCTTCATCAAGTATTTCGTCAGGCCATTGCCAACCACCCCTTCTTTTTCCGCGGAGATGACGGCCTGTTGAATGATTTGTTCCACCTCATCGCTGTCGATGGCATCTTCATCTCGGGTTGGCGTAGTCACCAGCACGCTGCCGCCGCCAGGTAGCTGACGATAGGTGTCAATGATGTCCGCCAACGTCTGTGCGTTGTCGACACTTTGCGGGCTCTTGAATCCGCTCGACTGGCAATAAAACGCTGGAAAATCTTCAGACTGGTACGCAATTACAGGAACGTTGTGCGTTTCCAGATACTCCAGCGTTAACCCAAGATCGAGGATCTTCTTCGCACCCGCACAGACAACCGTCATCCGCGATTTCGTAAACTGAATCAAATCAGACGAAATATCCATGTTGGTTTCAGCCCCACGATGCACCCCGCCAATGCCAGCGGAAGAAAAGAACGTGATTCCTGCCATTTCTGCCGCCACCAGCGAGCTGGCTACTGTAGTGGCCCCTAAGCCACCCTGTGCCAATACCTGAGCAAGATCTCGGCTACTGACTTTCGGAATGCTTTTTTGCGTGGCGAACTCTCGGATTTGGTCATCCGTCATCCCGATCAACAACTTGCCATTTGCAATGCCAATGGTCGCAGGAACCGCACCACCGTCGCGCACCGCTTGCTCCACCGCTTTTGCCGTCTCGTAGTTTTGTGGGTAATCAAGCCCGTGTGTGATCACGTTCGATTCCAGCGCCACAATGGGTTTTCCTGACACCAATGCGTCTTTAACTTCTTGCGTAAACACCAGCAGTGCATTCGTAAACTGGTTCATCGTTACTTTCCTTGTTCGTAATTTGGGAATTGGATTAAGCTGGCACGTTTGGCCATAATTTCTGGATCAACCACCGCTTGTTGCCATTGCGCTTCTGCCACTGGCTCCATCGCTATGCTCACCACATTCGGCGGGCATTCTAGTGCCGAACAGATGATTCGCGTCAGGTTCTGCGCCATGGTTTGTTGAGCATCCGCGTCCAAATGACGCGGAAAATGCTTGATACTGATATGGGGCATGCTTACCTCTTAGTTCTCATCGGTGTACAGGCGCTGCGTTAGCTCTCCGACACCCGTAGCTTTTAACAGTTGGTAATGGTCCGAATCCAGATCGACCAAACGAAGGGGAATGACGGAAAAATCACGGTTCTGTTCAAGGAAAGAGTAATCATCACCCTGAGCGCGATATACCGAAACGGGCGCCTGAATCACACGCTCCTGCAACTCTCGGAAGGTGTACTCAAACTCATATGTCTGTTTCACGATGGCGATGATGCGCTGAATCAGCTCCAAATCGAGATTCGGATAACGCACGTGAATGAAAGTGACAAATTCAGATTCCGTCGTTACTTCGTTCAGGCAACGTTCTAGCACCGGTCCATCAATTTTGTGGGCAAAAACCGAAAAGAGAATCGACACAAACGCAGGGTTATCAAAGGTCGGGGATTTGTCTGAGCGTTGCTCTTTCAGCCCTTGAACAATGGGTGAACCCGGCGCAATTAAATGCAGATCCTGCACCGTTTCTCCGGCCTGCTCTAACTGATACGCCACTTCAAACGCTACTCTCGCGCCAAAGGAGTATCCCCATAAGGTGTACGGCCCTTGTGGCTGATGTCGCCGAATCTCTTCGATGTCATGACGCGCCATTTCAGCAATGGTGGCGTAAGGTACTTCGCCGTCATTAATGCCATACGCCTGAATACCGTAGAAGCTTCGTCCAGCACTGGCTTGACTAGCGAGCAAGCGCAGGTTCATCGGATACCCCCCTAAACCCGGCCAGCAGAACACATTATCTTGCTCACCAGTATGCAAGCGTATCAAACGAGAAAACGATGCGGCACTTTCCGAATCGATAAACTGCGCCAGTTTTTGCACCGTTGGCTTTTCGAAAAGAAGCTGCAGTGGCAGATTCAAATCAAACGTGCGATTAAGTTGTTTCACCAGTGACACCGCAGTCAGGGAGTTACCTCCACACTCAAAAAAGTCATCCGTCGCCGACACCGATTCCCATTTCATCACGCCTTTCCACAGCTCAGCAATTTGCGTCTCGGTTTCCCCTTCCGGCGCGACAAACGGCTTGTGCGTTGTCGCATTCACCACGGCATCACAGGATTCCAGCGCCTTGTAATCCACTTTGCCATTCACGGTCAGTGGGAGCTTATCGACAATGATGACCTGATTCGGAATCATGTACGATGGCAGTTGCAGAGCTAAGTCGTCCTTGAGCATTTCTGTTGGGCCACGCATGTGCACGGTGTCTTCTTTCATGCCCTCATGCACTTTTTGTTCATCACTAATTCGGCCACCAATACAGAAGTAAAACGGTGCCATGGTTTTTCCGGCTTGATGCAAGATACCAGACATGGTTTTGGCCGAAGGCAGATCGTTGCCCGATTTAGAGCTGTACCCTGACGACATCAACCCTATGTTGATGTCATTACTCTGCAGTTGCTGAAGCTTTCTGCCCAACTGAATAAACTGCATCCATTCATCTTGACCACGATACAGCATGGCAATACCAAAGCTGCTGCGCTGATACACTTCCTGATTGATAGCAATCACGTGTTTTTTCTCAATCAATGCATCAGAAATCTGAGTAAATGTGTGTTGTTCGACGCTGTATTGACCATCCGCCAATCCGTCGATCGCACCGTTATGGCACTGCACCAGCAGTTCCACATCATTGAGCTCCGATGCGTCATTGGCCGAGCCAAGACCAAAGCTGCCCAAATAGTGATCCTGTAAATCCACATTCAGCCTAGCTTTGACTTCTGGCATAAAGACTGAGTTCACCACCGCCAGACCATATGCGGGCAGAACGTCATCAAACAAACCCAGCATGTGCCCGACTTCCATCTCCAGCACTTCAAGAATGTTGTTCTTGTACACCGGCTCAATGGCGCTGTTCTTTCCGGAAAAATGAATCGTCAGTTGGCTTTCATTTGCGCGGCTTAGTGGGGCGATCAAGCTCAGGGCGTGGTCGCCGGGATGGTAGTAATAAATGCCCGATTCCAAACCAAAGAGATGATGGATTTCCAGATACATTTGTGTGGCATAAAGCGCACCAGGCGACGCATAAGCGTACTTAGCCAGCAAACGCTCTTCGCTGATGAACTCACTGAAATACGCCATCAGTTCACCAAAGGTTTCCCAGCTCAAATCACGAAGAGGGGTTGAGCACGGTGCCGCAGGTTTCGCAGCCAGTAATGCGAGCAAGTCTGCTTGTGTGACGGGGCCGCCATCGTAAAAACGATAAGTTTTACGGGCAAACGCTTTTTCTCGCTGACCCTGACCGTTTTTGCCGGGCAGAGAGCAAGCAAGTTCATTGCGCCAATCATCACGTCGGCCACCACCAGAAAGCTGGGCTTTTACCTGCAGTTTATTGGCTTTCGATTGATGATGATTGCCGTGATTGCCTTGGTCCATCAATGCCGCTTCTTTCGCGTCTAGCTCGAGGCAGCACACGAGGTTCTGAAACCCCGTTCGCGCATCATCTTTAATCAGCATCGCTGCATTTTTTACCCACGAATGCGCTTCAACCGCGTGGCGGATTTCATCCAACTCGATACGAAAACCGCGCAGTTTCACTTGATTATCGCAGCGACCCGCAAAATGAACGGCACCTTTCTCATCAAAGTAGGCCAGATCCCCCGTCCGATACAAACGTGGGTACTGTTCGGCACTGCTTAGCGGATTAGCAATGAATTTCTGTTGTGTTAATTCTGGCTGCCCAAGGTAACCACGCGCCAGTTGCACGCCCCCAATATACAGCTCACCGATGGTACCCGTGCCGACCTCTGCGCCATGCTCATCAAGAATGTAATACGCCGTGTCACTGACTGGATAACCGATGGCGATGGCGCCCTGAGCGTTTCGTACGTCTTGCTCATTAACGATCAGGGTCGAGGCATTAATCGTGCATTCCGTCGGACCATACAGATTGATGAGTTCGCACTGGGTATGCACTGCGAAAAACTGGCGAGACAACTGAGCAGTTAAGGCTTCACCACCACTGAACACTTGAGTTAGTGAAGAGCAGTCGTAAAAACCGGGGTCATCCACCAAAGCCTGAAGCAGCGTTGGCACACACTGCAGTGTAGTGACCTTGCGTTGGATGATGGTGCCAATCAGAGCTTCCGTGTCACGGTAAATGCCCGGTGCTCCCACCACCACTTTGCCACCAAAGACTGGGGCCAGAATTTCCCATTGCGCGGCGTCAAAGCTCATCGGCGTTTTTTGAAGAATGACGGTTTGCTCGTTAAACCCGAAACGATCTTGCAGGTACAACATTTGGTTCACGATGCTGGCGTGCTCAATCATCACCCCTTTCGGATTGCCAGTGCTGCCGGAGGTATAAATGATGTAGGCCAGATTTGATGATGTCGGGCGCTGGGTTGATGGCATGTCCGGCACGGCACCCGCCTGTTCTGCGTGTGCTTTAACATCTGCATCCGTGAAAATCACCACCCCATCAGGGGCGTAGCGCTGCAGTTGTGCTTTCAAAGCTTCCTGTGTGTAAATCACGCGAATACCGGAGTCTTTCACCATGTACTTAATGCGCTCTTCAGGATATTCCGGTGAAAGTGGCAAGTAGGCGTTACCTGACGCAAGAATGCCCCAAGCCCCTGTCAGCATCTGCGTCGAAGCTTCCGTAAACAAACCAATGCAGCTGTCCGCCTGCACATTTTTGTCTGCCAGATAAAACGCGATGGCCTGAATTTGCTGATAAAACGCAAGATAGCTGAGCGACACGTGCTGATCTTCAACCGCAATGTGGTGAGCCTGCAACGCGACCTGGCGTTCTAACAAAGTTAATAACGAAGTGTTGGGAGCTTCCGCCTGATGCGCTTCCCGGCTATCGGGTAACGGAAGAGTATGTGCGTATTCCAATTCCATCCTGTCAGTTCCTGTAAACCTTTATTGTGATTGATACGGCAAGCGCTTTCCCTCTCTCCGAATAACGATATGGAATGGGATAACGAGCGATTACCAACCTCATTAAGATAGGTCCCCTACCCAATCCGCTACTAGTTGTTAGATATATCAGGGTCGATTGAATTAAATAGAAAAAAGTCGGACAACACTGAAAGAAATAAGCGATAAGCCAATGAAATATATGACATTCTTCAAGAAAACAAAGTCCACTGGTTCTTCTAAATAGAAACCATCATAAGATGAATGACATATATGACAGGTTTAATAATTACGAGGATAGGATGTCATCACTGCAACAACAGAAACTGAGCTGGGTCCACGACGCGGAGCACGTTGACTGGCAAGCACTCAGCGCCTTATACGCGCGGGCAGGCATGGGTAACAAAGCGCCCGAGCTCTTGCAAACCGCCTTCTCCAATAGCCGCTATGTGGTTTTTTTGTATCAGGATGAAGAGTTAGTTGGTGCAGGACGCGTGGTCGCAGATGGTTGCTACTGCGCCATTATTTGTGATGTAGCCATCTGCCCGAACAGGCAAAATCAGGGATTAGGAAAAACGGTGATGCAGCACTTTCTGACGCAGCTTAACGGACACAAACGGGTGATTTTGTTTTCCCGTCCCGGAAAAGAAGCGTTTTACACCAAACTGGGGTTCAGTCAGGCGGACAATTTCATGGTGATCTATCAGTAAAAAAGCGATGAGAGCCATCTCATCGCTTTTCTTAGTTAAGCGGTTTCCAATATGTCTTCCAGTGTCGGGTAATCGGTGTACCCTCGCTGGTCACCACCATAGAGTGTATTCGGATCCAACTCATTAAATGGCCCGCCAACTTTAAGGCGATGCATCAGATCGGGGTTCGCCAAGAATAAGGCGCCAATAGCAACACCATCACACAACTTCGCCTGCAAAACTTGTTCAGCAATCTTCCCCGTCACCACACCAGACTCCGGCGTTTGATGCGGATTTAGAATCAAGGGAGATGAAGTAAGCTCACGAATCAATGTCGTGCTCTCCCGATCGCACGCTTCCATAATGTGGATAAAGGCCAACGTTGGTAACTGCGTGAGTAAAGCTCGATACAGCTCCGGCGTGTCCACTTCTACAATATCGTTATACGGATTAGACGGAGACAGGCGGATCCCAGTTCTCTCAGCGCCAATCGCCTCAGTCACTGCGTGTGTGACTTCAAGCGTAAATCGAATGCGGTTCTCGATACTGCCACCATAAGCATCTTCTCGCTGGTTGGTGTTACTGGCCATAAACTGATGAAGCAAGAAGCCATTACCCGCATGAATTTCTACCCCATCAAATCCCGCTTCGATGGCATTTTTCGCCGCTTGCGCAAAACCTTGAATGGTCAGCGCAATGTCTTCTTCCGTCATCGCACGAGGAGTAGGGAAATTCACCGGACCTTCCGGTGTAAACGCCTGACCATCTGCCGCGATAGCTGACGGCGCAACAGACTGGTGCGCACTAGGATACAGCGCTGGGTGACCAATGCGTCCGGCGTGCATCAGCTGCGCAACAATTTTACCACCCTCTCGATGGACAGCTTCGGTTACCTGTTGCCAACCTGCGATCTGCGCTTCATTGTGAATACCGGGAGAGTTCATAAAGCCTTGCCCAATCACATCCGGTTGCATGCCTTCGGCTACAATCAGTCCGGCATTGGCCCGCTGTGCATAATAGGTAGCCATCATGGGTGTCGGCACCCCATCGTACGTCGCACGATTTCGACTCATCGGAGCCATAACAATACGGTTCTTAGCGTGAATTGCGCCGTAACGTGTTTCTTCAAAAATCGGTTTCATTGTCTTTCCCTCGACGTTAATTAACTTTTTCTTCTGCCTGATAAAAAGCAGTCGATGATGGTTTTGCCCGTTCTGCGGGTTTTATCTGCGCCAGTACCATAGCCGCCAAAATCAGTAGTGCGCCCCCTGCTTGCATCAGTGAAAATTGTTGATCCAATATCAAGTAACCTAATACCGTAGCCGACAAAGGGCTGGCCATGGTGATAAAAGAAACACTGAACGCGGGCAATGTTTGCAGGCTACGAAACCAAATGACGTAAGCAAACAAGGCACCAATCAGGCTCAGGTACAAAAAGCCAACCACATTGCTGACCGACAACGATGCAGGCAGCGCTTCAGTGCTAAGAGCAATCGGTAACAATACAAGACCGCCTGCGGTAAGTTGCCACCCAGTGAAGCCAAGCAACGAGACGTTCTCGGGTCTGCCCCAGCGTTTGGTTAATACCACCCCCAAAGCCATAGAGAGTGCCCCTAATAAACTGATGATGATTCCAGCCGGATTAAGCGCGCTGTGCGGCTGAACCACCAGTAACCCAACTCCAAAAGTGCCAACCAGACAAGCGACAATTTTGATGCTGTGAATGCACTCTTTGAGCAACACGCCCCCCAACAATAAGACAAATAGAGGCTGTGAAGACATCAGCAACGCTGCAATGCCACCCGGCATCAAATAGGCCGCAGCAAACAACAGATAGAAGAATGCACCAATGTTTAACGTGCCAAGTACCAGAGCTTTCCACCACCATTCGCCACGTGGGAGGGTTCCCCCCACCACCAATAGAATCAAACCAGCAGGCAGTGCACGGATCACAGCGGCCAACAATGGGATGTCATCAGGAAGCAACTCAGTCGTCACGACGTAGGTACTGCCCCAGATAACGGGCACCAGACACGCCAGAAGGTACGTTTTCAGTAAGGTTACAGACTTCATACTCTGGCTCCTGAGTCCGTGGTACCGAAATACCGATCACCGAAATCACCAATGCCCGGAATCATAAACGCATGCTGATTCATGCGCTCTTCAATCGAGGCCGTCACAAAGCGCACCAACGGAAATTTATCGGCCAACTCAGCGATGCCGGATGGCGAACAAAGCAAGTTCACAAAAATAATGTGCTCCTGGCGAACTCCGCGTTTAAGCAGCTCCTCAATTGCCACCGTCGCCGAACCACCAGTGGCCAACATCGGCTCCAGCAGCATCACATGACGCTGCGCCACGTCATCCGGCAGGTTGGCGCAATAATATTTGGGCTGCTTGGTCACTTTGTCTCGCTGAATCATCATTTTGCCAATCGGAGCGTCAGGTAAGAGCGTGCGGAACTCCGGCTCCATGCTCTCCCCAGCACGTACAATAGACACCGCGCAGACTCGAGCATCGAGTTCCAGCCCGACAAAGGTAGCGCCAACCGGACTGGTGACGACCTTCTCACGGTATGGTAGCAACTCCATCGCCTTTTCAAGTAGCAAGCGGATAATCTGATCAGAGTAACCAGTAAAGGACGACTTATCTGCCTCGCGGTCGCGTACTCGTAGCTCTAAAGCCAGTAATCGCTTACTCTTTGCCAGTGGATACACGTTAACTGGGGATTCCATAACACACTCCTTGATCATCGGTCTTGATTAAGCGATCTCTTCGAACGCCAAACGGGCCTGTTGCACAAACTGACGGACTTTCGCTAGATCTTTTCGACCATCCGTCCCTTCCAGTGCTGTATGGGCATCTACCGCCGCAGGCTTCACGGCGCGAATCGCCTCTGCAACGTTGTCCGCACTCAGGCCACCCGCCAACATCAACGGCTTTGGTGAACGCTTCACCAACTCTGCACTGACGTTCCAGTTGTGAGTTTTGCCTGTTGCACCCTTAGCTCCAGTGGCTGGGTCAAACGTATCGGTAATAAACATGTCCACGTAATCTGCACAATCATCAACCAATTGCAGCAGCTCTTCAGCATTGTCTTCTTTCACGACTAAACTTTTCAGAACGTACAGATCCGGGCGAAGTGACTTCAACTTTTTCATTTCTGCCACGCTAATATCACCGTGGAGCTGAACCGCTTTCACACCCAACAGTGAGCAAAACTCATCCACTTCTTCCGCGTCAGTTAGGTAGCTGATCAACACACCTGCATGCGGCGTCGCTAGCTTTTCAATGATGTTGATGGCATTTTGCTCAGAAATATCATCTTTCCCCGATGGCAAGCGCAATGGGAAACCCAACCACTCCACACCCTCTGAAACAATCAGATCCGCTTCCTTTTTATCGATGATTCCTGCTACCTGAATTAGATTCTTCACAACGTTCTCCTGTATTACGTTTTATGATTACTGACATCAAGATTCCTCCTGATTTCCGCATTTAATTTAGGCTTAGAAAGGTGAGATAACTAGCTGGTAGATTTGTCAGGGGGGGAATATGAGTTACAAAAAAACTGACCTAAGTCAGTTCATTTTTCGAATCATATTGATAACGATCCCTGTCGAGAAAGATTGGGTTTCTAGAATGGTCCATCTTTCATTGTCGGGTAAAGCAAAAGCTGGAGGCGATGGCTCGATATCAGTCTCCTTCTTCTTAAGGCTCTGGCAAAAATAGCAAATATAGTCGACCCTATTTTGCCGAAGTAAAGAAGTCAGCATCTTAGGCTCAACAATTAAACTGACGCTCGCTAAGCCAAGCATCCTTATCATTTGAAGCAAGTTTTCCAGCTCAGATTCACGCTCAATATTGAAGATCGGCAGTTGTGCGCCAGCGTTATTAAGTAACCCAGAGAAATGATGGCTTGATATCGTTTGATCAACCACAACGGCATGACTCTGTTTAAGATGTTGTTTGATGTGATACTGACAAATACTGTCTTCTAGCAGGCTATCGACCGCTAAATCTCGGCCATTCAACTGACCAGATAAAAAACAACTTATCCATGGCCGGTGATGTTTTTCTAACACATGGCTTGCATACAAAAGAGATTCTGCCAAAGAGTCCGTTTCTATCGGCTGGAGTTTAACACCCGAAGCAAAGTGCCAATCACAGTGATTTTTGGCTTGGCGAGCATCAGGACTCAATACACTAGACCACAAAGGATAGTAAACCGCACGAACCTGAGACTGAGGAAGTACTTGATTAATTCGATCATCGGTAAAAAAAGGGAAAATAGGCGGATGAGATAAAAATAGTTCACTATCAGCTTCCGCTTCCTTAATGGATTCGATCAGCTGAGAGGCTGAGTATCCCATCATACTTGAACGAATATTAAGCTTACCGTCATCACCATTACGTACCCCCCAAGCCACTCCTGAAAATTTAGAAGTGTTGATTGCACGATCCAGCACCAACGACAATGGGACAGGAAGAGAGAGTGCATTTTTTTCTCTCTGCATTTCATGATAAGCGATTTCCATCAACAACGGCCTTAAGTTTAAATGAATAACGCTATGCTAGAAGAATCCAATTAGCGGCAACACTGTCGAATGTGGCAGTCAGGCTCAAGCCGCAGAAATAAATATGTTCTCGGCTTATGTTTTGAATGCATTCAGGAAAAGAGGCTAGAAAGACGGCCTTATGAAGCGGAAAGAAAAAAGGCAGAGAGACTCTGCCTATTGATCGTCAAACTTTCGGATATTTGAAACTAAATATTTGGTTGAACAAGCCCTTTTTTCATTGCTAGCACTACTGCATGCTGACGATTGATTGCCCCAAGCTTCTCACTGGCATTATTAAGATGAAATACGACCGTTCGCTCTTTGATCTCTAAAATCTGAGAGATCTCCCATGATGTTTTTCCCTCACAAGCCCAGAATAAACATTCTTCTTCCCTGCGCGTTAAACTGATATTCGTTTTTTCAACCAAAGGTTCTGTGAGTACCATTAGATAACGTTCAAACAAATGGGTAGCAAAAATATGCGCATAAGGTAATGCCGCTTCTAATATCCGTTTTCCTTCTTCCCCATCTCGCTTTGTTGCCAAGCTGAAAACCGAAAAATACCCAGAAACAGAATGTATTGGAATACTTACCCCTGTCACCAAGCCATGGCTTTTCGCCTGTGCCATTAATAATTTTTGTTCTATAGAAAGTGAAACCAAGTGATGACTCAGATCATTCCAAAAGATAGGCGTATTTTTTGAAAGCGTGTATTTAACAACAGGGTCAGAATCTCGTTTATTTTTTTTAAGATACAGATCCATCCACTCTGAAGGGTAGTTCGTTAAAACACGCAGCTCTGGAGAGTATAGTGACTGGTTAGAAACGACCCCCATTAAGAAATATTCTATTCCTGTTAAATTACAAAATTTATGACAAATCTCTTCAATGCTTTCTTTTTGTGTTGCATCAACAAGTCCATCGATCAATTGATAAAGCTCTGCAGTATCCATACTCACAACTAGCCATTAGTTAAAATTAAACCTTAAGTAAACATTATCGTAACAAGATTTAAAGTGTGGCATTGTGTTTTTATTTTGATCAGCACCAAACATTATTTATGCAATATGCAACAATACACTCTCATTGATAAAACTAATAATGCCATCATAAGGATTTAATTTTTTGATAGTACTTTTATAAAAAATACACGTAATATCAGTTGCAACGAATATTTAGGTGTTCTCCAACATCAATCCACAGTGCAACAGAGCGCTCGATACCAACCATCATCGCCTCCCCATCTCCTAAACGACGAGTTTCAACCCCCAATAAACGAAGAATTCGTTCACAAGCGACCGTGGTCACGAGTACATAAGATGAAATGCCATTCTCGATAGCAAAATCATAAAAGGATTTAACCAACGAACTGCAAATATGACTAATGACTTTATTTGAATGATTACCGCTCCCCTTTTTTACGTTAAAGCGACTAATTTCCCAAATTTCCTTTCCTTGTGGGAGTTCTTCGCCTCGTAATAATTGCGGGAAAATTTCACTAAGCATATAAGGTTCTGTTGTAGGGAGTGCTCGCCAATAACCAATGACTTCATTATTGTGATCCGTCATAGCAATATGACTGACATTCATCTCATCAAACTGATCTACTTCTAATCCATTATGAGAAGAAACTTCCCAGCCAAGACGGTGCTTAAATGTTTCATTTCTCAAACGAAATGCTGATTGTAATACGCTCGGATCTTGCAGATTAGTGTTCTTAATGAATTGAATATTGCTCACAACGATTCCCTACATGCTTAGTTAAAGTAAATTCAGTGTAGGAAGAGTTACGAAAAATAATTAGCTGTACTATTTGACAGGACATAACTTGAAGAAAGAAAAGCCTGATTTTTAATCAGGCTTTTTTGTTATTCAGCATTCACGAGCTGCGTCGAATCTAAACTCCAGTTGAGTGCATAGGCGGTATCAAAGTAATAATTTTGCACTTCATTATTGAGCCAGTCTTGAACATAGTTCATTGAAACAAACAAACTCAATCTATCGTAAGGTAGTTCTTTTCCATTGGCTAAGCGCGTATCCCATTTACTCGCCATCGCCGTGATCACACCCACCAGCTCACCTTGTGCGTTATATGTTGCACCACCACTCATACCGCCGCGAATAGGTGCATCCATCACACTACCTGGGCAATCTTCTAAGTATTGACGATTGGCAAAGGTGAGGTCTAAATGATAAGTGCCTTTGCCCGTAAGCATCTCACCAAAACCATCCATACCATAAGTAAAGACCGACTCCCCCTGACGCACAAAACCAAGTGTCGGTAACACCGCCTGACTATTATCAGATTCAATGATTGCGAGATCGCAGGTTGGGTGATAAGCCACAACATTGGCAAAATTGAGCTTCGCAACATGCGCAGCCGTTAAGCTAAGTTCTTTGGTCAGAGGTACACTCGAACCATAACCAAAATACAGCGGTGGAATACCCGTAAATTCATAGTGAATGGTGGTTGGTGAACTTTGCGTACTGGCTAGCTGACCGTTACTGCCTGCGCAGCCAGAAATAAGCCCAACAGCACCCAATAAAAGAAAACCCAGAGCCTGACGGTATGTTTGAAGTTTTTTCTGCATAAACGACTCTCCAATCCTTTGGAATAACAGTTCCAATCTATGCGTGACAATCACACATAATGATTAAGTTTATATGCAAATTAAACCATCAAACCCTTAAAGGGTAACTTTAGAATTAAGTATCAATCATTATTGTGGAATAAACCTCAAACATCAGATAACTTTCGCATTGGAATCAAGCAAATAGCTGTAGGAAAAGGATGAAAACTAAACATGTAGGAAGGTAAAGAACACAGCAAGCAAACCAAAGTATTAAAATGATATTTATCAACACAATAAATGCCGATGGTTCCATACGCGCCTAAACCCTATTTGTGTTTGTCTGAGTTTCGTTGGCGCTAAGATCAAAAAAAGCCCGCATAAACGCGGGCTTTTGTAATGAGGTAGATATTGTATGGCTAACGATATTCTATCGAATATAACTTACACCAGTGGTTAGCACTCCCTGCCCATTTCTTGTTCTCTGCTGGGAGTCCATGGACAATGACGGTCGACTTGGCTTGATAAGCCGCAATAATCATTGAAAGGTTAGCCTCAAAACCAGGATCCCCTTTTGTTATCCAATAACCTGAGCACAAAGAAGTTGGGTTTGCCACTTGGAACACTGCATCACCGGCACCAAACTCATTATAAGAAATCACACGCGTGATAGTTGTTCTACTAGAACTTTCACGAGTACTGTTTGCCATAACAAAAGCAGGAGCTAATAACATTAATAGTAGAATGATTTTTTTCATAGGAATCACCAGTTAACCATACATAAAAGAAGAGACACTAAGGATTTTTTATTCCAACATATACTGGATTCGGCGCAGCACTATAAGCCGGTAGGTTATTGCAAGCATATTGATCACCAGAGTAGTTAACCACTATATCTTTGCCAGAAGAATGTGCCGTAAGTAAAACACTTAATATTCCCTTACAGGTTTCTGGACTAACCGTTCCTCTGTCGGAATCAATATCACACATTGCAGTATAATCATTTCGATAATCGGTTAGTACAGTTACTAATCCATTTGAATATTGCAATATATTTTTCACCTTCCCATGGCATGTTATTTTAGCAAAACTAGGTTGGCTAATAAAAACAAGAGATAGTAATAATAGTTTCTTCACTTTTATATCCTTTTATAAAACAGAAATGAACAACATTACTTTTCAAGCCATATACGATCTATTTTTGGATATCCAGATATGCTACCTCTCATTTGAATAGAGATTCTTCTTCCTGAAGATTGTGCCGCAAGTGCAGTAGAATAAAATAACTTAGCAAAATCTGGATTGTCATTGATTTTTATGGCTCCTGCTGCATAGTTAGATACATCCATTCCTGCTTTACCCGGCTCAGATTCCGACATTGGTACATCAAAATATACAAGAATCAGATTACCAGAATTAACATAAATTCTTTCGACCATACCTAAATAAGAACAATAGCCACCACCAGAGCTAGAGCATGTTGGGGCTTTAGCAAAAGCATTAGTGCTAAGTAATAATGATAAAGCAATAAATAGTTTTAATTTCATAATATAATCCAACTGTGTTTTGTTATTTCCATTTCAAAAATAAAATATTAACTATATTAATTTAACATTCACGATTAATTTAAATATGCTTACCGACGCAATCACCTTAGTTGTCGAACTGATATAAACAACTTCACCAGTTGTATAGCCCGATAGGACTCGTGACATCAATAAACCATAAGATTCTTATAAAACATCTTCTGAAATAGCTGAATAATTAGAGTTTTTTATATTGAATAATACTCAAACCATTCTTTCTTTCGAAATATAAATTAAATTCTAATTAAAAAAGTTAATTCACCAATTATCTTACCAAGAGAATTAATATTTCTGGCAACGAAGTAAGTATTAGATAAAGGGAATGTCCATATAATTCATTTCCATATGACGAGATTCAAACTTATTAAAAGTAGAAAGAATATAGCCTAACTCAGAATAAACAGGCAAAAGGCAAGACCTGACCCCATTTATTCCTAAAACTAAACTTAATACGTGGATTAACTAGTTTATTTCTAGTTCAAAAATAAACCACTTAGAATATGCTGCACAGTATAATCTTACAACTTAGATATGGGACTCAACAGAGCATCTAGCTTGATAGCAAAGTGCAAGACCTAACCCCATTCAACTTTTCTTTAGCAAATGGACCAGGTTGAAGAGTGTCTGTCTTCTTTGTAACGACTACTTAATCAAGTTGTATACATCTCCAGACAATTTGACGATATCTTTCCATTTTGGTTGTGATACCAAGGCCTTAGTGGTGATATTATCTGGCAGGAATACTATCAGCTCCCCTAGTATACGAAGCTTATTATCAGCTTCCATCGTAAATGTAACTTTGTTCTTTAATAGCGCGTCCTCCAAGAGCGAGTCATCAAAAAGGGCAGCAACAACATCGTTGAAACCGGAAACCTCATCAGGCGAACCTACAATCCATACTCGTTGCTGGTAGTCAGTATCACTTAACTCTTTTAAGCATTCAATAATGAGTTGTTTATCAACATTTATAATACTCATAGTCAACCTCAGTTATGGTGTATAACGATATTCATCTAAAGGTATATGACCAGCAGGATCTCTTCTTCCGCCTTGGACTGGATTTCCATTCTTATCGACATATCTGCCATTTCTCATGTCCCTAACATGTGGAACTCTAGAGTTGGCATGAGGATGGTCAGGAACCCCTTGTTCCACTCTTACGTTTTTGCGAGGGTTTGTTGGATCTGAGTATTTAACTCCACCTTTAGATTTTGATGAACGAACACGCCAGTTATCTGGAATACCCTCAGGTTTAACTCTTGTTCCAGGTTGTGGGCGTATACCTCTGCTCTCTAGCCCCTTTGTAACCCGATTCGCAACCCGATTCGCAATTCGAATCCCTGTGGCTCCATTACCAAATCCAGGAACTGCACCTGCAACAGATACAGCTGCATTGCCGATTTGCCCTCTACCTAAGTATACCGCAGCATTCAGTAAATCGGCACCAATACCAATGCCAGGAATTTGTCCTGCAACATCGAGCACTTCATTAACACCATCAAGGAAATCACTCCAACTCCAGCTTTCTTCTGGAACTTCTTCCGGAACCTCAGGCGCGTTAGGATCTTCTTCATCAGGCATTCCTGGAGATTTAGGTGTTGCTGGTGTCTCTGGTTCAGCTATAGATTCCTGATTTTCTTCTGGTGGGGTTGATGGTCTATCATCTCCTGAGCCGCTACCACCAGCACCTTCACCACCGCCGCTTGGAGGATTAGGGTCAGGCTCAGGATCATTATCGTCATTACCATTATCATTTTCTTTTGGCGGTTCATATTGGCCAAGCCCATCACCATTACCAGCACCTTCAACTAATCGATACCCTGTAGGATCAATGTACTTCAGTGGGTTATTCCACACATACGCATAACGGTTAAAGCTATTGGTAACAAATGGGGCTTGAACAATAGGGTCTGGGCTAATAAACCGACCTAATTCTTGATCGTAAACCCGCCCATTCATGTGCACTAGGCCAACTTCAACAATCTCTTCGTGTCCTGTATAGCCCCGGTTCGTGATCGCTTGCTGTACAACCTCAAGCGGCCCTTCTTCTCGCCAAGCCACTTTACGTTGCTTACCCCAAGTGTCGTAGCTTCGCCGCTCAACCACCAACCCATAACCATCAGTGATCATGTCAACGGAATTCAGCGCATCATAATGAAGATAACGTATTTGTTTATCTTTAAGAGCATCGTCCGCACCTTTGACTTGGGTATTCAGCGCAATGAGCTTCCCGTCTGCATAAACAAAGTGCTTGTGTTGTACATCCCCCGTATTGGTGTCAGTTACACGCTCGTAAGATTTACCAAAGTAGAATGTTTCAATTCCTTCGCTGGTTTTCTTCAAATAACGGTTGTGGTTTGCATCGTAAGTAAACTCAACGGTATTCCCATTACGAGTAATTTTGATTGGCTTATTAAATGGAGACCATTCCAACACTCGTTCATCTTCACTGACATTATCAGCAAAGGCTCTGAGCATATTACCGGCTTTATCGTACTGGTAGTTTAGGCCATTGGCTTTGGTTACTGCGTGTGGGCCTGCACTTTGCCCACTATAGTGATAATCACCAATCCCAGATTTGAAGGTAATGTTACCCAACTTATCGTATTGGAATGTGGTGGAACCAGAGAAGTCAGGGTTGTTTAAGCCATGTCTGTTTTTATCTGCCAGCGAGACATTATTGTTAACAACACGATCTAACGCGTCATAACTCCAAGTATCCGTAATCCCGAGCTGCTCGTCATAACGGTACGTCACGTTGTTATGATTATCATATCGGTATTCAATAAAGCGGATATTTCTTCCTGCGGTTGTACTGCCTGATAATTTAGGATCAAACAGCATGTTGCCTTTATGAGTGGTGATGTAGTTTGGTCTGCCAGTATTGGCATCGTGGTTGTAGGTATTGACCAAACCGTTACCTAAGGTTTCCGATAAGGTATGATCATAAGCATCGGTTTCTCGACGTTGCCAATAATATATGTAAGCTGGGTTATCTAATGAAGCTTCTAACTCTGATTGAGTCAGAATGGTATTGAGGTGGTCAGCTTGGCTCGCTTGCTGTGTGTTGGCACAATCAGTACGTAAAGATGCATCAATTTGTGTCCCACCAAGCTGGTTGGCAAAATCACAATAAAGGCCACTCAGTTTGGCTACTTCCTCAGATAAGTTAATGAGTTTGCTTGCAAGCTCGGTATAAAACTTATAGCTACTACCCGCAATGGTTGCGGCTTCAGACAGATCGTCTGCTGCAAATAACAATTCCTGACGTGTATCGTTATCAGCCTTCGCCACGTAAATATCTCGTTGGCTCATGAGATCTTTTTGCCCGTTGCCATCATAGTCCATGAGCAAGAAGTCATGCGCTGCGGTCAATGGCAAACTGTTAAACTCACTGGCACTAACAGAGTGAAGCGTCGCAGTATAATCTCGGATACCGGGCTTACTGGTATTAGCAAGTGTTGTAGTTAACTTGTAAATGGCTCCTTCTAAGGTGATATCTAAAGGAATGGATACGTCATCGTGCAAAATAACCCACGTCGCAGGGCGAAGGAAGCATTCTCCTTGCGTATTACACCATTGTTTGTAGCGATAACCATTGCCTAGTAGTGCTTGGGATGAGGTATCTAGGTTGTGAACGTTAACGGTTTCACGTTCATACTCTGCCGCCTTGTTGGCAAAGAAGCTTTCTTGAGTAGCGTAACGTTCTGCTTTCGTTAGATACTGTTGGGCTTGTGCAATAGCCTGATTCAAAAGCTGCCTAATATCTTCACGGAAACTGGCGCTAGTAAATGCGTCATCCGCGTAGGTTTTCGGGCTACGAACAGCTGAAACATAGCCGTATGGGTTGTAAACATATTCAACAGCCAGACGATCACTACTATTTTGTGTTCTCAGCAATGTCGCTGTGCCTGCTAATGTGGTATCAACCCCATTTGGCCTTACTTCTCTCGAGACACGTTCGTAATCATCATAAAAATAGTGTGTGCTGAACTTTTCATTGTTCACACGAACTGTAATTTCTTCTGATAATCCCTGAGCATTGTAGTAATAGTCGGTTTGATTCCCGTTACCGCTGAAGCCAGATAGCGTTCCAATTGCACCACGCTCATCATATCGCCATGTCGAAACGCTTGTACCATCTTTCTGCTCAGTTTTACGTCCTAACGCATCGTATCTAATTGTGGTTTCTACCCCATTAGCATCGCGCTTGTATATCAGCTCTCCGGCAGCATTGTAGGTGTAGTACCATTTCCCCATATCCGGGTCATCAAGATAGTTACGATGGCCTAAGTTATCGTAGCGAATATGTGTGGTATTGCCGTCAGAGTCTGTACTGGTGCGGAGTTTGCCGTCTGGGTAGTAGTTGTAAGTTTGGAATGCGCCAAGAGGTTCATCTTTTCGAAGAATATGTCCCAACACATTGGTTACAGTGCTATGACTATACCCTCGCGCGTCTGTAATGGTGGTTTTATAACCATCATATTGAGTTGTAAATTCAGCGCGACCACCACGGTTTGCAGGCTCTGACTTCGTTATTTCTCGATTCAAAGCATCATAACTAAACGTGACATATGGGGCAGGAGTTACGGCACCAATAAATTGAGGACGAGTCATTCGAATTTTGCGTCCATCACGGTCCCAGATTGTGTCTGAAACAACTAACTTGCCACTAAAACCAGAGTGAAGCTTACGAACCTCTCTACCAGCATAGTCGAAATGAGTAATGATTTGCCCACCGGTTGCTGGCTTTGTAACAACACAGCTTACTGTTTGTGACGTTGCATTCAGGCACTTATCTGCAAGCCAATACTCTGTATTGTTAATATTTCCCTTGCCCGGTAGGGTTTGGGTTCTCTGTCTTGAGTATTCATCGTAGGTAAAACTGGTCTTTCTCGCTTTTAAAGGGCTGGTACTTTCGGTAATCAGACCTTGAGCGTTATAAGAGACATTGGTTGTATGCCCTTTGGCATTCGTGAGTGATGAAACAGTTAACCCTTGCTCGTCATAGCGGGTGTTGGTTGTTCGCTCAGGTAGATCAGTACCTGAGGAGCTTTGCTTCGTAACATTTCCCCATTGATCATATTCAAAACTTTGTGTGATTGATTTAGCACTACTGCTTAAAGAACCAGACTCATAATCAGAGCTAGTTGTGGTACTACTTTGCAAGAAGCCGTTTGAGTCGTAATTTAACTGATTAACTACAGTGCGGCTAAGTGGCGTAATGCCTGAAAGATCTTTGATTGTCGTACTAGATTCTTTCACAGCGCCAACTTGCCAGAAGTTGTCACCCGTTTCACTTACTAACTCGGTACGCGTTAATTTAGTGGAACTAAACTCCATATTCCCGTCACCATCTGAGTCACTATAAGTGTAACTACCACAAGATACAGGATTAGCAGAATTAAAGGCTGATGCGGTAGTTTGAACCAGTTCACCTTGATAGGCCGTCAACCCATCTAAATCAGTATGGTGTGACGTAACTTGATATTTGTAATAGTCATTGTATCGCTGTAATACCAAAGGAATATCAACGTCACTATGAATCAAAACAATATGGTCATTCGGTTTAAAATAAATATCCCCGTTGGCGGCGCAATACTTATTTAAACCCGCTTTATAACCAGAAAGCAGCTGAGGTAGATTACTAATATTACTAACACTTGTTATGTCATAGATATGGTGGTTTTT
This sequence comes from Vibrio sp. TRT 17S01, assembly GCF_050113695.1. Classification (NCBI taxonomy): domain Bacteria; kingdom Pseudomonadati; phylum Pseudomonadota; class Gammaproteobacteria; order Vibrionales; family Vibrionaceae; genus Vibrio; species Vibrio sp. TRT 17S01. Next base: position 13,809 of record NZ_JBNJOG010000016.1, on the reverse strand, counting down.
GTTAACCCCTGTCGATACATAACTAAATTCGCTGGAAGTTTCAAACTTTCCAGCCCCTTCTAGATCACTAGAAATAACGGTGCTTTCATGTGTTAAGTTACCAAAGCGATTTAGAGTTCGGCTTTTTTCCTCTAGCTTTTCTACCTGCCCCTTCGTTAACCCATATTTTTTCTTGGTTACCTTGTTCGCATATATCTGATAGTACTTCGCGTTGTATCCATCACGTGTCGTGACGTTATATTCATACTGCGTATCAGATATTAACGTGTCATTTTTAAAAACTTTAACTTGGAGAGGTTTACCATTAGCTAGGAGTTGATTGTCTTGGACAAATACCGTTTCTACTTTGGTTGTAACTTCACCGGAAATGGTTTTAGTGATCTTGTTAAAACCCAGAAAACCATGACCTTTTTGATGGCTTTTTGCACCTTGATACTGGTAACTGTACGTTGTTTTTCCGTAGCCCTTCGGTGCTTTTTCGAATGATGCCACTAAGTAGCGCTTTGGTGTGACATTTTTAACCGGATATGAACCTACACTTGATGGCTTGGTGTATACACTTTCATCAACTGCCGGTTTATAGTTAATAGTAAATTCAACGCCGACTTCTTCAATCGTTGTTATCTTGTCTTGTGCGTAGGCGGTAGAGTGCTTTATATGTGCGTTCGTATGATCAATAACACTTTCACCAGCCAACGCTATATTTGAACGTGGTTGCAGTACTGTCGCATCTGCCAGTACTACATCTGACTGTTGTTGCAATACTGTTGTATCTGCACGAGTCAGAATATCAACCCATCCATCTCCATTAATATCTTGCGTCGAAAATATTTTTTCTCCAGCATTTAGAAGGACAGTATTACCAATTGTGCCATTTACATTTTTATAGAATGACTGGTTATACCCAAGTTCTGGGTAGCCATCATTATTAATATCAGCAAAATAGATCGAGTCTTCGTGGCTAACCTGATGGTTTAGTTTTTGTGGTGCGGTATATGCCACACCATTAAACAAATACAGATATAAATTGTCAGTTGTTGTGCTCGACCCCATCACTACGTCTAAATAACCATCGTTATTGACGTCATAAAAAGCTTTTAGCACCCGTCCACTAGCAGAAGGAAGTGTTTTTAACGAACTCCCAGTTATCTGATAACGGTAACTACCATTTGGAATATCAAATTTATGCTTATCAGCAATCCCATCACCATTAATATCGACTGCCGAATAGCCTGATTGCGCCGACTCAGTGCCATTCCCATTGAAGTCACCGTAATTGACACCATTAGAACCATAACGACACAGCTCTCCTGAGCAAGCGCTAAACTGACAGTAGTTCCCGAAGCTTCCGTTACCATCTGAAAATGATGATGCAACGTTTGAAGTACAGGTATCTCTAGCAATACTCGGTGAAAATGTGTTCCCAGTTAATGCATATGACGTTAGCCCGTTATATAGTTTCCCACTAAGATCTTTGACATTCATTTTGCCGTCTGCCTGGGTAGATACCGTGCCATAAACTTCACTCACGCCATCCCCATCATTATCAAAATACCGAGGGGCTTTAAAGCCAGTGCTTACTGCGCTATTTAGGCTTACTTTATCGCGCCCGCTCCAGCTGAACTTTATGTCGGTCGAACAACTAGACTGTGCGCAATACTTTAAGGATTTGATTTGTGAGCGAGAAGTACCAGCAGAATACTGATATGTGACTTTATAGGAACCAATTCTACTTCCTGCACTGTCATAAGTGCTTACTTCCGATAAACGCTGATTTCGTTTTAAAAGTGAACCGCCGAGATACTGAGTTGTGGCATCACTTCGACTTTCATAAACAAACTTAACTTTACCCCCGACATAACTCATTTCATTGATACGATGTGTACCATTTGTGCTGTCTTCCGCATAAGAAATATTGATGTGGTTTTGTTTGCTAGTGTCGGTAATTTTATTGACAGCCCATTTATACACATGCGCTTGCCCTGGCAGCTCAGCGCGAGAATCCGCAGTAGCGCCATATTCGTAAACAGAGCCATCCTTACGCCAAATTTTAAAATAGGAAGGACCGTTGCCTGAGCGACCAAAAGAGACAATTTTCGAATAGCCGTTATTTTCTAAGCGGTATTCCGTCAGGTTTTCCCCATCTCTCCCTGACACCGCAATTAGCCTTTGCCCATCGAGACAATAACGGTCATCAGCATTAAAGTTAACGCCGCCCCAACGACCATCTTTGGCTAAGTTTTTACCACAACGTGAAATATTGGAAAGCCCTCCAATGCTCCACCCCATCCCCATAGGACCATTGGGTGAATCACTTCGGTATTCCAGAGATAAAGAGGGTTGATGACCAGCACGCCCAGGCGATACGGAAAGCGGCAAAGAGTAAGTCGCTTGTCCGCCAGACGCTGCAAATTCACCAGAAAGCTGAATGGCTTTATCTGCACTTGGCGTTAGTGCTTGCACTGAAGAAGAGGAAATTGCCAAAAGTAACGAGGCAATACAATGGATGTAGATACGATATGTTGGGGAATTTTTCATATTAAACCACTGCTTATAGACTCCTTCTTCCTGAAGGAGTGTTATTTAAATAGACAGAATTTTTGCCGCTGAATAGATAATTTTTATTGCGACTGTAGCTTTTCTAATCGTTTTTTAAGCTCGACAAGCTCGTTCGGAAGAGGGTGCTGTTTGTTATCAATATTACGTTGTGAAAAGTCCTCTAATTCTCCTTGAAGCAAAGGCAAATTAGGGTTTTCCGCGGTAACGAGCCCATGCGCAACCACTTGTTGTAGTTGAATAACTGGCGATGGGAAGTTTGCATCTGAGCTAAGTTGGGGCTCGGTATGGGTTTGTACCATTTCAGAGCGCTCCACAGGAGCATCAGATGATTCGGAAAGATCAGGTGACGACGTTGTATTGATATAGTGAATCAGCGTGAACGAGGTTATCAAGAGCAACAAAACCAAAATTAAGCCTTTGATTTTATTCATTAGACAACACCAATATATTGTTATTTAGGCACGCTACCGCCATTCATAATTAAATGAAATTCGGACATTAATATTCTTGCAACCTATGAATATCACACAAAATCATCAAATCAATAATAACAAGCAAACAAAACGAGCTTCATCACATTAAAAGTCATTAAAAATAAGCACTTAGAATGACGTACCAATTAATAATAGATTTGAGTGATGAGTAATAAGGTCTAATTGGATGTTTAAATGAGGGAAACAAACAAGCCTCTGCGAAGCAGAGGCTTGATACAACAACGAAGCACTGTAATCGCTGATGACTACTAATTAAATAACACGTACCACGGAAGGGTGTACTGAACGATACATCGCATAATCTATCGCTTTGAGGTTACTCGGAAAAACAAGGTTCTCGCATAACATGTAGGTTTCAATTGAAGTATCAATGTAAAACGCTTCACTATATGCTTCACTCGCCCCATCAATATCTCCGGCCAACTCGTTATGTTTGCCCTTCAGTACATAAGACAACACTGAATCCCGTCGCTTTAACGCCCGTTGTAAGTATTGTTTTGCGGCCACTTGGTTCCCATTGACCGTTTCATGCAATGCTAATGCTTCGAAAATCCGTGGTTGGATATTACCCGCTAAGCGATAACTGCCTGCATCGAGTTCAGAACTTAGCGTGTTGATCCGCTGTTGCGGTAATGGCTGGTTAGTATCTAATGCATGTTGAACATGGTAGGCGATCAGCAATTCAGCTTGTACATATAAATTGTCCGGCTCTATGGTTGCGATCTGCTCCATCAACTCAATACCATGGCGGAACTGATCCACATCGGAAACATTGAGATAGTGATTCGCCAGAACAAATAACTCCAATGCTTTTGAGTCAGTAGGTAACCCTGCATTGAGGACGTCTGCTTTGTGCTCAATATTATCGACTTTCAATACGTGCATTAAGTCCACTGAAGCTTGGCGCATCACCGAAGTCAGGTGACTGCGGGTCAAGGCATATTGACGGCTGAATAAGACCGACTCTGACGAGTTATTACGATATTCCACTTCAAGAAAATGGCTGTCCCCGTCATTTTGTACTCGAACAATCACCGATTTTCCGGGGATTATGCCTGATGTAAATGCCGTTTTATGCAACATGACTCGATAGTTGCTCACCTGCGTAATATCCGACATCAGTTTTTGTGCAATCCCGTCAGCCAATTCATCACTTAGACGATCTTGATGTAAATCGTCTTGAAATTTGAATTCAATAAGATGGGTATCAATGACCTGAGTGATCTTGACTTCGGATTGCTTGTAGGTGAACAGTCCGGTCGCGATGATCAGTATCGAAATCCAAATCAAGTTAATTAAACCAAGCCACCAGCGATTAAGCTGACCTGTGCTTTCTCGCTTTTTCTTTTGATTGTCTTTCGATAACTGGCAAACGGCGCGCGTTAATGGCCCAGCTGGAAAAGTTATATCTGAACCTGCAGCAACAGCTTGCATTTCTATCTCTGGGGTCGTGACCAGCTCAGCTACGGGTTCCAGTACACGTCGATGATGAAATGCTTCCGCTGGCAACCTCTCAACATCTGCCACCAACTTATAACCCCGCTTGGGTACGGTAACAACGTAATTGAGATTTTCTTCCCGTCCATCACGCAATAGTTTGCGCAGTTCGAAAATAGATTGAGTGACCACTTGGTCGGTCACGATAGCACCATCCCAGACATACTGGATCAGCTCTTCACGACAAAAGACTTCACCAGCATGCTGCGCGAGAAAGTGCAGTAAGTTAATAAGACGCGGTTCAACACAAACCTCCCTGTCCTGTCGATACAGCTTATTCTCATCAACGCTCAATACCCAGTCGTTGATCTGAAAATAGACTCCAACCATGATGAATCTCTCGTATCTGTAGGACGGAATCGACCCAGCATTCGGCAGGAATAATTATGCGAGTCGACCAAAGGCGAGATTATAAGAGGGATCGTGCGCTGAACCTATTAAAGCAAGCCGTTAAAAATGCAATCTTAGGTTAAGAAAACCAAGCAATAGCTCAACGATTATTCAAGTGCGGCTAAAATGGAACAATGGCTGGCATCATCATTGTCATGACCACAACATGCATCATTGATCTTCTTCAATGCACTTCGAATTCGGGTGAGCTCGGTAATTTTTTGATCAATCAGTGCCAGTTTTGCCGATGTTATTGCTTTAACCTCAGCACAGCTATGCTCTGTCGCTTCCAGTTTGATCTCCAAAAGCTCTTTGATCTCTTCCAAACTCAACCCTAAATCCTTCGCTTTAAGAATGAAGCTAACCTGCTTTTGATTCTCATCACTGTAGAGCCGGTAACCTGACTCACTGCGACCAGCCGGGTTTATTAACTGATTCTTTTCATAAAAACGCAGCGTATCTGTGGTAACACCACATCGCTTTGCCAGTTCGCCTATCTGAAACATAAAGGTCCTTATTAACTATCTCGTTACGTTTTACGTCATAAATCGAGATTTTTGCAATTATTTTTGAGATGCCAAACGATTGCGCGAGCTTTTTTGTAATAAATTAGTTAGAATGTGCGCCATCAAATTGGGAGCCTACTTTCTAACCATCCGGTGATGTTGAAAAGGTCTTTACCAAAACTGGCCAATATTTTACCCCAAGAGGTAAAAACAAGTTCATTTTTGGCAAATATCTTTAGTTTAACTCCATGAATTTGAGGAAATGGAAGCATGAACAACGCTCGTCCTATTCGCCGTGCGCTTATCAGCGTATCAGACAAAACAGGTATTGTTGAGTTTGCACAAGCTCTTGCTGAGCGCGGTGTCGATATCCTATCTACTGGCGGTACAGCTCGCCTGCTTGCAGAGCAAGGCATCGCAGTAACCGAAGTCTCTGACTACACTGGTTTCCCAGAAATGATGGACGGTCGCGTTAAGACACTTCACCCGAAGGTTCACGGTGGTGTGCTAGGTCGTCGTGGTCAAGATGATGAAGTGATGAAAACGCACGGCATCAACCCAATCGACATGGTGGTGGTAAACCTATACCCATTTGCGGAAACGGTAGCAAAAGAAGGTTGCACTTTAGCTGATGCGGTTGAAAACATCGATATCGGTGGCCCAACTATGGTTCGCTCTGCGGCGAAAAACCACAAAGACGTAACTATTGTGGTGAATGCACACGACTATGAACGTGTTATCGCTGAAATGGATGCGAACGACAAATCTCTTACGCTTGAAACCCGCTTCGACCTCGCTATCGCAGCATTTGAGCACACTGCGGCTTACGATGGCATGATCGCTAACTACTTCGGCACTATGGTTCCATCTTACGGTGAGAACAAAGAGGGTGACGAAGAGAGCAAATTCCCTCGCACTTTCAACCAGCAGTTCGAGAAGAAACAAGACATGCGCTACGGTGAGAACAGCCACCAAGCAGCTGCATTCTATGTTGAAGCAAACCCAGAAGAAGCATCGGTTTCAACCGCTCGCCAAATCCAAGGCAAAGCCCTTTCTTACAACAACATCGCTGACACTGACGCAGCCCTTGAGTGTGTGAAAGAGTTTAGCGAGCCAGCATGTGTGATTGTTAAGCACGCGAACCCATGTGGTGTGGCTCTAGGTAAAGACATCCTAGAAGCATACAACCGCGCTTACCAAACTGACCCAACATCCGCATTCGGCGGCATCATCGCATTCAACCAAGAGCTAGATGCTGAAACAGCAACCGCTATCGTTGAACGTCAATTCGTTGAAGTGATCATCGCCCCTTCTGTTTCTGCTGAAGCGATTGAAGTGGTTGCAGCGAAGAAGAACGTACGTCTACTTGAGTGTGGCAAATGGTCAACTAAGACAACTGGCTTTGACGTGAAACGCGTGAATGGCGGTCTACTAGTTCAAGACCGCGACCAAGGCATGGTAAGCCTCGATGACCTTAAAGTGGTTTCTAAGCGTCAACCAACAGCAGAAGAGCTGAAAGACGCGCTATTCTGCTGGAAGGTAGCGAAATACGTGAAATCAAACGCGATTGTTTACTCTAAAGGCGATATGACCATTGGTGTCGGTGCTGGCCAAATGAGCCGTGTTTACTCAGCGAAAATTGCCGGCATTAAAGCAGCTGATGAAGGTCTAGAAGTTGCAGGTAGCGTAATGGCCTCTGATGCGTTCTTCCCGTTCCGTGATGGTATCGATGCAGCAGCAGAAGCTGGCATCAAATGTGTGATTCAACCAGGCGGTTCTATGCGTGATGACGAAGTTATCGCTGCAGCAGATGAACATGGTATGGCGATGATCTTTACTGGCATGCGTCACTTCCGCCACTAATTTTCTCTTCGTATTTGGCACTGTGACGTCGTTAGCTGCTTTTGCCCACCCCGGTCACATAGCGGGTTATGCTCCCGGGGATGGGCTCAATTGTTGCCTAGCCACATCACCAACTACTTTGAGTAAAAGTATTAGTAATTTTTGAGATACCTAATCTAAACATTTTTATTTTAGAGCAAAGCCATATTGTTAAGGTCAAGGAGAGCTCGCGGAGTTTATAACTATAAATGAGCAAGCTCGACACAGAGATTAGCAATATGGCGCAGCTATCAAAGGATAAATAAATGAATGTATTAATCATTGGTGCTGGCGGTCGAGAGCATGCTTTAGGCTGGAAAGCAGCACAAAACCCAAACGTTGAGACAGTATTCGTTGCACCTGGTAATGCAGGTACAGCGCTTGAGCCAAAGCTTGAGAACGTAAACATCGGCGTTGAAAACATTTCTGAGCTGGTTGCTTTCGCACAAGAAAAGAAAATCGAGCTAACAATTGTCGGCCCAGAAGCACCACTTGTGATTGGTGTGGTTGATGCCTTCCGTGAAGCGGGTCTACCAATCTTTGGCCCAACTCAAGCAGCAGCACAGCTAGAAGGTTCTAAAGCCTTCACTAAAGACTTCCTAGCGCGTCACAACATCCCAACCGCCGCTTATGCAAACTTCACTGAGATTGAACCTGCATTAGCGTATGTTCGCGAGCAAGGTGCGCCGATTGTTGTTAAAGCAGACGGCCTTGCAGCAGGTAAAGGCGTAATTGTCGCGATGACGCTAGAAGAAGCAGAAGACGCAATCAAAGACATGCTGGCTGGTAACGCATTCGGTGAAGCGGGCAGCCGCGTGGTAATTGAAGAATTCCTTGATGGTGAGGAAGCAAGCTTCATCGTTATGGTGGATGGCGCAAGCGTGCTACCAATGGCAACCAGCCAAGACCACAAACGCGTAGGCGATAAAGACACTGGCCCTAACACTGGCGGTATGGGCGCATACTCACCAGCACCTGTGGTAACACCTGAAATCCATGAGCGTATCTTAGAAGAAGTGATCTACCCTACGGTACGTGGTATGGATGCCGAAGGCGCTCCATACACGGGTTTCCTTTACGCAGGTCTGATGATCGACAAAGAGGGTACACCAAAAGTGATCGAGTACAACTGCCGCTTTGGTGATCCAGAAACACAACCTATCATGATGCGTATGGAATCAGACCTTGTTGAACTTTGCTTGATGGCGATCGACGAGAAGCTAGATGAAGCAGAATCTAAGTGGGATCCGCGCGCGTCTATCGGCGTTGTCCTAGCGGCTGGCGGTTACCCTGCTGACTACGCAAAAGGCGATGTTATTTCTCTACCAACAGCAGAAGCTGAGGGACAGAAAATTTTCCATGCAGGTACCGCAAACAATGCAGCGGGCGATGTCGTAACTAACGGTGGCCGCGTATTGTGTGCAACAGCATTAGGAAATAGCGTCTCAGAAGCTCAAGAACGCGCTTATGCCCTTGCAAAGCAAGTAAGCTGGAATGGTATGTTCCATCGTAATGACATTGGCTACCGTGCGATTGAGCGCGAACAGCAAAGCTAACACTAAGTGTTCTATACGTATTCAAGAAAAAAGGCGCTATACGCGCCTTTTTATTATTCTTCAAGTAATTGAGGAGGTTCTATGCAATCATGATCATCGTCGGCCAACATCAACAACTCTTCAACAATGACTTTATTGGTTCGGGTCTTACCCAAGAAAGCAACATAGCTATCTATGCTCGACAATCGATTCACCACAAAGCTTGGCAATGTTTGATTAAACTCGATTTTTTCATAGCTTTGACCACTACAAGTTTCAAAGTTAGCGCCATCCCAATACCCCTGTATCAGCTCAAGCCCTTCTTTATCCTGCTTTTTAGTGACGTTCGCTGTCGCATTCGCTTCTTGAACGTAACGTTGCAACTGCTCTTGATTCAAAGGTAATACTTTCCCATCAACACGGTACTGCTGATAAACCGCTTCACCTTCTTTGTTAAAGCGTACATGAACCCGGTATGGCACCATACCGCGCTTGCCTTTCGCTTGTTCGCCTTCACGAATCAACTCTCGAACACGATTCTCTTCCCAGCGATAATCCGTGTGATACCAGCCATAATCCCCTGAAGCGACATAGTCAGCAGAGGCTAATGGGGAGCCTAAAGACTCACTAAACCAATAGAAACTGACCGCATCTCCCATGTTCTGGCCACCAGAATATTGAGAAATTTGCGACAAATTGGAAGTTGGGACAGTGGATGAACATCCAAGAAGAAAAGAAGTGATTAGTGAAGGTAAAAGAATTTTTTTCATCATAAAGAAACGAGTACGCCAGAATGAATAAATCACTCTGGCGTCAATTATTATTTCACTGCGTCTTTCAGAGCTTTACCAGCTACGAATGCAGGAACGTTTGCAGCAGCGATTTGGATTTCAGCACCAGTCTTAGGGTTACGACCAGTACGAGCTGCACGGTGGTTTACTTTGAATGTACCAAAACCAATTAGTTGAACTTGGTCACCCTCTTTCAGTGCATCAGTCACACCTTCAAGAGTTGCTTCAAGAGCAGCTTTAGCTTGTGCTTTAGATAGATCTGCTTTCTCTGCGATAAAGTCGATTAATTGGGTCTTGTTCATTAGGTTTCCCTTCTTATATGTTATCGAATTCATCTCACTCTAAAACATAAATGCCCCATCTGGCAAAGGTTTGTAAGCGATCTTTCGCTTTCATGACGTACTTTTAACCGTAATATGAGCAATAACTCACAATTTGTTACTCGACCGATTAAAAACAAAGCTTGTATTTTAGGTAAATTGACCTTATTTATGGATCGCCAACAGACCGAGAAGCCTGATATTTCGGGGCTGTTAGCGAACACTATATACCCAAACCAATAATGCCCAGGCATACCGGTAACTGCTAAAAAGAGCAAATAATTGCACCGGAGCAAAGTTAGGTCGCGGTATCAACTTCCATAGGACTCATATGTTTCTGTTACTTGCGTACGTCAGCATTGCCATTGGCGTATCTTTTATTTGTTCAGTACTAGAAGCGGTACTTCTAAGTATCACTCCTAGCTATTTGGCTCAGCTGAGGCAACAGCAACATCCGGCAGCCGACAAGCTGACAAAACTGAAAGCAGATATTGACCGACCTCTGGCTTCGATACTGACATTGAACACCATTGCTCATACCATCGGTGCTGCAACAGCAGGGGCACAAGCTGCCGTTGTATTTGGTAGCGAGTGGTTGGGCGTATTCTCTGGCGTATTGACCTTGGGAATTTTGGTGCTTTCTGAAATCGTACCAAAAACCATTGGTGCAACTTATTGGCGTCAATTAGCGCCAGCGGCAGCAACAACATTGCGTTGGATGGTTTGGGCTCTAACGCCTTTTGTCTGGTTCTCAGAACAAATCACAAAACGCTTAGCGAGTGGTCATCAAGCACCAAAAATGCGTGATGAGTTATCTGCTATGGCAATTTTGGCGAAAGAAAGTGGTGAATTTGCAGAAGGTGAGTCAAAAATCCTGAATAACCTTCTTGGTATCCAAGACGTTCCCGTGACGCAAGTCATGACGCCGCGTCCAGTCGTTTTCCGCGTTGATGCAGAAATCACAATCAACGACTTCCTCAGAGAACATCGGGACACACCATTTTCCCGTCCTTTGGTGTATAGCCAAAGCACGGATAACATCATTGGTTTTGTTCACCGATTAGAACTGTTCAAACTTCAGCAATCTGGCTGTGGTGAAAAGCAACTTGGGGCAGTGATGCGCCCTGTGCACGTGCTGCTTAACACACTTCCACTTCCAAAAGCATTTGATCAGATGATGTCCCACCGCCTCCAACTGGCAATGGTGGTCGACGAATATGGCACGGTACAAGGTATTCTTACGCTAGAGGATATATTTGAACATCTACTTGGCGAAGAGATTGTCGATGAAGCCGACAAAGCGACAGACATGCAAGAGCTTGCTTTTGAACGCTGGGAGAAGTGGAAGAAAACACACGGTGTAATAGAAAGCCGAGACGATGACGAGAATGACCTTCAACCTGCCGAAAAGCAGTCAGAGAATTAAGTAAGAAGGGAGCCTTGAGCTCCCTTTCTATCAAATCGCGATACCGATATTGCTAACCCCTTCTTCTCTCAGTTCCAAGCGAAGATCTTTGATCAGGTCAATATCGCGCTCTTGCGCATCTTTAAGTGGCCGAAAAATTGCCCACTGAACATCCCACTCAGCACATAGCGCTTCATTTTCTTTTTGGTTGTCATTTGTTATTTCCACACCCGTTTGTGCTTCTTCAAGTTGTGCCACAGTCACTACCGATTGCTGACTCACTTTGTGCATGTTGTCATACAGATCATCGCGATCTAGCAAACCATGTAATAACGTTGAAAGCGCGACACACGCGTCAATAGCAGGGTAAACACCGTAGAAATCAAAATCCTCCGAGCTAGGGATGATCTCTTCTAGCTTCTCTAACTGACGTTCAAAGTTCACCTTCGCATTTTTTACCGTTAAAAGCTCCCAAACACTGTCGAGAATATCGCGATAAATGCGTGCCTCAGCGAATTCCGTATTGTCACAGAACATGGCATAGTTAGGGTACATGCGTTCGCATAAGCAGGCCATGAACGTAATTTGTTGCCATGGTTCGAACTTTTCAAGACGAAGCTGGAGTGGATTCTGTAGCATAGTGACTCGTTGGTTGCAGAAAATACAGCGGAAGTGTACTTGATAACCAGTAAGGAAAAAAGTAAGCCAATGAACTATTTCACACATACCGTTTATATACTGACGGAGCAAAATGAAAAGTACCGGCAGTTACTTGAGCAATCACAGCTTCCAGATCTAAAAATTACTGACTCACCTCACGAAGCAACTATTTTGCTTGCATCGCCGCCATTGGCTGCTCAAAGACTTGCGGACTTCCCTAAACTCCAATGGCTACAGTCTATCTATGCAGGCGTTGATGCACTTCAACAGGTCAAAATTAGTCAGAATTGCCAAGTGACAAACGTAAAAGGGATCTTTGGACAGCAAATCGCTGAGTACGTACTAGGAAATAGTATCGCTTTTTATCGTCACTTCAGCACTTATCAACAGCAGCAACAAAGCAAACAATGGCAGCCTCATGATTATGAGTCGTTAAATAATAAAATAATGGTGATACTAGGTACTGGTTCTATCGCTTGCCATCTGGCTAAGGTCGCGCAAGTGTTTGGCCTTGAAGTCATCGGCATCAACCGAAGTGGTATCCCTCCCAAAGAGTCGCCTTTTTCGCAAGTGTTTCACGTTCAAGAGCTAAAATTGGCATTAAACAATGCCAATATTCTGGTCAACACACTCCCTGCAACTAGTGAAACTCAAGTTCTGATTGATATCCAGATACTTAAAGAATGTCAGGGTACGGTTTTATTTAATGTTGGACGTGGCAGCGTATTAAAGGAACAAGAACTTCTTCACGCATTAGATATGGGCCACATAGCCCATGCTTTCCTTGACGTTTTCCGCCAGGAGCCACTTAAACCAGAAGATGTTCTTTGGAATCATCCTAACATCACTGTTACACCGCATATTGCTGCATTGAGCTTCCCAGAACAGGCATTCGAGGTCTTCTCAGAAAATTACCTGCTGTGGCGTGATGGCTTTAGCCTGATGCACAATGTCGATCTCAGTAAAGGGTATTGAAGGTTTGGAACAACTATTAAAACAGGTCAGAATGTGCAAAGTATGCGACCGAAATCTTCCTCTTGGCGCAAACCCAGTCATTCAAGCGAGCCCGACTGCACGATTACTCATTATCGGCCAAGCGCCAGGAACACGTGTCCATCAAACATCAATTCCTTGGAATGATCCAAGCGGAGACCGTCTTCGAGATTGGCTTCAGCTGGACCAAGACGATTTCTATAACAGCCAAAATATCGCCATCATGCCGATGGGCCTGTGTTACCCAGGAAAAGGAAAAAATGGCGATTTACCCCCAAGAAAAGAATGTGCTCCACTCTGGCATCAAAAAGTACTATCGATGATGCCGCATGTCGGTATGACATTGTTAATTGGCCAATATGCGCAAAATTACTATTTAAATAAGAAACCTAAAACGCTTACTGAAACGGTGAAACAGTGGCAAACCTGGGCTCCCTCGTACCTACCTCTTCCTCATCCTTCACCAAGAAACACACTTTGGTTAAAGAACAACCCTTGGTTTGAGGCAGAAGTACTCCCCTTCATTCGAGAATATGTTCATAGCTACTTAAAGCTAAATGAACCTAAGAAATAGCATATCTGTTAAGGTTTGAAAAATGGAGGAAAGGGGCAGGACGCTTACGCTCAAGACGCATCATTTCCTAAAAAGAAAAATCGATATGCCTAAAACGACAAAACCCAGTCCGAAGACTGGGTTTCTAAATAAGTGGCGGAGCGGACGGGACTCGAACCCGCGACCCCCGGCGTGACAGGCCGGTATTCTAACCAACTGAACTAC
>NZ_JBNJOG010000015.1:0-87762 GCF_050113695.1 Vibrio sp. TRT 17S01 | reverse complement strand
GCGGAATTGGTAGACGCACCAGATTTAGGTTCTGGCGCCGCAAGGTGTGAGAGTTCAAGTCTCTCCTTCCGCACCATTTATTACAAACCCAGCTTTTGCTGGGTTTTGTTTTATCTATCCGTCTAACTTTACTTCATCCCCTTCTTTCCGAGTTAACACACTTTTACGAGCGATGGACAACGAGTTCACTTTACGTAGAGCGCGCTTACTTGCAGTTAGCTTAGGCATAAAAAAATCCAGCCGAAGCTGGATTTTTGCATTGCAACTAATTGGATTAACCAAGCAAACCAAGAGCAGAGTTTGGTGCTTGTTTTGCCTGTGCCAAGACAGAGCTTGATGCTTGAGACAAGATTTGCGATTTAGTAAGCGCTGTCGTCTCTTTAGCAAAGTCAGTGTCTTTAATACGGCTCTTAGAAGCATTCACGTTTTCGTTAATGTTATCTAAGTTGTTGATCGCATGGTTAAAGCGGTTTTGGAATGCACCCAGCTCCGCACGGTGACTATCTACAAACTTCAGAGCCGCATCCACAATAGCGACAGACTCTTGTGCGCCACCTACTGTAGTTACGTCAATGGTATCTACCGTCACAGCTTGAGCTGCACCCATGCTCAATTCACCAGCAAGGCTACCACCAAAGGTTGTTGCACCTTCTACCTTATTGTTATCTGTGAAAATTTGTAACTTACCCTCTTCATCAACCGATGCTTTCACCATATCAGTCTGACCATTGATGTAAGTTGCAAGTTCTTCGATATCATCACCTTCTTTTGCATTGATAGTGATGTTTTGTGCCTGACCAAACTTATCCGTCAGTGCGATGGTTAGATCGTTAGCACCTGCTTGAACGGCCCAGTCTTTATCTTGACCATTTGCTGCAACATAGCTGCTACCGCCCATCATGGTGTTGTCACTACGCATATTGTTCAGCGTTAACATCACCGCTTCACCATTATCTGCACCGATCTGGAATGATTTGGTTGCGAATGTACCGTTAAGTAGCTTATTGCCACCAAATGAGGTCGTTTCCGCAATACGGTTCAGTTCGTCATTCAATGCAGTGATTTCTTCTTGAATCGCCACGCGCTCAGACTTAGAGTTTGAACCGTTCGCCGATTGTAGTGATAGATCACGCATACGTTGCAGGATGTTGGTGGTTTCATTCATGGCACCCTCTGCGGTTTGCGCCATTGAAATACCATCATTTGCGTTACGTACAGCAACATCTAAGCCACGGCTTTGCACATTCAAACGGTTAGAGATCTGCAAGCCAGCAGCATCGTCTTTTGCACTGTTGATTTTAAAACCAGAAGATAAACGTTCCATTGATGTCTGTTGTGCTGATGTTGCGCTATTTAAATAACGCTGCGCAGTCATCGCCGATACGTTAGTGTTTACATTAACCGCCATAGTGGTCTCTCCTATTGATTATCCGACGAGTCGGAAGTTCCGAACGGTTTCCGACGTCTCGGCAAACCAATTAGTTCTCTCAAAGTACCCTTATTAGCGACCCGCATTGAGTTTCCTTTAGAAGAAAAATGAAATTGTATGCCGAAAAAATAAACTTTAGATGATTAGGTGACCAAGGAAACAGTTTGAGAAGTTTTAATTAAAGAATGATCAGAATCGGTCGAGTGATAGCATTAGCACATCAATAACGCGCTACATCATGCTGAAATATGGAAGGTTTAAAAGTTACAGAAAAAGAAAAAGCCCCTTTCCTTTGAGAGAACCGGGGCTATGTGGTAGCCATGCCAATGTGGAGATCGAGAGAAATGACACATTTTGGCTGCCGAGTGCATGATTAATGGCAAAGTATAAAGCAGGTGAGAGAGAGAACTTTACACTCAATATCAATCATGCTTGCCTAAGCTCCTTCATTAACCCCACGTCTGGGAGTGCGTTAATGAAGGGTCTTATTACTACTGCAATAATGACATTGCAGAGTTTGGCAACTGTTTTGCTTGAGCCAGAATCGATGTACCAGCTTGTTGCAAAATTTGTGCTTTGGTCATTTGCGTTGTTTCCTTCGCAAAATCGGTATCTTTAATACGGCTGTTTGACGCTTCAACGTTTTCTTGAATGTTAGCCAAGTTATTAATACTGTGACTCAGACGGTTTTGCTTCGCACCTAAGTCAGCTCGTTGAGAGTCTACATACTTAAGCGCTGCATCCACAATACCTACTGCATTTTGTGCACCACCCACCGAACGTACGTCAATGTTCTGAACGGTTGTCGCAACACCAGGGCCACCGTTGAGTCCAAGCTCACCTGCTAGGCCACCAGAGATATTGAGGTTGCCTTGTAGGTTTGGCTCTGCGGCAAAGATCTGCAGCTTACCTTCTTCGTTAACAGATGCTTTGAACTTATCGGTTTGACCGTTAATGTACGTTGCCAGTTCTTCAATGTCGTCGCCTTCTTTTGCTAAAACATCTAGCGTAATGGCTTCACCATCTTTGGTGGTAAATTCAAATTTAAGATCTTTAGCCGTTGCGGGAACGCCCCAGTCTTTGTCTTTACCTTGCTCAGCAATGAATGACTGGCCGCCCATACGAAAATCATCCGCACGAACACTAGTCAATCCCATGATGATTGCCTCACCAGAACTCGCACCGATCTGGAATGACGCTTCACCAAATGAACCATTAAGCAACTTACGGCCACCGAATGACGTCGTCTCGGCGATACGGTTTAGCTCATCTTGCAGTGCTGCAACTTCTTCGTGAAGAGCTTGACGCTCAGATGCTGAGTTGGTGCCGTTAGCAGACTGCAATGACAAGTCACGAATACGTTGTAAGATACTGGTCGATTCGTTCATCGCCCCTTCAGCTGTCTGTGCAATCGAGATACCATCGTTCGCGTTACGCATTGCAACATCAAGACCACGAGACTGCGCTGTCAATCGGTTCGAGATTTGCAGACCTGCCGCATCATCTTTTGCACTGTTAATTTTATTACCTGAAGATAGGCGTTCCATCGAGGTGTTTAATTCACCTGTCGCCTTATTCAAGTAACGCTGAGCGGTCATCGCCGACACGTTAGTATTTACTGTAATGGTCATAGTTTGCTCTCCTAGTGAGTTCGCAAGTGCTTGCGAAGCGGCCAGCTTAATCTCATTTGGAAGCACTGACCGTGATGACTTGCTAAACCGGCAATCACCGGTTTATAAACCTTTTGATTAACTCTTGATATTACTCTTTCAAGTACTATGCCAAGTTTAAGAAAAATCTCACAAAAGATTTATTACTCAATTTATTCAATCATTTATAACAAGGAATCGGTTTTTATAATGGCTAAAAACCTATCTTTCTTATTCAACGGCAAAATGCATTGCCATCTGATTGCCGCTTAATTGCCATAGCTGCTTATGCAACTTATGTTCATCACCAAGGGCAGCATCACCTAACCAGCACTTACGGCATAGCACGTAAGGCATGATGGTTAGATGTAGTTAAAAAGCGTCAGGTCTTTGGTTTTGCCAAAAGCCTGTTGCGATGCCTGAAGCGCACGTGAGTTTTCATTAAACTCAATCACCGCTTCGGCATAATCCAAATCTTCAAACGTACTTTTTGACTTCGCGAGCGTCATCTTAAAGTCTTCATGTTGCTGCTCTTGAATATCGAGCGTACTCAGCCTTGCACCCACATCGGTGCGCGCTTTGTTTAAATGGATAAAAGCAGCATGAAATTCTTGTGTAATTTGATGTAACTTAGCGGTATTCGAGCTGTCTGAAACCGAGCCTTCAGATAGCGCCATCGCATCACGAAATGTTTCAAAGATCGAATACGTTCTTCTTGGCTCAAGGGTGATTTCATCCCCCTTGTTAATCTGGCCTTTTACCTGAATCGAAACATCTTCAAACTTAATTCCCGTCGATGGGTCAAATTCATCAGCGGCAACCACCGAACCGTCACGCTCTAATTGATAACCATATTTGCCGCTTGGCATATCAACGAAAGTGACTTTATAGGTAGACTGATCATCCGGGTTAAGGTTAATCGCTCTTTCCAACAACAGTTCTGAAGCCTCGCCTAATGCGTACTGTGGTTCAAAATCACCAAATGGGTTATCAATTTCCATAAACAGCTTGCTGCCAGGATCATTAATAGGCATTTCCAAGGCGTTGGAAATCTTCATCTTGCGTTGATAATCATCTCCGGCATAGACCACATCACCATTACCATCTCGAAAGAAAGGCTGGTTTTTAGGTTTGGTTCCGGCAAAGATGTAGTTACCCGATTCATCCTGAACATTCACCAAGTTGAGAAAGTTGTTGGCAATTTCTTCGATTTCCCGACGCTTAGCAAAGCGGTCTTCCGGAGAAAGCGAGCCGTTAATCATTTCCATTACGGTACGTTTAGCTTCATCCGCATAACTTTCTGCGTTCGAAATAATCACTTCATGGTGCTCTAAACGGTTTCGACTTAACACGATACCGTCCATATACTGGCGCAACTGTTCACTTTGCTGACCAATATTTTGAATATAATGGGTCGCCAATGGGTCATCGCTGGCTTTCATGAGCCGCTTACCCGATGCAAGCTGGGCCTGATTGTGATGCACCTTGGTCTCTTGACGACGTAAATCATTTTGCACCGACTGATAATTATGGAAGCTAGAAATACGGTTTAACATTTATATCGCCTCCTATCTCAGTGCCAGAATGGTGTTAAAGGTATCATTCGCAGCCTGCATAATGCGTGACGATGCCATATATGCCTGTTGGAACTTCATCATATTGGCAGCTTCTTCATCTAGGTTTACCCCCGAGATGGAAGCTACACGCTCTTGCGCCGCTTCTTTTTCTAACCGAGAGACATCGGTCAAACGCGAGGCGGTCGACATTTGCAAGCCCACATCGGTATTCAAGTTATGGTAGATGTCCAATACCGTGGACTCACCATCATTGAGCTTTTTGTTGGTCTGAATATTTTGCATTTTTAGCAAGTTGCCGTTGTCACCTTCAGATGGGACAAGATTTGCCGTGAACTTGTCGTTCGGCAGCGCGCCGCCAGTCAGTTCAAAACTGGTGCCCATTACCGTTACCGGACCTGTTGGTGGATAGGATTGCGGTGCAAGCAACATTTTCCCTTTGGTATCAGTAACTGCAAATTGGTTGCCGTCCGGCGATACCACAACTTCAAACTCACGCAGATCACCAGCGGCAGCAATCGTGAACTTTGCATTGCCCTGCGCAAATGTGGTTGAAGCTTCATAACTTTGCGCTGCAATGTGTGAGGGGTCGTTGGTTTCCATCTTAATTTGCGCGCCGCCATATCGGGTCGGTCTAAGTAAGACACGCTCACCTTGGCTTAAATCATTACGAATTTCGATTCGGATGCCATCTAAATAAATCGAGTCACCCACTACAGGAACGGCTGACTGCTCACCATCTGGTTTGGTGATAATGTAGTCGCTGCCGTTATTTTGCAGCGAATATTCACCACCTTTTAACTGGCTGGTGTCTTCGATAAAGACCGCAAGGTCGGCCGTCGAATTTGAACTGGTGATCACACGCGCTTTAGCGACAGGTTCTGAGTTCACATCGGTAAAGATCAAACCACCAATGTTCCCTCTCAAATCCATACCTTGAGATTGCAACGTATTCACTTCATGAGAGAAAGCGGTCGCCATTCGGCCGAGCTGGTCCATCAATTGTGGAATGCGTTTGTCGCGCATATCTAGCATTGCGCCAATTTTGCCGTCAATGTCTTTGGTGGTAATGGCTTTGATGCCCTTTCCTTCGATCATTGCCAGACGGCGTTGATGCACATCAGGATAACCATCAATCATTTTAAGCTGGCTGGCTTCAGTGCCTGAAACCAAGGTATGCCCGTTACCAATATGAACGTTAAAGCCTTCCGCATTTTTGCGCGGTGTTACCGTTACTTTGGTGTACTCCGATAGCTCTGCTATTAGCTTTTCATGTTGGTCCATCAAGTCATTGTGAGGGCCGGGGGTTCGCATCATTAAACGATGCAAATCGCGGATTTCTAACGCAAGCTGATTGACGCGCTCGATACCTAAATCAAGCTTTTTATTGGTGACATCAGACTGCAAACGAATGGTTTCATGAAAGTCATTTAGGTTTTGCGTGATTAATCCTGCTTTTTCGAGCACAACTTTACGTGCACCCACATCGTTTGGACTGTCAGCCAAAGACTTTACTGCATCAAACCATTCATTCATGTTTTCTGGAATTTTTTTCGACGCCACTGAAGACAACATACTTGAGAGCATCTCAAGGTTTTCTTCAACATCACGTTTGTGCGCATAGTTGGTCGTCGATAAATTAAGCTCGTTAACGGCAAACTGATCCCATGAGCGGCGAACTTTTTCCACATGTACGCCCATACCGTAGGTTTCCCCACCATATTGACGTGGCATATTCGTGCCTTGTATTACAGACTGACGACTATAACCCTCTGTATTAACATTGGAAATGTTATGACCTGTGGTATTTAGTTGTCTCTGAGCCGTAAGTACACTTTGTGAACCAAGATTCAGAAGATCCGACGCCATATTGCCCCCGAAAACCCAATAAAATCAGTAATTACTGAACTGCTACCCATATACAAAGCAACATGCGTGCCAGAACAATGTAGGAATTATTTGATAATAAAAAGCCAGCAGGACGCTGGCTTAGAAATGATGTAATTAAGACTACATTTGGTCAATTTTATCTTTTACCCTCAATACCTTATCTGCATATTTCGGGTCAGTTGCATAACCTGCTTGATGGATACCATTAATGAATTTTTCAGAATCACCGCCATGACGCAGCGCCAATGTATAACGAGGGTTTTCTTGTAGAAAACGAACGTAATCGTTAAAGCTATCTTGGTAACTTTGGTAAGAACGAAATGCGGCTTTTTCCTGAACAGGAACACCCTGATGGTATTCAAGAGTTTGTGTTGCCACACGCTCTCCTCCCCAGCTACGATCCGCTTTAATATTAAACAGGTTGTTACTGCTTTGGCGAGCATTGCCCACCATTTTCTGGCCCCATCCGGTTTCAAGGGCAGCTTGAGCAAGAAGCAGTGATGAATCAACACCTAGAGCTCGTGCTGCTTTTTCAGCGTACGGCTTCAATGACGCAACAAAGGACTCTGGCGAATCAAATGAACTTGGTTCCGTTTTGGTAGTGTTTGTTGCTTGTTCTACCTGCTCAGCACGGTATTGACGAGTGCGGTTTACCTTATCCATCAGCTGCTCAAAGCTTTCATTGTTCGCTGCGGCATTCTGGTTTTCTACTTTCCCCGTGCTTAATTGAGCAACAATCATGTCTGCTAAGCCCAGTGAACCATTCGCACTCAACTCACTGGCCATCTGCTCATCCATCATTTGACGGTAGAACTGCTGATTTTGGCTATCCATTAAGCCTGATTCAAACGATGCATTCGCATCACGCATCGATTTAAACAACATAGAGGTGAAAATCGCTTCAAACTGTCTCGCTGCCGCTTTTAATGCCGCTTGCTCACCACCTTCTTCACCATTTACTGCTTTCTGACGCAGTTTATCTAACCCTGCAATGTCATGGATAAAGCCGATGTCATTTCCGTTATTGATCATGGCTCACTCCTTAAATGATGATCAGCTGGCCTTCAATGGCCCCAGCTTGTTTCAATGCCTGAAGAATAGCCATAAGGTCAGAAGGTGCCGCGCCTACTTCATTGACTGCACGTACTAAATCATCCAACGTCAGACCCGGCTCAAACTTAAACATTTTGCCTTGTTCTTCTTTCACTTCGATATCCGTATCCGGTACCACAACCGTTTGCCCACCCGCCAAAGCATTTGGTTGGCTCACGTTTAAATTCTCTTTAATTGCCACAGTCATGCCACCATGAGTCACGGCGGCTGGTTTTAGGCGAACATGTTTACCAACCACAATGGTGCCTGTGCGCGAATTGACGATAATTTTTGCTGAACCATCTGCTGGGTCAAATTCCAAATTTTCGATAGCAGATAGGAAAGCAACACGCTGACTCGCATCACGCGGGGCACGCACTTTGACTGAAGTCGCGTCCACCGCCTGTGCCATTTGAGGACCTAGGAAGTTATTCACTGCATCAGCCATTCGCTGTGCAGTGGTAAAATCGGATTCTAGTAAGTTAAAAGTAATGTGGTTACCACGGCTAAATGGTGTTGGGATCTCACGCTCCACAATAGCACCATTTGAGATCATGCCTGCGGCTGGGTTATTCCCGACCACTTTGGAGCCATCCGCCCCTGTTGCACTGAATCCACTGACCACTAAGTTACCTTGTGCAACGGCATAGATTTGCCCATCGAGACCTTTCAACATGGTCTGCATTAAGGTGCCGCCACGTAAACTTTTTGCGGCACCGATTGAAGAAACTGTTACATCAATGGTTTGGCCTTGCTTTGAAAACGCAGGCAACTCAGCAGTTACGATAACTGCGGCAACGTTTTTGGCCTTCGGCTTGGTACCCGGTGGCAATTGAATGCCAAAGTTTTGCAACATGGCATTGAAGCTCTGATCTGTGAATGGCGTTGATTCTCCAGTACCCGGTAGGCCAGTGACCAAACCATAACCCACTAATTGGTTACTTCTCACACCAGCGACTTGTGCGACATCTTTGATGCGGGCAGCCTGTACACTGGTGGTGATCATCATCAAACTGGTGATTAACAGAAATAACTTCTTCATCGCTTCTACCTTTACTCTCTCACGGGTGCCAAAACTTCGACTTCACGTTGGCTTAGAGAGCAACATTAAAGAATCGTGCCAAGAATCCCGGTTCTTGCATATCTTGATTGGTTCCGGTTCCAGAATATTGAATTCGGGCATTGGAAATGCGGTTGGATGCGATGGTGTTGTCGTAATCAATGTCATCCGGACGAATAGTGCCACTTAAGCGAATATACTCATCCCCTGTGTTCAAAGTGAGCCATTTCTCCCCACGGATCACGAGATTGCCGTTTGCCAACACTTCAATCACTTCGACGGTAATTGAGCCTGAAATGCTGTTGCTTTGATTGGCCGCAGCACTACCGCTGAATTTATTGTCGTTGCTCAATGCATAAGAGAAATCATAATCACCGATAGCAAGCGCCTGACCACCGACTTCAAGTGGGTCCATCGACGCATCGTTGTTTTTAGACAAATCCGCGTCAGAGCTTTTCGCTGCCTTGGTACTCTCATTTAAATTTACGGTGATGATGTCACCAATACCACGTGGTTTTGAGTCATCATATAAACTGCTCGCTCGAGCAGAATTAAACAATGAACCCGTTTCCGCTGCATAGTGTTCAGGTTGATATTTAGGATGGATAGGTGCCCAAGCTGGGTCTCCTGCGACGGGATCATTACGGCGACGAAGCGTATCGACGATACCAGCATCTTCCTCTTTCGCTTTATCCCCTTCAACTGCATCCACCGTTGTGGTTCCTTGAACCACATCTGGCGTTTCTACTTCTGGTTCCAACATAGTACAACCGGACATCGCGGCAACCACTAGTACGACAAATAAACGATTCATTGCTCTCACCCTCTCAATCGCGCTTATAACTGCTGATTCACAAAGCTCATCATTTTGTCGACGGCTGAAATCACTTTAGAGTTCATTTCGTAGACACGCTGCGCTTCGATCATGTTCACCAGTTCTTCCGTTACGTTGACGTTTGAGGTTTCCAGCATTGACTGACGAACCTCACCAAAACCATCCAGCCCCGGAACCCCTTCTTGTGGGTCACCACTCGCACCAGTTGGTAGATACAAGTTTTGACCAATCGGCTCTAGGCCACCTGGGTTAACGAAATCTACCGTGGTAATTTGACCAAGTACTTGGTTGTCTTGCTGACCACGAACTCGCACTGAAACTTCACCATCTGTGCCGATGGTAATGCTGATCGCATCTTCTGGAATCGCAATTTCTGGCTCTAGGGAATACCCCGCCCCTGAAGTAACAATGACCCCTTCATCATTCACGGTGAACTGACCGTTACGGGTATAACCAATATTGCCGTCTGGCATCAGGATCTGGAAGAAGCCATCTCCTTCGATCATCATATCCAAACTGTTGGTTGTGGTTTGGGTGTTACCTTGGGTGTGCACTTTTTGAGTGGCAACAACTTTGGAACCTGCCCCTAACATTAAACCACTCGGTAGCTCAGTGTTTTGCGATGACTGACCACCAGGCTGGTTAATGTTCTGATAAAACAAATCTTCAAATACTGCGCGACTTTTTTTGTAACCTACGGTTGAGGCGTTCGCTAAGTTATTTGAAATGGTTGAAATATTGGTTTGCTGCGCGTCTAAGCCAGTCTTACTTACCCATAATGCCGGATGCATAACTCTCTCCTAAAACCTTATTAGCTTGTACGAAGCAGAGAATCAGACGTCTTGTCCATCTCTTCTGCAGTGCTCATCATTTTCACTTGCATCTCGAACTGTCTTTGCAAGTCAATCAGGCTGGTCATTTCCCCAATGGCATTCACGTTACTGCCTTCGAGTGCACCTGTGAGCAGTTTGACTCCGGCATCCGCTTCGTATGCCGTGTTAGGATCTTTTGCTCGGAAAATTCCGTTAACATCTTTGAATAGTGATTGGTTGTTTGTGCTGGTCAGCTTAATGCGGTCAACTATTTCCATCGCATCCGCCGGTGCTCCTTGAGGAACAACCGAAATCGTGCCATCGGTACCGATTTCTACTTTACTCACCGGAAGCGGCACTGTGATAGGGGCGCCTGTTTCGCCAAGCACCAAATTGCCGTTACCACTGGTAAGCATGCCATTGACATCAATTTTTAGATTACCGTTGCGGGTTAAGCCTTCTTTACCCATTTTATCCATGACAGAAATCCAACCATCACCTTGGATGGTGACATCAAGGTTTCGTCCAGTGGTGATCACACTGCCTTGAGAGAAATTATGTCCCGGACGCTCTGTCATGCTAAATACGCGGCTAGGCAAACCTTCGCCATAAGCCTGCATAGAGCGCGCTTGCTCTAAGTCGGCTCGAAAGCCTGTCGTACTGACATTGGCTAAGTTGTTTGCTCTGAGCTGCATCGCTTGCATATTTTGCTTTGCGCCGCTCATTGCTAGAAACAATGCACGATCCATAATTCACTCCAAAAATCACTATTCAGAGCTAATAAAGCAATTGACGTGCCAGTTTTATATTTAGTTGTTCTTCAACGAGATATATAGAGAAGTGACGATAAAATGAAGATTTTGATTTGCCACAATAGGCAAGAGGCAACAGCGGCAAGCAGGTGATTGCCACCAGCTTGCCACACAGATGATTGCGAATCTGATTAGCGAATTTGCAAAATGTTTTGCTGTGTTTGGTTATGAACTTCTAGTGAACGAGAGTTCGCTTGGAAGTTACGTTGAGCAGAGATCAAATCGACCAGCTCTTGTGTCATATCGATATTTGATTGTTCAAGCGTACCGCTGCTGATCGTACCGAATGAGCCTTTGTTAGATTCACCCCAAACTTTGTCACCAGAGAACTGAGTAGAATCCCACTGAGTGCCGCCCTTCTTGTCCAGCCCTTGCTCGTTAGCAACACGAACCAGCGCTACACGACCTAATGAGGTGTTCTCACCATTAGAGTAAGTGGCCAACACACTACCATTTTCATCAAAGTCGACTTTGGTCAAAAAGCCAGTTGTCGCACCATCTTCATCGAACTTGGTGAGTTCAAAAGGAGCTGCAAACTGAGTGGCATCATTGAGTCCAAACGCAAGTACTTGTGATGCATCGGCACCATTCAATTCAACAGGGTTCGCACCTGCGCCAAGCGCCTCTGAAACAATATTCTGACCATTGTTCAAACTTGCTAAGGTACCATCGTTATTGAACTTCATGGTGTGGCCAACATGACCGGTTGGGCTAGTTGCATCACCACCAACGATGTTGATCGGCTTTTCACCTGCACTGTCAGTCACGGTATAGTACGTCTGCCATGTATTCGCTTGGTTTAGATCTTTCAAGTAATACGTTGTCAGCTTGTAAGACTGGCCCATAGAGTCGTAAATCGTGGAAGAGGTTGAGCGGTTATAAGTTTCAGGATCCGAGTAATCAAACAATGCTGGATCTTTTAGCTCACCACCCGCTGGCAAGTTCACACCGACTTCAATATTTGCTGTCTGTTTAGGCTTACCAAACTCTTTTGGAATGTTAATTGGAGAAGGCTCATAAGACAGCACATCCCCCGTATCTTTATTTACCTGGTAACCTAATAAGAACTCATCGTTTGCAGTTACCATGTAGTTATCTTTGTTGAGGTGGAAAGCACCATTACGCGTCAGCTCATTTTGCTGAGGTGTTAAGCGGTCTTTCGCTACCGAAAAGAAACCCGTCCCCGAAATACGTAAATCCATTGGGTTGTTCGTATAAATACTTGAACCTTCGTGGAATTGTTGAGCAACTTTCGCAGCCTGAACACCTTGACCCGGAGTGGTCTTCGCATGAGTAAATAATGAGTTAGAATAAACATCTCCAAACTCAGCGCGAGACTCTTTAAAGCCGTACGTGTTGGCGTTGGCAATGTTGTTACTGGTTGTGTTTAAGTCTAATTGAGCGGCAGACAAACCACTTAAAGCTACGTATGACATTCCAAAATCTCCTATCTAGCTAGCGTAAATTACGCTTTGCCAACTTCTAGTACTTCAGCAAGTCGAACTGGCGACTCAAAGCCAGCCAGATTGAGCAGTACGTTCCCATCGCCTTTTCCAAGAAGAACACTGTTCACATTTGCATAAGTTGAAACTGCAAATTCATTGCTCTTCCCATCAAGCAAACCTGCGGCTTTCACATTGTATTTGCCCGCCGGCAATGGATTACCGTTTTGATCTTTGCCATCCCATTCAACACGGCTGTCACCTGCAGGTTTCGCACCGACATCGAACGTTCTGACAAGCTGTCCCATTTGGTCTTCAATTCGAACCATCAAATTGTCAACCGACTGAGGAAGCTTAACCATGGCAGCCATACCACCGGTGTCTTTCTTAACCCCTGCAGCACCCGGTACGAGAACATCACGACCGACTAATGAAGAAGCTTGAAGTGCTTGGTTTGAGGTCATGGACGCATTCAGTGTTTCAAACTGATTGTTCATTTTCCCAATACCATCCACCGTTGCGAATGATGCCATTTGTGCAATCATCTGGTCATTACTGACCGGCTTAAACGGGTCCTGTTGCGCTAATTGCTTAGTGAGTAGCGATAAGAAGTCTTCTTGCTTTAAGTCTTGCTTACCTGTGGTCTCATCTGGCTTTTTAGCGTCCTGAATCTGCTTAAGCTGATCAATATAGGACAAGCCGCTTTGACCAACGTTGTTAATACCACCGGCCATACGTTACCCCCCTATCCTTATTGACCCATCTGCAGCGTACGCAGCAGCATTTGTTTACTTGCATCTGCGACCTGAACATTTGTCTGGTATGAACGGGAAGCAGAAATCATGTTTGCCATTTCTTCCATTACGTTGACGTTTGGCTTGTAGATATAACCTTCGTCATTCGCAAGTGGGTGATCCGGGTTGTACTCTGCATTGAGCGGTTTGTCGCTCTCTACAATACCTAATACTTTCACTGGCACGTTATGGTCACGGTTATAACGCGCTTTGCTTAACTCAGCTCCAAAGACAGCATGACGCGCTTTGTAGGTATCTTTTGCTGAACTAGAGATACTGTCTGCATTCGCCAAGTTACTTGAGGTAGTATTTAGACGAACAGATTCAGCACTCATGGCAGAACCAGTCACATTGAATACGTTAAATAAGCTCATCTAATTATTCCCCTTTCAGTGCTTTCGTTAAGTTCTTGAATTTACTTCCTAAGAAGTCGAGTGATGCTTGGTGTCTAATTTGGTTTTGCATAAATAGGTTACGCTCCAAATCGACATCTACTGTGTTGCCATCACCGGTATCAGGTTGAGTTGGCGTGCGGTAAAGCACTTCCCCGGTTACCTGAGTAGAGGCAGAAATATGCCGACCATCTGTTCGGCTAAGACCAATGCTTGCCTCTGATGTTGCCGCCTGCAATGCTCTCTTAAAGTCCATTCCTTTCGCCTTAAAGCCCGGTGTATTCGCTTGTGCAATATTGCTAGAGATGACCTCAGCATTGCGCTCACGCACGCCAACCGTGTATTGGTGGATACCTAAAGCATTGTCGAAAGAAATAGCCATAATTGCCTCTATTCAAAGAACTGACCGTTATTACTTAAGATAAAAGCAAGTTGTGTACCAACTTTAGAATCAGACTCAATTCATGCCAATATCTTTTGCTAATCCAGCAATAAATAAGCCAATTTATTTAAAACCTAGATTAACGATGGAGAGATGGAATGTCTCAAGACAAGTATATAACGAAGCGGCGCAGTTCGATAACTACAAAAAAGCCCGGCAATTGCCGGGCTTTTATCCATACATCGAACATTATTTCAGTTTGTATATGATTCCTGGATTACAACGAACCATCTCAAAACGATCGGTCAACCCAGTTAGAGACTCTGATGCTCCTAAAAGCAGATAACCTCCAGGGTTTAAACTATTCGCCATTTGATTCAAAACTTGAGATTTCATATCCGGAGAAAAGTAAATCAGTACATTGCGACAAAAGATAATGTCGAACTTACCAAGCAGCGCATAACTGTCCATTAAGTTTTGTGGTCTGAAATTAACCAAACGCTTCACATTGTCTTTGATCTTCATCCGACCATCCCCCGCATCTTCAAAGAAGTTACGACGACGCTCAGGAGAGAGACCACGCCCCAGAGCCAAGTTGTCATAAACCCCGGTTCGGCACATATCTAACATACTCGCTGAGATATCAGTTGCCGTGATCGACACACTTGGCAGCATGCCAGGTTTGCGTTGTTGTGTTTCTAGGATAGTCATTGCCATTGAATACGGCTCTTGACCTGAAGAACTTGCCGCAGACCAAATTTTAATGGGTCTTTTACTTGCAGCCACCTCAGGCAAAAGCTTATCGGCAAGCACTGCAAACGGGTAAGTATCACGAAACCATAATGTTTCGTTCGTTGTCATAGCATCAACAGCGGCAACACGTAGATCTCGGTTACGTCCGGTGACTACATCACGAAGAAGGTCAGAAAGTGACCCGAGTTTGAATTTCGTGACGAGTGGGCTCAAACGACTCCTCACTAAATACTGCTTGCTGTCTCCTAGTACGATACCGCACTGAGATTCTAAGAAACGGCTAAAATCACGATATTCTTGATCGCTTATAGTTATCGCTGTCATTAACTTCTCTTTATTCCGTTAGTGCTTTCTTCACTGCATTACCCAGTTCATCAGGATCGAATTTCGCGATAAAAGAGTTTGCACCAACTCGTTCTACCATTGCCTGGTTAAATACACCGCTGAGAGATGAATGCAGAATGACATATAGATCTTTGAGATCGGCATGACGACGAATCTCTGCCGTTAAAGTATAGCCATCCATCTCTGGCATTTCGATATCTGAAATCACTAATGAGATCTGATCGTAAATATTCCCTTCCGCTGCCATTTCTACCAGCTTTTCATAAGCTTCTTTACCATCTTTCACCGCGATCGCTTCAAAACCAATTGAGTTAATCGCTCGTTCAACCTGCTTTCTTGCAACAGTTGAGTCATCAGCGATAAGAATACGCCTAACGATTTCTTTTTCTTCTTCGGCTTGAGCGATTTCTTCCGCAATTGTGGAATCCATGGTTTCATCGATCGGAGCGATTTCAGCAAGAATTTTTTCAACATCGAGAATTTCAACTAATTCATTATCAATGTTCGTTACCGCTGTCAGATAGTTGGCTTTACCAGAACCATCTGGCGGAGGCAAAATCGCTTCCCAGTTCATGTTGATGATGCGTTCAACTGACGTCACCAAAAAGGCTTGAATAGTCCGGTTAAATTCCGCGATCACCACAAAACACTTATCAACATCTTCTGTCGGTCTGCCACCAATTGCTAAACTTAAATCAATAACAGAAACCGTATGGCCACGGATATGAGCCACCCCTTTGACTAAATGGTGAAGGTTAGGCATTAAAGTAAGCTTAGGACATTGAAGTACTTCTTTTACTTTAAATACGTTAATACCGTAACGTTGACGTCCCATTAGACGAAACGTTAATAACTCCAATCGGTTTTGACCAACGAGTTGGGTTCGCTGGTTCACCGAATCGAGGATCCCCGTCATAAGCTCATCTCCATCTTAAACTTTCATTCTAAAAAGATGATAGTCTACTGTGTGCAATGAAAAACCAGAGAAACAGAATGACACATCCTAAATCAACCGTAAGATCGTTTTCCATAAGTAATTGTAGAGCCATCTGTATACTTTTTTCTAAGTGTATCGGCTTTTTATTCTTTTTCTTTAGTTTTTCAGTAACATCAGCTACTCAACCACAAATACAGCATATTCAGCAAAGCGCGGAAGAGTATATTCTTGCAACGCTAGACTGGCCTCAAGATGGCATTCTTAAAGCAAAAGCCGCGAATATCGATTCAAGGATTTTTGCAACTGATTGTCCCAGTGACTTAGCAACCTCTTCATCATCGACAAATCCAAATGCCAGTAATATTACCGTACTAGTTGAATGTCCCGATGATAATTGGAAGGTTTATGTTCCTGTTCGTATTTATCGTTCAGGGCCACAAGTCACCTTGACCACATCACTAAGTCGAGGACAAATTATTTCGCCTCAGGACGTTACTATTAGTATGGTAGACTTGCAGCGCTTCAGACGGCAAGGCTTTTCAACAATTAGTTCAGTAATTGGTGCTAAAGCTAAAAAAAACTTACGTTCAGGTGAAGTTCTTGAAAGCAATGATATTTGCGTAGTATGTCGTAATGAAAACGTTGTTATCAAAGCGATTAAGTCTGGCATGACGATAACAACAAAAGGTATTGCGCTAACGGATGGCTCACATGGTGAACAGATAAGAGTGAAAAATAGTAAATCCAACCGTATAATTGAAGGACGAGTAACGGGAATTTCAGAAGTCACTGTACACTTTTAGTCATTAAGTTGTAAAAATAACGGTGGACGAAAAAAACACTAAAGTTATTTTTCGTTCAGTCGATATGGACTGTACAGGTTTTTCATTCAGGTAAAAGGCTCAATTATGGCAGGTATTGATAACATACGTTCGGGACAGACGATATCAACATCGACTCGAAGTTCTGCACGTAGTGATACCAACGCGACGAGTAACACTGACTCTGCAAAGAAGTCGGGAGTTGCCCAAGACGCGGTATCACTAAGTAAACAAGGCAAGGCGGTAGGTGAAATGCATAACCAAATGGTAAGCCAGCCAAGTTTTGATAAAGCAAAAGTTGCGGCAATTAAAGAAGCGATCGCGAATGGTTCTTACACCGTCGATCCTGAAAAATTGGCTGATAATATGATTAAATTTGAGAAAGAGTTAGGCGGGCTGTAGTTTATTAAGCGTCGCTGATAAAGAGTAGTAACGATGGCAGCACTCAATAGTCTGGTTGAATTCCAGTTGAAAAATGCAAAAGATCTTTCTGAGCTTTTAGAGAAAGAGAAGCTGGCCATTGCTAATCGACTCTCCAAAGATATTGAAGCCATTGCAAAAGAGAAAGTCACCTTAATTGATCAATTGCAGACAACCGACCAACGAATTGCTCAGCACCCTGAAGTAGAAAGCCTGAAAACCGACCCTGAGCTGAGCCCGTTAGTTGACCAAATTCGATCTATCGTCCATGACTGCCAACAAGCAAACCTTGTTAATGGAGAAGCGCTTCAGCGTGCGCAACTGAGTTTCAATAAACTGAACAATTTAATGCAGCAAACCCAAGGAAAGTTTGGCATGACATACAATGCCGAAGGACAAACTTCAAATTTGTCCACCCTTGGCACCAACATTAAAGCCTGATACGAAAGCAACACATAAAAAAGCGGCAATGATTGCCGCTTTTTTTGTATCGGAGTTTGAGAGAATTAAAACAAGGTTTGCTGACGCTTTTCCGGAACTTGCTGAATTTCACCATAATCACGTAGCTTGTTCATTTTCTGAATATCTAAGCGAAGTTCAGTGACATAACTGTCGCCAACTTTGTAGCTACGCACAACTTCCGCACCACGAATAACACCATCCACGGCACCTGATGTAAGCTCAGTTCCTAAACGCTGATCTTTTAAATCGGCACGGCCACTAACGCGCATACCATAAACCTGCTCTGCCAATTCACGATACGCATCAATCTTAGACGCTCGCATTGCTCGAACCTGCTTTTCTTCTTCGTTTCGTCCCTTTTGTTCACTAATGCTCGCATAGCCAACAGCCGTTAGCCAATCATCCGGACGCATGTTATTCAATGGCTGACAACCCACCATAACAAAAGCAACGAGTAGTAATATTAGTTTTTTCATTGCTCCTCCTATGGACGCAGAATCACGGTGTAAGGCTGTGTCATTGTCGGGTCGGAGCGAATCAGCACACCATCTTGCGTGCGAATGCTATTGAGCGTATCCAAGTCACGACCAATGCGATCCGCTGGTAAAAAGCCCTGAGCTGTCGCAACTACCACCCGTGATTGCATACCCACAACACGTGCGTTTACCAATACCCCGCCCTCTTGACGAAGCATTGTTCCTGTCAGCACATATTGAATTTCTTGCTCTTGCGCTAAATCTTTCCAATCTCGGCTAAAAGCAAAATCACCTTGTTGCGTCACTTGGATTGAACCAGTGGTTTTGAAGTCCACGACTTTGAACCCACGGCGCTGGAATTGATGAATAAAACCTTCAGATACCGAATTTCCTAACCAGTTTGTCGCATCCATATTTTGTAGGTCGACAAACGAAGTGACGGCAATAGGGGTACGAGCCGACACACTGGTGTTCGATATCATTAAATCTTCAGTCATGCTCTCAACAAAAAAGTCAAGAGTATGACGCGGGCTCTCCATCAACATAAACTGAGAACCTGAATAGGGTTCTTTACCGTTATAGATAGGAGCATAAGCACAAGCAGTCAGAAATACTGCGGGTACTAGCGATAACCATTTCTTCATTTCTCTAATCTCCGATACTTTAAGGCACTGTTCCTGCCCCACTTTCATCTCTCTCGCCAAAGTGGAACATTCCTTGCTTTTCTAACTGTGCTTACAATTTAGAAATGCGATGCCTAAATCAGCTACGATTTATCAAGCAAAATATATACCCAAATGGTAACCACCTTATGAAAAAATTGCTTTTTACCATATTTTCAATGCTTTACTTACTACCTTCTACTGCATTCGCAGGCTGGTATGAAGTCACTGGAACGGCAACGGTCGTTTCATCAGAAGAGCAAGCGAGAATTCACGCGCTAGAGGATGCGTTATACAAAGCCGTCAGTTTTTCTGGCGCGGATATTGGTAGCATCAGTAATCTTCGACCACTGCTCGAAAGTGATCGAAAAGAGTACCAGTTTAGTAATCATGAGGTTCGCTATGTCGTGGTCGAGGAGCAAAAAATTCGTCGCAACATCATGTCGGTCAAAGCTAGGATAGATATTTACCCGTCGGCAACAGGTTGCCACGTCAGCCAATACAAAAAGACCTTTCTCATTGGCAACATCGACATAGAGTCCCCACAACAAGCGGTCATGGGCCAAATCTATAGTGTCGGTGATGATTTTGCCCGCATCATCAACCGTCAATTAGATGAAGAATCGGCAAGCTTTGTTTCTGTCGGCACCACCGACTATGAGATCAATAAACGCTATCCAGAGCGCTTAAAGATGATCGCCCAAGACACAGGAGCGCAATACATTCTGGGGGGAACCATTACTGACTTAACGGCAACCATTGACAAAAAAATGCTGGCAGAAGACATCATAAACCGTCAATTTGCACTCGAAATGACCATTTATGACGGAAAAACAGGCAATGAAGTGTATCACCGTAATTATCGTGAAGTTGCTAAATGGCCCTTTGCTAAAACCAGCCAAGTCGATACCAAAAGTGCGCGCTTTTGGGCATCGACCTACGGTGAGATGATGTTACGCGTGAGCCGCAATATCATGTTGGATCTTGAGTCCGAGGTATCGTGTAAAATCACTCTGCCTGAAGTAATCGCCAAGTGGGGCAATACGCTTACGATTGATCTCGGTCGTGTACATGGCGTAAAAGAAGGTGACAAACTGCAGCTATGGCACACCGGCTCATTTATCGACCAACGTGGGCTGCCACGAAATAAAGTGACTCAAACAGACATTACATTGACGGTTAAGCGTGTTTATGAAAACGAGGCTGAACTGACCGTCGATCAAGCTGATCTGGCAGGTAGTATCCAAATTGGCGATGTTATGCACAAACTACTTTAAGTAGCGAATTTGTACTTAACATACTCAAATAATTGAGTATCATGACCGTCTACGCTCCCGTGGCACAGCTGGATAGCGCGGCCCCCTCCTAAGGGGCAGGTCACAGGTTCGAATCCTGTCGGGAGCGCCATATTGATAAAGTCGGCTTTACGCCGACTTTTTTATTTTCTTACCAAACTTTAAGAAAACTTAATCTTCTCATTACCAGAAATTTACTCGCTTCCAGTAAAATGATTCTCATTGTACAGTGATTGCCACTCGCACCTTACTGTAATTGTAACGGTTTACCCCCTATAACCGTTATCAGGCTCGCCGATTTTCGCCGAGCCTTTCTTGTTTTTAGACAAGAAGTTAGCCATTCACTTAGGTTATGATTTGGCCACATTCATGGAGGATGATACGTGAAAATATTGATCATTGAAGATGATGCAACCACACGTGACTTTGTCGCAAAGGGATTGCAAGAACATGGCTACCAAGTGGATCAGGCAGAAGATGGCCAAAAAGGCTTGATGATGGCATTAAGCTGTGAATACCGACTGATCATTCTTGACAGAATGCTGCCCTACCTTGATGGTATGAAAGTATTGGCCGCCATAAAAGCAACTGAATCACCAACACCCATCTTAATCCTTAGTGCCATGGACAGCGTTGAAGATCGGGTGAATGGTTTGCAAGCTGGCAGCGATGATTACTTAATCAAGCCTTTTGCACTTGCAGAGTTAATTGCCCGCGTCAACATCATTATCAATCGTTCACAACATAAATCCCCCCTCCAAACCACACTCAATTACGACTGTATTCAAGTGGATTTGCGTGCTCATAAAGCCATCTGCAATCAAAAAGAGCTTCAACTTCAACCTAAAGAGTTTCAGTTACTGCAGTATTTTGTCGAGCATCATGAACAGGTCGTTTCAAGAATGCGCCTGTTTGAAGCAATTTGGAGTTACCATTTCGATCCAAAAACCAATGTCATTGATGTTCACGTTGCCAACCTACGCAGGAAGTTAGAAGACGCTGGCTGTAATCAACTTCTGCATACCGTCAGGGGGGCTGGTTATGTCCTTCGTCGATGACTATACCCTTTCACGCTCCTCCGTATTCAAAACGTTATTAACGCTATTTGTCCTCATCGCCGTAGTGAACATTGTCTTTATTCGCCAACTGTTTATTAACTCAGAAGCTTTTCATCGAGAGCATTTATCCAAACAACTCATTGATGAAATTCAAGAATTTAAAAACGCGGCGGCATATAACCCAAGGAGCATAGAGCAACTTTTAAAAACCAAACAAACCAATCATTCACTGTTTTCTTATCAACTTATACCAACAAGTACCCCACTCTCTACTCCTCTTTATCCAGCAACGCCATTACTGAATGAACGCAATAGTATTAACGTTGGCGAAAAATACCGGCTCGAGATCGAATTGAAAGAGGATCTATTACAGGCGTATCGTCAATCAGTCATCCCAATGGTGTTAACCGGAATCGTATTGCCGATCGGAGTCATGTTGGTCGTTGCCTTCTTTTTCAGTGTATTGATCTTACAAAAGCTTGAACGTGTTAATCAGGCGATGAACCGGTTCTTATGTGGTGAACGAGACGTGAAAATCGCGGTATCAAAGCAAGATGATGAATTCGATATTCTGGCCATTCATCTGAACTTTATGATTGAGCAAATGGCTAAGAATGAACAAACACTAAAGTCGCTGACGGTCGGATTAGCTCATGACATGCGCACCCCAATGGCAAGGTTAAAACTGCGGCTGGAAGAGCTTCTCAGTGATTCCAAGTTATCCGATAAACAGTATCAACAGTTTTCTTCTTGTCATGATGAGCTAGAGCTGATTTTATCGCTGTTCAATAGCATGCTCGAGATTGCAAAGTTGAATAGCGGTCAACACACCATTGAAAATGAAACGGTTAACCTAGCAGCTGTCGCGCAAGATGCGCTCGAATTCATTCAACCCTTAGCCGAGCAAAAAAATCAACACGTCTCTTTTCGCCAAGATCAACCTTGTTTTCTTTCTGGCGATCGCTCTTTGCTTTTCAGAGCCGTATTTAACTTGATAGAAAATGCCGTGAAGTACACACCGGAACATGGTCGTATTGAAGTGATTGCCGATCGTTTTGGCGTGGTGGTCGCTGACAAAGGAATAGGTTTGTCCGATGAAGAGAAGCAGCATGTGTGCAAACCGATGTATCGTGCAGATAAAAGTCGCACAGAGCAAGGAAATGGATTAGGGCTGTCGCTTGTTCAAGCCGTTGTTCAGCGTCATCACGCACAACTCTTGTTTCGCGACAACCATCCGGGGTTAAGAGCAAGGATCTGCCTGACTTAATTAAACAGCCGAAGCTGACACTTCGGCTGTATGAGTACCCGTTATCCAGGTAAAACAATGTGACTCAAGTCCTCACTCGTTGGGATAGCCTTCATCGCCATCGCAATAGACTCGGCTTCTGTACCAACAATCACTTGAAGGTTATTGGCACCAATTTTCACCACCCCCATGGCACCGATCGACTTCAAGACTCCTTCATCAACCACAGATATATCGTTGAGTGTTAAACGCAGTCGAGTAATACAAGAATCGATAGAGCTCAGATTACGATGCCCACCGAGCGCTTTAAGGTATTGCGCCGCTTTCTCATCGGTATTGACTGCGGTTGCGGTACTGGTCTCTTCCTCTTCGCGGCCGGGGGTTTTGAGATCAAATTTCAAAATTGCAAAGCGGAACACGAAGTAGTAAATAGCACCAAAACAGAGACCTTGCAGGATCAGCATGTAGGGTTTGTTCGCCAAAGGTAGGTTAAATGACAGTACAAAATCAATCAAACCACCACTAAAGGTGAAGCCAGCGATCCACTGCATGCTTGCGGCAATATACAAAGACAATGCAGCTAATATTGCATGAATAAAATAAAGCACTGGTGCAACAAACATGAACGCAAACTCAATCGGTTCTGTTACCCCAGTAAAGATGGCGGTTAACGCTGAAGCACCAAGAATACCGCCAACTTTCTTTTTATTCTCAGGCTTTGCGCAGTGGTACATAGCTAAACACGCGGCGGGTAAGCCATAACCCATAACAGGGAAAAAGCCACCTTGGTAAATGCCTGTTACCCCTAGCTCTCCGGTCCCAGACCAGAACTTAGAAATATCATTAATCCCAACCAAATCAAAAATAAAGACCTGATTAAGTGCGTGATGCAAACCAATCGGGATCAGTAAGCGGTTGAAGAAGCCATACAAACCTGCACCTGTGGCACCAAGCTCTGAAATCGCAATGCCAAAGTCAACTAGAGAACCGTATACCACTGGCCAAATGTAAACCATCACTAAGCTAATGGTAATGGCAGCAAAAGAGGTAATAATCGGTACGAATCTGCGTCCACCAAAAAAGCCCAGTGCGGCAGGTAATTTTATGTCATGGAATCGATTGTAAAGTGTTGCCGCCACAATTCCCATCATGATCCCAGTAAACGCACTAACCGCCGCTTTCGAAGCAATGACTTCTGATGACGACATCTGCTCGACAGGGACACCTGTAATTTGAGACACCACCGCAGTGTTCCCTACGATCATCTCAACAATCAAAAGCCCCAATAACCCAGCTAGGGCTGCGGCACCGTTATTATCTTTTGCTAAGCCATAAGCCACACCGGCAGCAAATAACCACGCCTGGTTGTCCATGATCCCCTTACCACCATAGACAAGGATGGTCGCCAGAGTACTATTAGCGCCCCAGCCAGCTGGGTCAATGGCATAACCAAGCCCCAACATTAAGCCACCAGCAGGCAGCACAGCGATGGGGACCATCAAAGCCTTCCCAACTTTCTGAAAATATCCGAGTATATTCACTGTTGTTCCCTCTATAAAAATCAAGCTTGTGATTTATGCTCAATGAACAAACCATCGTATAAAGAGGTCACCCACAGAGCACAAACTCTGAGGACTGAGAAAACTCAATCCACATAACCGCCAGTGTAAATAGAGAAGGATTAAGACCGCTTTGTGGTTGGATTAAGGATAATTAACCTTTCACAAAACAAAGTGGAGAAGATGAGAAAGTGCCGTGATATTGATCGATAAAAAGCTGTATTGAAATTTTCATTTACAACAAATCAGACAGTTACAACTCTTATTAATAATTCTATTGGAAATGTCAGGTTTTACTACTTTAATTATTACTAATAATTGCTTACCCTGTGCGCTTGCTTATTAATAGAACTATTACTTGGAATAATGGCTAAGAGCAACCTGACAACAAATACAGGCCATCGCTTTATCTCAAAAGCGAAAACAGCCTATAAGATACATATTCATACACCCGACGACACAGTGTTGCACCGGTCGGTGGGATACATACGTATTGGAGAAAAAAAAGGACTGAAAAAAGCGATTAAGCTTCGTAACGAATTAGGACTCGAAATGTGGGGGAAATTTTGGCGCCGCTTGTTGAAAGATCCCTATCTGATGACACGCCTTCCTCACTCACTGGAACCCAAGATCATCTTCAAACCACGCCCAACCAAAGCGAACCCTGATGCTAAAGATGAATGTTATATTGCTTCTTGGCGTAACTACGATGAAAACGGAAAGCTAATTTATCGAAGTGTGGTTTGCTCCATCAGTAAGCATGGTCGCTTAGGGGCTTACACTAAAACTAAAAAAGCGCTACTTGAAGCCAATAAAGATAACTTAGAAATTCTTGAATTCATGGGTCGGTTAGCGAGTATTGACCTGAAATAGGTTCTACCTACACTCACTAAGCCATGTTGCTTTGCTGCAAGATAATGAAAAGCCAGTACAAATGTACTGGCTTTTTATGTTTCATAGAATGACAACAATATTATTGAACGCACATAGAAAAAGCCCCGGCAATGCCGGGGCTTTGAATTTCAACAGTCGTTGTTATCGAAGCAATAATTATTGCTGAACTTGGTATTCAAATTCTGGAACGATAACTTCTACGCGACGGTTTTGTTTACGACCTTCACGGTTGTCGTTAGAAGCGATTGGGTTGTTCTCGCCTTCGCCACGTGCAGTGATACGTGAAGCGTCAACACCTTTAGCAACTAGAGCGTCAGATACAGACTGAGCACGCTTCTCAGAAATCATTTGGTTGTAAGAAGCTGCACCTGAAGTGTCAGTGTAACCTACGATTTCTACGTTAGCTTGTGGGTAAGTGTTTAGGAACTCAACTAGCTCGTCTAGTTTAGAAGCGCTTTCCGCTTTTAGTTCAGTGCTGTTTAGTTCGAAGTTACCAGCGCCAAGACGTTGTGTTTCGAAAGTCTTAGTTACTACAGTTGGTTGTGGCTCTTCAACAACTTCAACTACTGGCTCTTCTTCAACTACTACTGGAGCAACTTCTTCGCTGCCACCGAATTTGTATACAACACCTAGAGTAGCAGAGTTACCCATTGCACGAACGATGTCGTTGTTCGCGTCAGTGATTGTTTGGTATTCAACACGTACAGTTACGTTCTCGTGTGAATCGAATTCAACACCTGCAGCACCTAGGTATGACCAATCGTCAGCGTTGCCGTAGTTTACGAACGCACCACCGAACTTACCGTATAGAGAGATATCGTCAGTAAGTGGTAGGTTTACTTTAGGAGCAAGAGTGTAAGCTTCTACTTTCTCGTCGTTTAGACCGTCAGCAGTGAATTTACCTAGGTAATCGTAACCAGCTTCGATAGATAGGAAGTCCCACATTTCGTAACCAACAAACGCACCCAGTGTTGAGTCATCTTTGTCGCAGTTTGCTGTTGCTTCACATGCATCGTCTAGCCAAGCTTTACCAGCTTTAGCACCTACGTATAGTTCAGCGCTTGCTGATGCTGATGCAAGAAGAAGTGATGCTGAGATTACCGCTGCTAATTTTTTCATTATTGATTCCTCTGAAATCGGTTTACTGCTTGGTGCAGTTTTAAGTTATCTATAGCTTTGGTGCTCAACTCTACCCCGACACTCAACAACCTGGTCGACTGGTGAAAGAACACCTTTGTTTTTATTGCAGTTCCGTTTGTTTTTGCTTCCTGTCCTAGCCGTTACTATTGGTAACAAAGAGTAACTGACGGGGAGAACTATAATGAATTTTTGACAAGATTGAAGGGGTCAAATGTCAATATTTTGTCATCAAATTTCATCAAAAAGTTGAGGCATGGCTCGCAAACCCTTATCCGGTAAAGGTTGGACATAGATCACACCCTTCAATTCAATCGGTGAACTTTTATACAATGGCGTTGTCATTTCTTAAAAATGAGACATAAATACGGCCATTTTTCCTGAAAGATCATGATTTTCACGGTTTGAGATACAAAAAAACCGCGGATAAAACCGCGGTTTTTCGATAAAAACTGACTTATGCGTTAGCTTCGCGCTCAGCAATAAACGCCAAAGCCATTTTGATACGACTCACGACACGTTCTTTGCCAATTAATTGCATAACCGCGTCTACAGAAGGAGATTGACCACCACCTGTCACAGCAACACGCAATGGCATACCAATTTTGCCCATACCAATTTCAAGTTCTTCACACACTTCTTTAATGACATTGTGAAGATTTTCAGTCGACCAATCCGTTAGTGCTTCAACTTTCGCAAGTGCTAGCTCTAATGGTTGCTTCGCTACGCCACGCAAATGCTTCTTCGCAGCGCCAGCTTCAAACTCAGCAAAGTCTTCGTAGAAGTAGCGAATTTGCTCTGCAAGCTCAATCAATGTATTGCAACGCTCACCAACGAGCTTGATCACTTCTGTAATCGCTGGGCCATTTGTAATATCAAGTTTTTGGTTATCTAGATGCCATTGCAGGTGCTCAGCAACGTATTCTGGCTCAGACGTCTTAATATAGTGGTTATTCAACCAAAGCAACTTATCTGTGTTGAATGCCGATGCGGATTTAGAGATGGCATCTAACGTAAATAGATTAATCATTTCTTCGCGAGAGAAGATTTCTTGGTCACCGTGAGACCAACCTAAACGCACAAGATAGTTGTTCAATGCA
Source organism: Vibrio sp. TRT 17S01 (assembly GCF_050113695.1). Classification (NCBI taxonomy): domain Bacteria; kingdom Pseudomonadati; phylum Pseudomonadota; class Gammaproteobacteria; order Vibrionales; family Vibrionaceae; genus Vibrio; species Vibrio sp. TRT 17S01. The sequence continues at coordinate 60,434 of NZ_JBNJOG010000015.1, read as the reverse complement.
TTTGGCAGGTAACCTTCATCACGATATTGCATCACAGAAACTGCACCATGACGTTTCGACAGTTTTGCTCCGTCATCACCCAGAATCATTGCACAGTGTGCAAAGGTCGGTACTGGCGCACCTAGCGCTTCGTAGATGTTAATTTGACGAGGAGTGTTATTGATATGATCTTCGCCACGTACAACGTGTGTAATACCCATATCCCAGTCATCCACAACCACAACGAAGTTGTAAGTTGGTGCACCGTCAGTACGGCGGATAATTAGGTCATCTAGCTGATCATTACCAATTTCAATACGGCCACGAATTTGATCTTCAAATACAACGCTACCTGATTTTGGGTTACGGAAACGAACAACAAATGCATCCCCCTCTTTTGCAGCTTCATTCGCCGCAACAACTTTAGGATGGTTCGCATCGTAACGAGGCATCTCTTTATTTGCTTCTTGCTCAGCACGAATTTCGTCTAACAGCTCTTTTGACGCATAGCATTTGTAAGCTTTATCTTCAGCAAGCAGCTTATCAATCATCTCGTTATAACGATCAAAACGCTTTGACTGGAAGTATGGGCCTTCATCCCATTCCAATCCCATCCACTGCATCCCTTCAAGGATGGCATCCACCGCTTCCTGAGAGTTACGTTCTAGGTCAGTATCTTCAATACGAAGTACAAATTCGCCGCCTTGGCTTTTTGCGAAAAGCCAAGAGTACAGTGCTGTACGTGCACCACCAACGTGAAGATAGCCAGTAGGGCTAGGAGCAAAACGAGTTTTAACCGTCATGTGTCATTTACCTTATATGAAAGATCAGCCAATTTAATCAGCATGAGCTAAATTTTGGGCGGTATTCTAGCACTGCACTCACTCATACGACAATTCAAGCTAAGGAAAACTTTTATTCTCAGGGTAAACAAAACGCTCAAATCCACGTTCGGCTTCATAACGAAATTGCGGTTCTGTGGAAAAACCATCGCATTGCCCTTGGTATTTGTTGCCGTTAGCCCCCCAAGTAAACGCTTTGTTGACATCACAAAAGACTTTTTTTCCTCTCAAAAAGCCTTGTTGATAACGCGCAAAATCCTCAGCACTAATATCATCCGCTTTAAGTGCATCTTTCAGAGCTTCTGGATGCTGCACCATCAACTCCCCTCTTGTGGCACTGCGCTCTCCCCATTGCTCAGGATCAAGATGCATTGAGGTTGCCATACAACCACTGACTAATATAAAAGGTACCAATATCCAACTGCGTTGCATTAACCTCTCCTTATAAATAGAAAAAGGCCCCAACATGTGGGGCCTTCGTATTTAAGTCATTACTTGATTGTGAATGGAATCACTAATGTCACTTTCAAGTCGTTCTCGTCTTGGAATGCGTTTGAATAACCAGTCCAGTTTGGTGTATTCGCATCGTTCACGTAACGCGTGTAGTACATGCCCACATGCGCACCTTTCAACGCACCACCTTGGATAGCGTAGTTGGCAAACACACTACCAGAGTATTCAACCAGCTCATCAAAGCCTTCTGCTTCAGCACCAAAAGCGTAAACGCCGTTGATACCTGCGCTAAAGCCAGGAGCACCTAGGTCAGAGAAGTCACGGCTCATTTGACCAAAGAAGCCAATTTCACCATCGTGGTTGAAATCTGAACGGTTGTTCCACCAAATATCGTATGCACCGTTAGAACCGCCGTATTTCTCAGTCAAACGGTAAGCGAAGTTACCTGTGTTACCACGTGTGTCTGAAGAGTCAGCAGAGGTATAAGTACTTTCTAGGCGGAAGTTGTACTGACCAACAGATTTAGATGATAGGAATGCAAGCTGGAATGCAGTGCTATCGTATTGGTCGTTATCATCAATTACGTAAAGTTGTGGCGATAGGTACCAACCATTATCTGTGTTGTGTTTGAGTTTGATGTGCGCATTTTGACGGTCGCCTTTTGTTAGGCCCGCATAAGCGAAATCAAGCGATGTTGCATCAGAGAAGTTGTAACGTGCACCAATAGAGTACGCATCACCAGCATCTTCATTCTGACCGTCACGGAAGCCATAGCTGTCTTGGAACCATGGTGCGCGGTATTCGTCTGCATATACTAGACCAACAGCCAAATCACCGAATGTACCGCCAATTTCACCACCAGTGTAAGTACCTGCTGCATAAGACCAGTTCACACCCATCGCTGTTGGTACGCTTGGTTGGAAGTAACCTGCTTTAGCTGTGATTGAATCACCGAATTTAAACTTAACTGCCGCCGTTTGGATTGCTGCGCCGTTGTCAGTACAACCTGAATCCCATTCACCAGTACAACCACTAGATTGAGTTGGATTCATGTCATATGGATTATCGACACCCCAGAAGTTCATTTCATGGTCAGGAGAAGCGTTATTCCACATATCAAACGTTGAGTAGACGTTTAGATCCAGACCAACCGTGTCTGCAACATAACCAGAATGGAAGCCTAATGATACATATACCGAGCCGTGATCTAAGTTTGGTGTTTTGCCTGTTTGCTCACCTGTCGCCACATCAAAATCCGCACGTGTACGATCACGCATCCAGAAGTTAATCGCACCCGTTACAGTGGATTCTTCGAAAAATGCAGAAGCTGCAGATGAGTATTCTGGTCCTACTGGATCTGCAGCAAATGCTGCCGTACCAAATAGCATAGAAGACACCGCTGCACCTACTAATGAACGTTTGAATACGCTTTTCATATTATTAACCCTTTTCCTTAGGAGAATTATTTGTTTAGCCACCAGCTCAACTTAAAGACCAATGAATCGGTGGGCTATTTATGGACAGGGGCATGGTGGCAAACTTTTTTTGGAGCGAGAATTGAATGGCATTTTTTATCTGACCCCCCTCAAAGTAAAGAAAGAAAAATAAACATAAATACATTAAAAACAAGAACTTAACTAGAAACACTAAAGATACAAAAACGTCAAAAACATTCCAGCGATAGCTTTTTTCACATAAATAGGTCGATATTGATGACTTGTGTCACGACAGTTTCAGGAACTTTTAGCCAGCTTGACTTTATTGGAGCTTATTTTTTGAATTCTCTCGCATTATTTATAGCTTGCTCAGTACCAGACATAGTCAATTTTGACGTTTTTTCTTTGTTGAAATACGTCTTGACCTTTCCCTTGAGGTAAGGTTTAAGCTCAGCAACAACTACAGTAATAATGAGGTATTACCATGCAGCATTTTGAGATCCCGTTGTCTGGGTTAAATTGTATGGGATGCGCTCGCAAGGTAGAGAAAGCACTGACTGAAAACAACCAAGTCACAATTCTAGACCTATCTCCCACACACATTGTTTTGGAAACAGAAGAACGCTTTTCCACCATCCACCGCAGTATCAAATTGCTAGGTTATGATGCAGGTACAACGCAACATTATCATTTGGCAGGATTGAACTGTGGACGTTGCGTTAACAAACTGCACGATGCTTTATTAGCGCATCCGCTGATTGCTGAAGCCGAAGTAAGTAAGGAGTCGCTCACTCTAACGTCACTGCTCTGTGAACAGCAAATCTTGGATTTGGTATCAGAAGCAGGCTATCAAGCCTTCAGTCAAACAATAGAACCTGCTATCAAGCATGAAACACCAGAGATTGAGGCCGCTACCGTTTCGATTCAACCTGAACAAGTTAGTACTCACCCACCACTTTCTCTGTTAATCCAAGGGATGACGTGTGCCAGCTGCGTTTCTTCTGTAGAGAAAGCATTGCTTTCAGTACCAGGCGTAATGGCGGCACAAGTGAATCTCGCTGAACAAAGTGCCACCATCTATCACTCTTCAATTCAAGAATCCTTTGAAAGTGCGCTGTTAGATGCCATTAAACAGGCCGGGTATCAGGCAGAGTTCATTGATGACTTAGCGACTCAGCATGAAAAGCAGGCTTTGCAGCAACAAAGAGAACAGAAGCACTTTCAAAAAAGTGCCATCGCTGGCATGGCGATTGGTGCACCACTCATGCTATGGGGCATATTAGGTGGTAATATGATGATCCGAAACTCAAGCGATCAGATTGCTTGGGGCATCGTTGGTATCGTCTGTTTCGCGCTGTTAGCCACTGCTGGGAGAAGTTTCTTTGTAAATGCATGGCAAGCCTTTACTCACCGGCGCGCTACCATGGATACATTGGTTGCACTTGGCACTGGTGCCGCTTGGTTATTTTCAATGTTAGTGGTCGTTTACCCAGAGTTGTTCCCATTACCATCTCGCCACGTTTATTTTGAAGCCAGCGCAATGATTGTTGGGCTTATATCCCTTGGCCACTACATTGAATCCAAAGCCAAAGCCAAAACCACCCATGCATTAAAAGCATTGCTTGATTTACAACCAAAATTCGCAACTCAGTTAACGGAGAATGGCGACATCACCATTCCGGTAGAAGCGATTCAACTGGGTATGAAGCTGCGTATCAAGCCCGGAGAACAAATCCCGGTAGATGGAAAAGTGCTAGACGGAGAATCATTCATTGATGAATCCATGTTAACCGGAGAGCCTATTCCACTGTTTAAATCCATTGGAACAAAAGTCTCTACAGGAACATTAAACCAAGATGGTTCACTGGTTATTGAAGCAACCAGTATTGGCAATGACACCATGCTGGCCCGAATTATTCAGATGGTTCGTCAGGCTCAGAGCAGCAAACCCGCCATTGCCAAATTGGCGGATCAAATCTCAGCGGTTTTTGTGCCTGTGGTCGTCATGATCGCTATTTTTTCTGCATTGGTTTGGTTCTTTATTGGGCCGGATCCAAAAGCCAGTTACATGCTTGTGGTTGCGACTACGGTATTAATCATTGCTTGCCCTTGTGCGCTTGGGCTTGCCACACCACTTTCTGTCACAGTTGGTATCGGTAAAGCCGCAGAAATGGGCATATTGATTAAAGACGCGGACGTGCTGCAATCAGCAAGTAAAATAAACACCGTCGTCTTTGATAAAACTGGCACGTTGACGCAAGGAAAACCGGTGGTACAAGCGCTCGAAGCTTATACCACCAGCACAGAGCACCTGATTGACCTTCTGTTCAGTATCGAACGTCATTCAGAGCATCCATTAGCCAAAGCTATCTGCCACTATACCGAGCAGCACCACGGAAAAGCACTCAAAGTCACGCAATTTCAAAACCTTCAAGGGAAAGGCGTCGCTGCCATAGTAGATGATCAACCACTTCAGGTTGCTTCGACAAATTACTTGGCGGCTTCAGGCATTGATATGAGCTCTGCTAACACCATGCTTGAACGTGCTAAAGAAAATGCATGGACCACGATCGGGATCTGCCTAAATAACCAGCTACTTGGCACCATTGCATTGGCTGACGCTATCAAAAGTGATGCAAAACAAGCCATCGAACTACTCAAAACCAATCATATTCAAACCGTGATGCTTACCGGGGACAACCAAGCAGTTGCTGATGCGATTGCTCACCAACTTGGTATTGATATGGTCATTGCTCAAGTTCTGCCTGATCAAAAAGCAAAACACATCCAAAAGCTAAAAGATGAAAACCGACGAGTAGCCATGGTCGGAGATGGTATCAACGATGCTCCAGCGCTCGCTCTTGCCGATATCGGCATTGCAATGGGTAGCGGCAGTGATGTCGCAATTGAAAGCGCTCAAATGACCCTATTGAACTCATCTCCAGTTGCCGTGGCAAAATCCATTGAACTCTCGCGTGCAACCGTGAAAAACATGAAACAAAACTTGTTCGGGGCCTTTGTTTATAACTCACTTGGCATTCCGATTGCGGCAGGGGCTTTATACCCAATACTTGGCATTTTACTGAGTCCAGTTGTTGCGGGAGCTGCAATGGCATTGTCCTCAATTACCGTTGTCAGCAATGCAAACCGATTACGATTATTTAAAACCACTATTGATTCTTAGAGGCGTCTATGAAACTTAAAACCTTAACTCTTGCTCTATTCGCGATGGCATCTGCCAACGCATTGGCGGCTGACGCCATTAACTACAAATCACCTTACTGTGGCTGTTGCGGTGAATGGACAAAACACATGACAGAAGCTGGCTTTGATATCAAGGAAGAGCTACATGAGAACATGAATCCAATCAAAGAAAAGTTTGGCATTACGCCAAAACTGGCTTCATGTCATACCGCGGTAATTGACGGTTACGTCTTCGAAGGCCATATCCCTTCTGAAGATATTAAAGCGTTTCTAGAAAACCCACCTAAAAATGCAAAAGGTTTAGCGGTTCCGGGGATGCCAATGGGCTCACCGGGTATGGAGTATGGCGATAAAAAAGACACCTATTCGGTTTATGCATTCAATGAAAAAGGACAGGTTTTTGAGTACCGCCGACACGAAGGCAATACGGACAAATAAAAGTTAAAAAGCCCGGTATTTACCGGGCTTTTTCATTTAGGACTTAGGACAACAAAGCGTTAAAAACCGTATGACGCACCAAAGACAAATGCATTATTCACCAGGCTATCACCCATCTCATCTTTTGCACCGTGTGCTTGTGAACGGAACTCGAAATATGGCTGAACACCTTGACGTGTCCATGTCGCACGAAGCTCATGGTCCATTGTTTCCGCTTCAATCATGTATACGTTGTTGTAGCTCAGCAACACATCATCATTGAGTGTGTAACCAATTCGGTTATCCATGCGGTAATCTGTTTTTGCATCAGCGTCAGTCGCGTCAATATGAGCACGTGTACGGTTGCTTAGTGCAATGCCGTTATCGAAGTTGTAACCAATCTTCACTAGCGGACGATATTGAATACTGTCACCTTCGTTAATCAAATGATGGTAACCCGCCGCAACCCAGAAGTTTTCTGTGATATTGAAAGATTGTTCACCCCCTAGCGTCACATACGGGCCAGAAGCCTCAGCGCCAGTTAAATCCCCCAGTTGAATACCATCAAACTCTGTGTATACCGTTAAGCCACCAAACTGGTTGTCAAACGTATGGCCCGCTTCCAAAGTAGACGTTGCTTTTGAGCCATGGATACGTCCATCATCATGGAACTGAACATTACCTGTCACATAAGAAGAGCCCGCAAAAGCGCTTGAAGCGAAAACAAGAGAAAGTGCACTTAGAGTTAATACGTTTTTCATAATAATCTGCCTTAATTTAAAAGTTAGCCGCGGTTTCTTGTCTGGTGTTTCTTCACCCTGACCGCAAAGTGAGGTTTGCCTCCATGGCTTGACTTTCATCTTGGACAAATTAATTCACTGAGAAAAATAAATTCCCATAGAGTGAGATCTTGCGCACCCACAATAAAGAGAAAGTTATTTTAAACTTTAAAAACAACAAGTTATAAAGTTATAAAAATAAATAAAACCATAAGCAGTTGCTTGAGATCACAAATAACCAAGCAAGATCGCATCATGAACAATACGAAGATCACAGCAGATTTAGGTTCTTTTTTACGGTTAATACTTTTGGCTGTGCATAAGGCGATCTGGATCACAAACAATAGATCAGATAAATGAGTTAAAGTAGAAGTTATTCTGGAAATGGTATGTCAGTTAAGAATATAAGAGAGAGGCTTGGCCGCCACGAGGACGGCGACCAAATCTATGAGCTTAGTTGAATAATAGCTTGCATCATTGCAAGGTGCGTCTCAGAGTCGTTAAGGCATGGGATATACGTAAAACGCTCCCCACCCGCTTCGGTGAAAATATCACGACACTGCTCTGCCAACTCTTCTAACGTTTCTAAGCAATCAACTGAAAATGCTGGCGCCATGATATCGAGCTTTTTAATGCCTCGATTTGGCAATTGCTCCAGTGTTTTGTCGGTATAAGGTTGAAGCCACTCTTCACGCCCAAATCGAGATTGATACGTTAAACCGATTTGATCATCATTTAACCCTAACTCTTGTGCCAAGAGTCGAGTTGTTTGTTCACAATGCTTCGGATAAACATCGCCGTTATCTGCATAGCGTTTAGGAATACCATGATAAGAGCAGAGTAAATAATCCCCTTGCCCATGTTCTTGCCATGATTTTCGTACACTTTCAGCCAGTGCTTTTATATAAAGTGGATGATCATGATAATCACGGATAAAACGAAAGCCCGGCATGACAGGTAATTGTTTAAATGCTTTGGTTAATCCGTCAGATGCTGCGGCCGTGGTCGTCCCGGAGTATTGAGGATATAGAGGCAGTACGATAACGTCTTCCACACCTTGCTTCTGAAGCTCAGCCACACCATGCTCCAAACTTGGGTTGCCATAGGTCATCCCTAGTTCAACAGGGAGTTGCAATAACTCCTGCAACTTGCGTTGCTGTAATCGGGAATAATGTAAAAGTGGAGAGCCTTCCTCCATCCATACCGTTTGATACAACTTTGCCACTTTAGGCGAACGAATCGGTAAGATGATGCCATGCAAGATCGGACACCATAACCATCGAGACATGTCAACAACACGCTTGTCATGAAGAAATTGGCTCAAAAAACGTTTTACGGCAGACGAAGTGGGTTGATCTGGTGTTCCAAGGTTCACCAATAACACACCGGTTCTATTTTTATTATTTTGCATAACTTCCTAAATTGTCTGACAAAAGCATATGTACGTAACATCGCTTAAAATAGTTTACTTCTACAGATCAAAAAAGCGACCCTATTTGGGTCGCTTTCACTATAGCAAACTATCAGATTCTCTCGACAGTTAATTATGCCAGTGCTTTCTCAATATCTGCACTAACTTCAGCAACTTGCTTAGTACCATCAAACTTAAGGTACTTAGTGTTACCCGCTTCAGCTTCTTTACCATAGTAAGAGATTAGCGGTGCTGTTTGATCATGGTAAACACCTAGGCGAGCACGAACAGTTTCTTCTTTGTCGTCGTCACGAACAACAAGGTCTTCACCTGTTACGTCATCTTTACCTTCCACTTTTGGCGGGTTGTAAACAACGTGGTAAGTACGGCCTGAGGCAAGGTGAGCACGGCGACCAGCCATACGCTCAACAATCACATCATCAGCCACGTCGAATTCAATCACGTAATCTACGTTAACACCCATTTCTTTTAGGCCATCAGCCTGAGGAATAGTGCGAGGGAAACCATCAAGTAGGAAGCCTTTCTCACAGTCATCTTGAGCAATACGCTCTTTGATTAGGCCAAGGATGATTTCATCAGAAACTAGCTGACCAGCATCGATAACAGCTTTAGCTTGTTTGCCAAGCTCTGTACCTGCTTTGATAGCAGCACGTAGCATGTCACCAGTAGAGATTTGCGGAACACCGTATTTTTCCATGATGAAATTAGCTTGTGTGCCTTTACCTGCACCTGGAGCACCTAGAAGAATGATGCGCATGATTTATCCTCTTTAAAAATGATGATTTATACCGAAGCTCACAGTAGAATGTTAACGACGATAAGTTTCGGTATAACGTTTACTAAAAATTGGCGGGTCAAAATACACGCCTTCAGAATCACATTCAAGTCCGAAATTCTACCACACTTTCCATGTTCAAGTGCTGAATTAAGACTAAAGAATGCTTCGACGCTCAAAACTTAAGCGCACTACACATTCAATTGTAAAGTTCCGACAATTTCGCAGAAGTTCAAATAAAAAGCTCGCAGTTTGCGAGCTTTTTGAGTCTTTTTAGCTATTACACCTTAGTCAAAAGTGTATTGATTGCCCCTAAGAAATGAGATGGGTCTTCCATCGAACCACGTTCTGCTAGCATTGCTTGTCCAAGCAGCACTTCAACCCAGCGTCCGAAGGCTTCTTCATCTGCTTCATCCGCCATACGTTTAACCAGCGCGTGGTTTGGGTTAATCTCGAAGATGTACTTAACTTCAGGAACCGCTTGACCTGCTGCCTCTAGCAATTTGGCCATTTGCGTCCCCATTTCAAAGTCGTCAGTTACAACAACCGCAGGCGTATTGGCAAGCTTAAATGTGGTACGGACCTCTTTCACGCGCTCGCCCAAATACGTTTTGGTACGCTCAACAACAGACTTGAACTCTTCTTCTGTCTCTTTTTGCTTCTCTTTCTCTTGCTCGTCTTCAAACTTGCTAAGATCCAGACCTGCCTTCGTGATCGATTGGAACTGCTTGCCATCAAACTCAGTCAAGTAGTTCATCAACCACTCATCAATGCGGTCGTACATCAGAATAACTTCAATGCCTTTTGCTTTGAACTGCTCTAAGTGAGGGCTGTTCTTCGCCGCACTGTAGCTATCTGCGGTTAGGTAGTAGATCTTATCCTGACCTTCTTTCATACGCTCAACGTAAGAAGCCAACGCAACCGTTTGATCGGCAGAGTCAACTTCTGTCGAGGCAAAGCGCAGTAGACCCGCCACTTTTTCTTTATTGCTCATGTCTTCTGCTGGGCCTTCTTTCATAACAAGGCCAAACTCTTTCCAGAATGACTGATATTTCTCTTCGTCATTCTTCGCCATGCGTTCAAGCATAGTCAAAACACGTTTGGTACATGCGTTACGCAGCGACTGAGTCACCTTGTTGTCTTGAAGGATTTCGCGAGAAACGTTCAATGGTAAATCGTTCGAATCAATCAAACCACGAACAAAGCGTAGATATGACGGCATAAATTGCTCAGCGTCATCCATGATGAACACACGTTGCACATACAGTTTCAAACCTGATTTGTGGTCACGGTTCATCATATCCCACGGAGCTTTTGCCGGAATATACAACAAGCTGGTGTAATCGTTTTTACCTTCAACTCGGTTGTGGCTCCAAACTAAAGGATCGGCAAAATCATGCGAAACATGCTTATAAAACTCTTGGTACTCTTCGTCGCTAACGTCAGACTTATTGCGCGTCCATAGTGCTTGCGCTTTGTTGATCTGCTCCCATTTCGTTTCGTCAGTTTCGTTGCCTTCTTCATCACGAACTTTACTTAAAATTGAAACAGGAATACCAATGTGATCTGAGTATTTACTGATCACATCACGAAGACGCCATTCATTCAAAAACTCTTTGCCGTCATCACGCATATGGAGCACGATGTCGGTACCGCGAGTTTCCTTACTAATACTTTCGATGGTGTATTCACCCTCACCTTGAGAGTGCCATTGAACAGCCTCATCAACCGCAAGGCCAGCTCCACGTGTTCTTACCGTCACAGCATCAGCGACAATAAACGCAGAATAGAAACCCACACCAAATTGACCAATCAATTGAGAGTCTTTGGATTGGTCTTCCGATAGTTTTGAGAAAAATTCAGCCGTGCCAGATTTCGCAATCGTACCAAGGTGCTCAATCACATCATTACGGCTCATACCAATGCCGTTATCTGAAATAGTCAACGTGTTCGCTTTTTCGTCAAACGACAGTTTTACACCCAGTTCCGCATCACCCTGATACAATTCAGAATTAGATAGTGCCTGAAAACGCAGCTTATCTGCTGCATCCGATGCGTTAGAAATCAACTCGCGTAAAAAGATCTCTTTGTTTGAGTACAAAGAGTGGATCATTAGGTGAAGTAGTTGTTTTACTTCAGACTGAAAGCCACGAGTTTCTTTATTAGTTGTTGCGGTTTCGCTCATGTTTACTCCATATCTTCAACGTTCTTTGACTACGCAACCAATCGCGTAGCATGAGTTACGATGATTTGTGAGTAAAACATGAGGGTCATAATTGTAAATTCAAGGTCAAAAATCATAAAAACAGTGTTTTTTTGTATGAAATTTGACTATCCTTGGCTCTCAAAAAATCAAAAAACATAAAGTAGCCTATTACGTGCACAGCTACTTTGTGAATAAGCACGCTTTAATAATTCCGTTAACAATATAACGATGGCCAATTCAAATGAGCAACATAGGCACTAAGTTTAACCTCGCTAATCGCTTTACCTTTGACCCCAATACGAATTCTTTAGTCGATAAAGCAAACGATAACGAAATCATTCGCCTAGGCAGCAATGAGAGTCGAATCCTGCTACTTTTGTGTGAAAAACCTAGTGAGATCATCTCTCGAAACGATCTACATGATTTTGTTTGGCGTGAGCAAGGTTTTGAAGTTGACGACTCCAGTCTCACTCAAGCCATTTCCACCTTACGCAAAATGCTGAAAGACTCCACCAAATCGCCTCAGTTTGTCAAAACCGTACCCAAACGAGGCTATCAACTTATCTGTAGTGTTGAGCGCTCAACACCTTTGCTTGCTGGGGAAGCTGAGGGAAAAGAAGAACCTTCTATCGATGACATCACCATTACAACAACCGATGTGGTAGAGCCATTTGATGGGCATGCTACTGACGAATCAATCGCTGAAGACGATGCCGTTAAATCAGACAAAACTACTGATGTGATCACGCCAGCACCATCAACACCACCAGCTTCTAACCCTTGGGTTGTGAGAATTTTACTCACACTTGCGCTACTTATCCCACTCATCGTAGTGTTGATTTCGGGCCCGAGTGAATCAAACTTTCGAGAGCTCGCAGTCTATGACGAAGTACCAATTAGAACACCAATTAACCATCCGGATTTACAAGGTTGGATGCCATCAATTGAACGATGCGTGAAGAAATACAACGAAAGCCATAGCGGTGAAATGAAGCCAATTGAAATCATTGCCACTGGCGGACAGAACAACCAACTGATTTTAAACTATATTCACTCTCTCAATCACTCTGGTGAAAACGTCACACTACGTATTGTGGCAGAGCAAGATGATCTAGATAAAGTGTGCAACTAACGAGGAGAATGCAGTCAATGAATCAAAAAATCGCCGCCGCTATTTTTGTGGTTTCAGCTCTGGTTAGTAGCTGGTTGTACTGGGGAAGTGATCTAAAAATTGAACAGGTTCTGACCTCGAAAGAATGGCAATCTAAGATGGTCACGCTGATCACTGAAGATCTACAAGAAGCGTCCGTTGGCCCACTTCGCCGTGTTGACGTTCAATCTAATGTAAAATACTTGCCAAATGGCACTTACATTCGAGTCGCTACAGTTCGTTTGTACGCTGAAAATGCTGATAATGAAAGCATGATCAACATTTCTGAAACCGGTGACTGGGATATCAGTGATAATTACCTGCTGGTTTCTCCAACCGAGTTTAAAGACGTATCCTCACCACAATCAAAAGATTTCACTCAGGATCAGCTGCAGTTGATCACACAAATCTTTAAGATGGATGCTCAGCAAAGTCGTCGTATTGATATCGTCAACGAAAAGACTTTGTTATTGACGAGCTTAAGCCACGGTTCTACTGTACTTTTTAGCAACTAACTGACTCTATTTAAGGGGGCAAGAAGCCCCCTTTTACATTTCTTATGGACTGGATAAACACACTCGGCTTATTTACCGGCTCTTTCATTGCCAATACCCTTGCCTCACTCTCTGGTGGTGGCGCTGGCTTATTGCAATTTCCGCTGCTTATTTTCCTTGGTTTACCTTTCGCTTCAGCACTTGCGACCCATAAAGTTGCAAGCGTTGCTTTAGGTCTTGGAGCCGCTTTTACTCATATCAAACAGAAAACCATTGATGGTCGCGTTGCTGTTTATTTGATCCTAGTTGGCTGCATCGGTGTGATTATTGGTGCAAACGTTGTATTGCAGATCCCAGAGGTTATTGCTCAGCGTTTGCTGGGAGTGATGATCCTTGCCCTTGGTATCTATTCGAGACTCAAAAAACAGCTAGGGCAGCAAGAGCAAGCGATAAATCGAGATTTTAAAGGTTGGGCCATTGGCGGTCTTGGGCTCGCGTTAATCGGGGTCATAAATGGCTCACTCACGGCTGGCTCAGGGCTGCTGGTCACATTATTCTTAGTCCGCTGGTTTGGCTATAGCTATAAACAAGCAGTCGCATTAACCATGATATGCGTTGGCCTATTTTGGAATAGTATGGGAGGCATCGCAATTGCTCAAGCTGGCGCCCCTATCTATTGGCCTTGGCTGCCCATCCTCCTATTAGGCTCATTTGCCGGTGGCAGCATTGGCGCTTATCTTGCAATCCGTTACAGCAATCAGACCATCAAGCTCTGTTTTGAAATATTGACCTTTGCTGTCGGCATCAAGTTATTGATTTAGGAAAGATAATGAATAAAGCAAACATCGATATATATTACTGTCGCCAGTGTAACTGGATGCTTAGAGCAACTTGGATGAGCCAGGAATTACTCCACACATTCAGTGAAGAAATTGACAGCCTTTCATTACACCCTGATACCGGTGGAAGATTTGAAATCGTATGTAATGGCACTTTGATTTGGGAAAGAAAACGCGATGGAGGCTTCCCTGAAGCTAAAGTTCTCAAACAGAAAATTCGCGACGTTATCGCTCCTGACCGAGATCTTGGGCACATTGATAAAACAAGCGCTTAGTATCAGCCCTCATCAAGCAAATAAAAAAACCGGCTTTCGCCGGTTTTTTTAATTCTTGAGCCTAGTTTGTGCAATGACATCGCCATCAAAACTCATCACACTCAATTGGCCATCATCATAAAATCCAAAGCTGGCTTTAAATCCATCACGCGGAAAGGTAACTGAGCCGGGGTTAAAGATAAACTGCTCACCATCTAGTTCTGCCACTGGGATATGGCTATGACCATGAACTATCACGTCCCCTTCTCGTAATGCCGGACGCTTTGCACTGTTGTATAAATGACCATGAGTCAGAAATAAACGCTGACCCGTTTCCAGTAGCAACCAGGCATAATCCATCATCATTGGAAACGACAGTAGCATCTGATCCACTTCACTGTCGCAGTTACCACGAACTGCAATAATCTCAGATGCAAACTCATTTAAGGCAGCAGCTACTTCTGGTGGGTTATACCCTTCTGGTACGGGGTTTCTAGGGCCGTGGTTAAGAATATCACCAAGCAAAATCAACGTTTTAGCACCGGAACGTTTGTATTCCACCAACATTTGTTCTGTTGCAGGTAATGAACCGTGTAAGTCGGACGCAAAAAAGCATTTCACCGTAATCTTCTCCTCAACATATTTGAGCGTATTTTACGGCTTTACACGTTAATCGTCATCCCGAGCCATACCATTAATAACGATATTATTATAACTGACCATACCAATGATTTTTCCATTCTCAATCACGGGAGCTCGACTAATCCCAAATCGCTCAAATAGTCGCGCGCAATACTTAACGTTCATGTCAGGGTTAACAGCGAGTGCTGGCTTGGTCATGATTTCATAGATATTGGTGCGCTTAGGAGAACGGTTTTGTGCTAGGACTTTTTTAGCAATGTCATTCATCAATACCAAGCCGTATTCATCACCATCGTGACGCTTATTAACCACCAACGCTTTTACATCGTGTTCCCTTGCTAACTCAATGCCTTCATGAACTGTGGTCAGGCCATCAATCACAACGTAAGTATTGGCCATCACGTCCCTGACTTGAATTATTTCATGATTACTCATAACTCGTCCTCAACCACTTTGGTCAATTTCTCTACCTGATGTGCCACTCCGACAGCATCTTCAATATCAATCTGAATCGCGATGCCTTGACCGGATTCTTGGTCAAACTCACCAACATCACTGATCGTCTCCAGAATATGGCGTGAGAGATGCTCTTCTACGACAAACAACAACACATCTTTTTGAACATCCAACGTTAACCCAAAAAACGTTCGCTTTTTGTTTAACCCTTCCCCACGCGCATTATTAATTACCGTTGCGCCCGTTGCGCCTGCATTTCTCGCTGCATCAAGCACGACATCCGTTTTCGTATCTTCAACGAATGCCAATATCAGTTTAAAGCGCATTTTCATCCTCCTTTTCAGGCTGTGAATGCTTATTTAACCATTGAGTAATCTGGGCATACCCCATCACGGAAATCATTGGGAATAGACTTGCAAATGCAATCAAACCGAAACCATCGATCATGGGGTTACGCCCCGGAACCGTGGATGCAAGCCCTAACCCCAAGGCAGCAACGAGTGGAACCGTCACCGTGGATGTTGTCACACCACCTGAATCATAAGCCAGTGGCACAATCAACGAAGGAGCATAGAAGGTTTGTATCACCACAATGATATACCCAGCGATGATGTAATAATGGATAGGATCGCCCACAACAATCCGATAGCTCCCTAGAGCAATTCCGACAGCAACGCCGAGCGCAACAGCGACTCTGAGCCCATTAACACTGATACTTCCCCCTGAAACTTGGTTCGCTTTTATTGCAACGGCTATCAATGAGGGCTCAGCAATAGTGGTACTAAAACCGATACAAAATGCAAACAAATAGACCCAGTAGTAGTCTGCCCAATTCAGCGTTTGGTGGGAGTCAAAACGATGTTTGATGAGGAAGTCGGGAGCGGTTAACTGCTTAGCCATGGTTTCCCCTAAAGGAAATAATGCCAATTCTAAACCTAATAAGAAAAGGGATAAGCCAACAATGACATAAACAAAGCCGAGTAAAACCTTGGGCAGGTTTGCAACAGGGCGCCGTAGAACAACAAATTGAAAGCCAAAGATAATACTGGCTATTGGCATTACATCACCAATGGTGCCGAGCAGTGTGTCAGTAAAATCAGAAATTCCAATCATGCCACCACCATGCCGTATACCATCACGAACATCATCGGCAGTAACGAAGCAAACGCAATCAAACCAAAGCCATCAATCATAGGGTTACGGCCTTTGATCGCCGATGCCAAGCCGACACCTAAAGCAGTGACTAATGGAACCGTTATCGTCGACGTTGTCACACCACCAGAATCGTATGCAATGCCAATGATACTTTCGGGCGCAAATGTGGTCAGCACGACAACACCAATGTAGCCGCCAATAATCATGTATTGGATTGGCCAGCCTTTTAGTATTCTTAATACCCCGAGAAGAATCGCCACACCAACAGACAAAGCAACGGTGTAGCGAAGCCCATTTGCATAATCATCCATACTCTGTTCATGGTGGGGGATCATTCCACCTTCTGCAGCAACTTCTGCGGCTTCTGCGGCAACGGCTGTTAGAGCGGGCTCAGCAACCGTGGTGCCAAAACCAAGGCAAAAGGCGAACAAGAGCAACCAAAAAACACTCCCTTTACGAGCAAAAGCCTGCGCCATAGTTTCGCCGATAGGAAATAACCCCATCTCCAAGCCAAAAATAAAGAAGGTCAGTCCAAGCACAACCAAAAACAACCCAAATAAAATAGAGAGTAAGTTGGGTAGCGGCTCTTGAAGTACGACGAGCTGGAAAAAAGCAATAACTAAAATGATAGGTAATAAATCTCTCAAACTATTACCCAGCGCTTTAAAGAGAGCCGTGATCGCGTCCATTCATTCTCCCCATTAGGTTTCATTTTTACTATGGCAAATCATGGTGTTATTTAGTGTGATACTCGTTCTGTCTCGCTAACAATACGTAACAAATTGTAAAAAATGTGACATTATGAATGACTAAATATCAATAATAATAGCTCTCAATACCTTGAACTTCGTATATACACTCATGAAAGTCATCGTGAGAATAATTTCCAAAAATTCGGTATATAATTAATAAGATATGAGGAGGAGATATGAAAATATTACTGACGGGTGGTACAGGCTTCATCGGACGTGAATTGTTAAAACAGTTCACTATGGACGACGTGGTACTACTGACACGAGAACCCGGCAAGGCCAAAAATACGCTCAGCCACGCCGATTTAGGTAATGTCTCTTATATTTCCTCACTTGAACATCTACACGATCTCAACGATTTTGACGCTGTGATCAACTTGGCGGGCGAACCTATCGCAGATAAGCGTTGGCACAAGGAGCAAAAGGACGAAATTTGCCAAAGCCGATGGAAAATCACAGAAAAACTCGTAGAACTTATCCATGCGAGCACAACCCCTCCTGCAGTATTTATCAGTGGTTCAGCCGTCGGTTACTATGGCGATCAACAAGATCACCCATTCGATGAAAGCTTACATGTTCATCATTCAGGATTCCCTCATCATGTTTGCAAGGAATGGGAAAGCATTGCTAATCGTGCTCGTTCAGAGCAAACCCGAGTCTGCATCCTTCGAACTGGGATTGTGCTTGACCCAAGAGGTGGGGCACTAAAAAAAATGCTTCCGCCGTATAAGTTTGGGGTCGGCGGTACCATTGGTAAAGGTAAGCAATATATGCCGTGGATCCATATGCTCGATATGGTTAGGAGTATCGTCTATCTACTCAAAACTGAACACGCACACGGTGAATTTAATCTTTGCGCCCCCCACCCTGTCACCAATAAAGAGTTCAGTAAAACATTGGCAAAAACATTAAAGCGCCCGCATATGTTGATGACACCAAAGTGGTTGCTAAAACTCGCCATGGGCGAAAGCTCACAGCTATTATTCAATAGTATACGAGCCAAACCAAAGAAGCTGACAGAGCTAGGTTTTCACTTTAGTTACTCTCGACTTGAGCCTGCACTGAAAAACCTATTGCAACATCATCAATGATTCACTACCCAGCGCATCACTCTTTAATTTTGTTAACTGCCAACAAATAGCGCAAAACACCCACTTAATCTGAATAAAAGATTAGAAAGATAAGGTGTTACCAAAGGTTATTTGACGCGTAATGGGAATGTCTGCCATCTTAGTCTCAACGTCTTTTAGGTAATTCAAGCATCTGAGGTTATTTAGGAATATATGGAAAAAGCCATTCTTATCACAGGCTGTTCGAGCGGTATTGGTTATCGCTGCGCGCATGATCTACAACAGCGAGGATATCAAGTCATTGCCTCATGCCGTAAGCCAGAAGATGTGCAGCGCCTGCGCGAAGAAGGTTTAACTTGCATCCAGCTCGACCTAAACGATGCAACAAGCATCTCACAAGCGGTTCAAGAAACACTATCAATAACGCAAGGCAAGCTCTATGGACTATTTAATAACGGGGCCTATGGACAACCAGGAGCGATCGAAGACCTTCCTACCATCGCATTAAGAAACCAGTTTGAAACAAATTTTTTTGGCTGGCATCAGCTAGTGTGCGAACTTCTCCCTGTCATGCGTAAGCAAGGGGAAGGACGAATTATCCAAAACAGCTCTGTGTTAGGCTTTGCAGCAATGAAATATCGCGGCGCATACAATGCTTCTAAGTTTGCATTAGAAGGCTGGACTGACACACTCAGATTGGAGCTTCAAGGCAGCAATATTCACATTAGCTTACTCGAACCCGGCCCCATCGAAACTCAATTTCGTGCCAACGCGTTATCCGCCTTTAAACACTGGATAAATATGGAAAACAGCGTACATCGTCATGAGTACCAACTTCAGATACAACGATTGGCAAAAGAAGAGTCAAACAACGCCTTTGTACTGCCAGCCTCATCATGTGTAATGCCTGTTATTCATGCGCTAGAAGCAAAACGTCCAAAGATTCGCTATCGTGTAACAACGCCAACAAAAGTATTTGCCGTACTTAAACGCTTATTACCAACGCGTCTATTGGACAAAATTCTCTACAAAGCGGCATAAAGAGGCGCAACTGTCATTTTTCCGTAACATATCGATGATAAATTAATCAACTCTAGAAACTTCCGATAGTTAGATTGCTAATTATCCCTGTTTTAAGCGTTACATTGGAAACACACATGACGTTAAATCAGTTGAACTGGCTTAGTGTAGGTGTTGCGCTGACAATACTATTTATGATTTAGACACACCTTTGCTTGCACCACCAAAAGCCACTGCGATGCAGTGGCTTTATTCTTTTCTGCCTTGAATTTTGCTCTCTCTGCCCATACCTCTCATACTAACGGCTTCTAATTTCAAGGAATAACTCAATGCAGTCACCATTTATTGTCGAGTTAAACGAACAAAACTTCCGTCAAGTATTGGAAGGATCAATGCAGACCCCTGTGCTCATTCATTTTTGGGCATCAATGAGTCAAGAAAGCACGCAAATCATTCCAGAGCTACAAATGCTCGCTCAACAATTTAATGGGGCTTTTACCTTAGCGCTTCTGAATTGCGAACAAGAACAGATGATAGCGGCACAATTTGGCGTACAAGCCTTGCCGACGATTGCGTTATTTGTAAATGGTCAACCCGTTGATGGTTTAGGTGGACCGCAGTCACTTGATGCAATCAAGGAAATGCTTGCTAAGCATTTGCCGAGCCAAGATGAGTTAACCCTGAACGAAGCATTATCACAAATACAGCAAGGCAACCATCAACAAGCACTAACACAACTTGAAGGTTTGCCTCAAACGCTTAAAGACAAAGCAGAAGTAAAACTGGCCCTTGCTGATTGTTATTTGGAAACAATGCAATTCGATAATGCAGAAACGCTTTTAGAACATATTCCTCTTGAGTATCAAGATAATTATTATAAAGGTCTCATTGCCAAGCTAGAACTTCATAAGCAAGCTGCCGATAGCCCAGAGATCCAATCGCTCGAACAAGCTCTTACTGCAACCCCAAATGACGTTCAAATAGCCCTTGAACTGGCATTAAATTACCATAGTGTAAAACGTGATGAAGACGCTCTAGAGCTGCTGTGGCGCTTTTTGAAAACCGATCTTAATGCACAAGAAGGGGATGTAAAAAAAGCCTTTATGGATATCCTTTCTGCACTCGGACAAGGTAACTCAATAGCGGCAAGCTATCGCCGACAGCTTTACTCCTTGTTGTACTAACATCTCTATGTATACAAATATAAGCCGGTTAACCGGCTTATATTTTGTCCAAATTTTCTGTCTGCTCCCAGTTTTGTTACCTAAGATGTGTCTTAATTAACCAATTGATATAAATAAATTAAATAAGGACATATCGTCATGGCTATTGACTCGCTGATCACCATAGGTGTCTTAGTTTTTGTGGCAATTGCAGTGGTAATTGCAGGAATCAAAACCGTTCCCCAAGGCAACAATTGGACTGTAGAACGCTTTGGTCGTTACACCCATACTTTAAAACCGGGCCTCAACCTAATCATTCCTTTCATCGATCGTATTGGCCTTAAAATCAATATGATGGAGCGAGTCCTTGATATTCCCGCTCAAGAAGTCATTTCAAAAGATAATGCGAATGTCACCATTGATGCTGTTTGTTTTGTACAAGTCATTGATGCCGCTCAAGCCGCGTATGAAGTAAATGATCTTGAGCATGCGATTCGTAATCTAACACTGACCAATATTCGAACAGTTTTGGGCTCAATGGAACTTGATGAAATGCTCAGCCAGCGAGATATGATCAACACTAAATTGCTGTCCATTGTCGATGAAGCAACCAACCCTTGGGGTGTTAAAGTCACACGTATCGAAATTAAGGATGTTCAACCACCTTCAGACTTAACTGCAGCGATGAATGCTCAAATGAAAGCAGAACGTAATAAACGTGCTGAAGTGCTAGAAGCAGAGGGGATACGCCAAGCGGAAATTCTCCAAGCCGAAGCTCGTGAACGAGCAGCGGAAGCAGAAGCGAAAGCCACCACCATGGTATCGGAAGCCATCGCGAAAGGCGACATGCAGGCAGTAAACTACTTTATCGCCCAAGGGTATACTGAAGCGCTCAAGACTATTGGACAAGCTGAAAATGGGAAAATCATCATGCTACCTTTAGAGGCGTCTGGTCTCATGGGTTCTGTGGCAGGTATTGCTGAAATGTTTAAACATCAACCTTCTGATAAATCGTAAGGATCCACTTTGATAGAGCTACTCAATTCACTCAACCACTGGCATTGGCTAGCATTCGGTTTAATATTGTTAGCCAGTGAGTTATTAGGGACCGCTGGCTATTTATTATGGTTAGGGATCTCAGCAATACTTGTCGGTTTACTCCTAACCGTCTTACCCATTAGCTGGCAGTTGCAATGGGTAAGTTTTGCTACATTTTCCCTTATTACCACTTGGTTATGGTGGCGAAAGCAAAGTCAATCAGACAAACAAAGTGATGATAATCGAACGCTAAATCAAAAACACAAGCAGC
Source organism: Vibrio sp. TRT 17S01 (assembly GCF_050113695.1). NCBI lineage: Bacteria > Pseudomonadati > Pseudomonadota > Gammaproteobacteria > Vibrionales > Vibrionaceae > Vibrio > Vibrio sp. TRT 17S01. The sequence continues at coordinate 38,607 of NZ_JBNJOG010000015.1, read as the reverse complement.
TAATAGGAAAGATCATCACTGTCGAGCACGATATTACTATCGGTACAAATCGCATAAAGGTGGGAGATACGACTTGGTCAGCTGTTTCTGAGGAAGAGATCGCTGCGCACAGCACAATAAAGGTTGTAGATGTGGAAGGGATCGTATTAAAAATAGAGCAATATAAAAAATAAATATAAAAATAATAAGGAGGGAAAGTGCTTATATCCCTCCTTCACATCCTGATTCTACACGTCATACTGTACAACTTAATCTTTTTCAAATAGATAAATACTTAGGTTCTAGAATTAAGTAACCGAGATCCTCTTCAGACCATCATCTCGATTATAAATATCGAACAAGTCTATAGATAAATTCAATGCCTTACTGATCAAGCTTTGTATATTTACCTACTTATTTTTATACAAAAATTTTAAAAGTACTATTTTTTTTTTGATCTTTCTCTAGCTGTAAACATACTTAAAGTTGTATACCAGTCTGGATTTTAATAATCATTTATAAATAGAAAGGCTTCTAAGGAGAGCTTTATGAAAAAACTATTTTTCATATTAATACTGGGGTTGACTACTGCAAGTGCGGTTTTTGCTAGCGCTCAAGGTGGTAGAAGCATGGGACCGGAGGTTAAATGTGAATTACCGAATGGTAATGTGCAGATGATACCAAAGGACTACTGTATGATTTTAAGCGGTAAAGAAAAATAAAAAAAGCCCATGCACAATGCATGGGCTTTTTAATAACTACTTAGTGAAAGCTATAAGGAATAATCACTTGTAGACGTAGGTCTGTCTCATCAAATCCACCAGCTGTAGATTGGTCTACAAATTCATCACGAACTAGGTAAGTACCGTGTAGTCGAACTGTTGCGCCTTTTAGAGAGCCAGATTGTAGAGAGTAAGAGACGGTACCATTTACAGCAAATTCACTCTCGTATGCTGAGTTATCTTCATCAGCACCAGTACCGTAACCGACACCTACGTAGTAATTCCAACCATTGCCTTGATTGAAAGACACTCGGTTGTACCAAGAAAGCTCGCCTGCTTGGTTCCAATCAGATAGGGCATCCCACCACTGAGACCAGTTACCATTCGTCATGCCGTAAGTGTAAATAGTACGAGGAACAACTTCAGTTCCATTGTCTGAGTCAGCATAACGTAATTCAGAGTTCCAAGACACCTTACCAAAAGATTTAGCAAAAGCTAGACCAGTTAGGTAACCAAGGCCATCGTATTTCGCATCATCATCCGTACCATAGAAATCAAATGCTAAAGAAGTTGTGTCATTAAACGCATACTTCGCATAAACCTTGTACGAAGTGTTGTCATCTTTGTCAGTGTATGCATTTACTTGACCAGCGCCCCAGTCAATATCAGATGCGTAGCTTACATCCAATGCGGTAGACAGGCCTACTTGGTAATTTAGTTGTCCGAAACCACCATTCAAGCCAATAGAATGAATTGAGCTCCAAGATGTATCAGACCATAGTGAAGGTGCATAATCATCTTCATGCAATAACCATGGTGCTGTAAATTGGTCAGCTGCAAAGTACGTAAATTTGTGGCCAGATAGGTCAGCATTAACTTCTAAACCACGGTATGTTCCAGGTACAAAGCTCCATACGTTACCCAATGCGCCATTACCGTTAGACTGAAGCATACCCAAACGAGCATCAACTTTTTCACCTAACTTAAACTTAAGAGCTGCCTTGTACATTTTTAGCTGTTGAGCATCACCAGCACCCCAATCTTGCTCAACACAAGTAGAAATTTCATTACATAAGTAACGACCGTCACCATCTTGTTGGCTGTCATTGTATAGGTCACCTGAGTAGTAACCCGCAAGATCTGCACCTAACCAATCATCGTGATAACCAGACGTGAAATCAACAATTAGGTTGTAGCTTGAATAGTTTAAGCGGCTCCATACTTCGTCACCGTCTTTACCACGGTTACGAGTACGAGAACGAGTATCAACAACAGCCATCGCGTTCAGAGATGAACCTTGCATAAACTCATTAACTTTCTCAACATATTGATCACCTGCTGCTGACTCAGTAGAAGCAGTTGCTGGCATTGCCGCTAGAGCACCTACCATCGCTGCAGTCAGAGCAGATACTTTAAAAAATTTGTCCATGGAAAAACTCCTAAAAATGGATATAGCTGTTTTATTTGTTTCTCGCCTTTAGTTGGCCGCCGAAGGGAGAACGCATTTCCTATGTTGAAAATCTCAATTAGTCATTTAATTTTCGACTTTCTATTTCCTGCATACACACCGTGTATCCATGGGTATTAGACTAACTTTGCATCAAAAAACATCAATGAGAACTTAATTTCTAAATAAAAAAATATGAGCTGCTACAAATTTTTATCAAGTTAGTGATCAAGATCTTATTTATCTACTGAACTTGGCAGAGTTAAGCTAAATAACATTAAAAACAATAACTTAAAAAATTAATATCCACGATAATATTGAACCGGGTCGCATTTAACCTTTCAATGCAATCGATTATTTAAATTAGAGATCAGAGTCACTGAAACTAGTAATTCTCTTTAATAGTTAAATTTGTGACACTTTATTTTTCTCAAAAATAAAACCCCAATACCTTACGATATCGGGGTTTTATTATTTTTTATGAACGATATTTAGAAGTTTTTTTATAGCAAAGCGACTAAATCATCTTCAGTACGGATTTCAATACCTAATTCTTGAGCTTTTGCTAACTTTGAGCCGGCATTTTCACCAGCAAATAAGATATCCGTTTTCTTAGAAACGCTACCTGTTACTTTCGCCCCTAAATTTTGTAGGGCAGCTTTGGCATCAGTTCGAGATAGTTTCGATAATGACCCAGTTAAAACCACTGTTTTTCCAGCTAACGGCTGCGGTGCATCATCAGATTGATCTTCAATACAAGGCCAATGGATACCCTGCTCAAGCAAATCATCAATCACACATTGATTACTCTCTTGAGCAAAAAATGCAGTAATATGACTTGCAACTATTTCACCAATATCTTGAACAGTAATTAGCTGCTCATGAGTCGCTGACTTAACGGCATCAAGCGTTTTGAAGTGATGCGCTAAGTTTGCTGCTGTTGCCTCTCCAACTTCACGGATTCCAAGCGAGTATAAAAAACGTGGCAATGTGGTTTCTTTGGCTTTATTTAACGCATTCACGACATTCTGAGCAGACTTTGGTCCCATACGGTCTAGTACCGTAATAACACCAGCAGAGAGTTTGAATAAATCAGCAGGGGTCTCAACCATTTCTCGGTCAACTAACTGCTCAACAACCTTCTCCCCTAATCCATCTACATCCAACGCTTTACGTGATACAAAATGCTTCAGAGCTTCTTTACGTTGAGCTTGGCAAACCAAACCACCTGAGCAGCGAGCAACGGCTTCCCCTTCAACACGCTCAATCAGTGATGAACAAACCGGACATTGAGTCGGAAAAACGATTGATTTTGCAGTCTCTGGACGACGCTCCTTCACGACAGAAACAATCTGCGGGATCACATCACCAGCACGACGGATCACCACACAATCACCGACCATGACACCAAGCCGCTCTATCTCATCGGCATTGTGAAGTGTCGCGTTGCTGACTGTGACACCACCAACAAACACTGGTTCTAGTTTTGCCACAGGAGTAATTGCCCCTGTACGACCAACTTGAAACTCTACATCGTTTAATATGGTTAGCTCTTCTTGAGCCGGGAATTTATAAGCAATAGCCCAACGAGGTGCTCGTGCCACAAAGCCTAATAGCTCCTGATTAGCGATATCATCAACCTTAATAACGACACCATCGATTTCATAAGCTAATTCACTTCGACGTTCTAAGATATTTTGATAATACGCTTTAACGTCATCAAGCGATTCGACACGCTTTGTTTCTGGGCACATAGGCAGTCCCCAGTTTTTCAACTGAAGGAATCGCTCATAATGGCTTGAAGACAAGGTTGCACCTTCTACAACACCAACACTGTACGCGTAGAAACTCAGAGGGCGTGTCGCTGTAATACGCGAGTCTAGCTGACGTAGGCTACCGGCGGCTGCATTACGTGGGTTCACAAAGACTTTCTCACCTTTTTTAAGGGCTTGTTCATTTAAGCGCTCAAAACCCGCGAGTGGCATAAAGACTTCACCACGGACTTCAAGCCTTTCAGGCCAGCCCTTACCTTGGAGTTTCAATGGTATTGCACTAATAGTTCTTACGTTTTCAGTAATATTTTCCCCAGTTGCACCGTCACCACGCGTAGCAGCCTGAACTAATACGCCGTTTTCATATAACAGACTGACGGCTAAACCATCTAACTTTGGCTCACAGCAAAACTGCCCTACAGAGATCCCTGCGAGACGATCTACCATCCGCTTTTGAAAACTATCTAACTCTTCGTCATTAAACGCATTATCCAGTGACAACATTGGGATTTCGTGGGTCACAGAGTCAAACCCATCGAGAGGATTTCCACCCACGCGCTGACTTGGCGAATCAATCGTCACTAGCTCAGGATACTCAGCTTCAATATCCAATAGATCGCGCATTAAACGGTCATATTCGCTATCGGGAATTTCTGGGCTGTCTTCAACATAGTAACGCACTGCGTGGTAGTGCAACGTTTCACGAAGTTGGTGTAGTTTGTTTTGAATTTCTATCGACATGAGTAGCTCTGAAAAATTGATCTATCTAGCTTATTTGGAGGAGTATGAACAGCTGGGCGCTTATCCGCAATAGCCAGCCTCAAATAACAAATAGGCTCCTTTAAAAGGAGCCTATTTTTCGAGTTTGTGATTTAGGCTTTCTGCGCCGCCTTAAATTTTTGAATTTGAGTTCGGTATGCATCAAGACGGTTTGGAGTCATCAGGTTACGGGCATCATCCAAAACATTCGCCCCCATATCATCTGCAATTTGCTGGGCGGTTTTTAGCATTAACTTAAAGTTTTGTTCTGGGTCACCGAAACAAGGCAACGTCATGAAGAAGGAAATGCCTTTGGTTGTAAAATCAGCAGGATCATCATGTTTGAGTGTCCCCGGCTGCATCATATTGGCCACGCTGAATAAGATTTTACCCGTTCCAGACATATCTGCATGACGGTGGAAGATGTCCATTTCACCATAGAGCAAACCATTTTGTTGCATACTATCAAATAGCTTAGTACCGACAAATGCATCTTCACCAGAGCAATGTACATTTAGTACGATAACGTCCATTTGAGGTTCTGGTTCCGGCTCACTCACTTCTTCAGGCTCTGCTGAAGCAGTCTTGCTCACCGCAGGTGTTTCTATTGGCTCAGCAAAGACATCTTCATCACGACTCGCTTCAATCGAAGGGATTTCTTCTTTTTCATCACTGACTGAAACCGACAGTTCTTTCTCTGATGACTCGGCTTCTTCTTGATAATTGTCAGCCAATGGATCCAGAGGATCATGGTTTGCGACAAATTCCGGCTCTTTTCGCTCTTTACGAATGATTTCGAAATCATCTTCTGGTGCGAAACTACGTTCGGGCGCACTGTCTTGCTCACCTTCACTTTCGGAATTTAGCTTTCCGAGTGGTTTATCACCAAACTTGGCTTTTCCTTCTTTTTTGCTTGTCCATAGTCCATGGAATAGCAGTGCTGCAATAGCTAATGCACCAACGATGATGAGTACGAATCGCAATTCCTGCATTTTATGCTCTCAGTTGCTCAAATATGATGTAATGGCAAAACTTCAGCTGTTAATAAGTGAACTTGTTTAGCCGACGATTAAGTTACTTTACCAAAACTAAGTACGTAATTAGAACAACTTAATGTTAGAAGTTCCTAGTATGTTGTGATTTTGAACACGCTTTTTTTCTTGTAAGATAGAAATCAACCCAAATTCACACATAGATTTAGCAATATGAATACATCCGTTTACCGACGTTCGGGGTTTGGTTATTTCTTCCAAGGCATCGAACTCGCTCTTTCACCGGGCATTCGCCGATTTGTTATGATGCCGCTGTTAACTAATATCGTATTGGTTGGTGGGGCGCTCTTTTACCTTTTTTCACACCTAAACGGATGGATTGAGCAACTCATTGGTCAAATCCCTGAGTTTCTGTCTTGGCTCAGTTATGTACTGTGGCCTTTATTGGTATTGACTATTCTTGCGACATTTTCATACTTCTTTAGCACATTGGCTAATTTTATTGCCGCTCCTTTTAATGGGCTACTCGCTGAAAAGGTAGAAATAAAACTAACAGGCCGTTCAATTAATGATGATGGTTTGCTGGATATCCTAAAAGATACACCTCGCATCTTAGGTAGAGAATGGCGCAAACTGGTTTATGTTCTTCCTAAAGCCATAGGGCTCTTTATCTTGTTGTTGATCCCTGCACTAGGTCAGACACTTGGACCATTCTTATGGTTTGCCTTTACCGCATGGATACTTGCGATTCAATACTGTGACTATCCTTTCGATAACCATAAGATCGGCTTTAACGAAATGAGAAACAATTTGAAACAAAAACAAGGGAAAGCTTATTCTTTCGGTGCCTTGGTTTCTATTTTCACCACAATCCCAATTCTCAACCTATTTGTGATGCCAGTTGCCGTATGTGGGGCAACTGCAATGTGGGTAGCAGAATTTAAGCAACACCAGCGCTAACATCGGATGCGGTTAGCTCACAATAAGAGAGGCTAACCGCATTTAGCACTTTCCTCTAATAAGATATAACTTTTTAATCCTTTTCCCTTTTTTTATCAGCTAATATTCTTCTATTCGTATTCACAAAACGTGTAATGAAGGAACATCACTATGAGCAAGATCTACGAAGACAACTCACTTACCATCGGTAATACACCTCTAGTTCGCCTAAATAAAGTAAGCAAGGGCAAAGTTTTAGCCAAAATAGAAGCGCGTAACCCAAGCTTCAGTGTTAAATGCCGTATCGGCGCCAACATGATTTGGGAAGCAGAAAAAGCAGGCACACTAAAAGCTGGTGTTGAACTAGTTGAGCCAACCAGTGGTAATACAGGTATCGCACTTGCATTCGTAGCAGCCGCTCGTGGTTATAAGCTCACACTGACTATGCCAGAATCTATGAGCCTTGAGCGTCGTAAGCTTCTTAAAGCACTAGGTGCAAATCTAGAGTTAACAGAAGCGGCGAAAGGTATGAAAGGTGCAATTGCAAAAGCAGAAGAAATTGTAGCTAGCAACCCTGAGAAATACCTTCTTCTACAACAGTTCAACAACCCTGCTAACCCAGAAATTCACGAAAAGACCACTGGTCCAGAAATTTGGGATGCCACTGATGGCGAAATCGATGTATTCGTCGCAGGTGTTGGTACTGGCGGCACTATCACAGGTACAAGCCGTTATATTAAGGGCGAAAAAGGCAAAAATATTATTTCAGTAGCGGTAGAACCAGCAGAATCACCAGTGATTGCACAAGCGCTTGCTGGCGATGAAATCCAACCTGCACCACACAAGATCCAAGGTATTGGCGCTGGTTTCATCCCTGGCAACCTCGATTTAGAGCTACTTGACCGTGTTGAAGCCGTTACTTCTGAAGAGGCTATCGAGATGGCTCGCCGCCTAATGGAAGAAGAAGGCATTCTAGCTGGTATTTCATCAGGTGCTGCTGTGGTGGCTGCAAACCGAATTGCTGAACTACCTGAATTTGAAGGAAAAACCATTGTCACTGTACTTCCAAGCTCTGGTGAACGTTACCTCAGCACCGCACTATTTGCAGGTATCTTTACTGAAAAAGAGAACCAACAGTAATATGTGGTCAAATCAATTTTTCGTCCAAAAAAGCCCCATTTAGGGGCTTTTTTGTTGATCCCTGCCCCACCTTTGGTAATATCAACACAGTTTTATTTTTCGCTTCAAAATAAAGAAGTGAGAATCAGGATTTTACGCAGCGGCGAAAGACAACATAGATTGAAATCGCAGTTGTAAATTAATAACCTGTATCAGTTATGACACGCGATCAACGTTACTCTGCTAGCAGAAACACGTATTAGCGGTTAAGCTAGTTCTGGTTAAGAATCTGTCAAAATATAAATCAATTGGGGTATATAACATGTACGAGAAGCAAGTAGAAATCACTGCAGAAAACGGTCTTCACACTCGTCCAGCTGCACAGTTCGTAAAAGAAGCTAAAGCATTCGACGCGGACATCACTGTGACTTCTAATGGCAAAAGCGCTAGCGCGAAGAGCCTGTTCAAACTACAAACTCTTGGCCTAGTAAAAGGTACACTAGTTACTATCTCAGCTGAGGGCCCACAAGCTCAACAAGCTGTAGACCACCTAGTTGCTCTAATGGATCAACTACACTAATCCGGTCTCCTATTTCAAAGCCATTTTGTGAAAACAAAATGGCTTTGTTGGAAATAGGTCCAAATTTAAGCTAAAAATTATCGTTAGCGCATCCATTTAATCTCCCGTTTTAAAGTTGACCAATTTAAGGTAAGGCTATGATTTCAGGCATCCTAGCATCTCCTGGTATTGCTATTGGTAAAGCACTACTACTTCAAGAAGATGAAATTGTCCTAAACACAAACACTATCTCAGACGATCAAGTTGAAGCTGAAGTTGCGCGTTTCTTTGAAGCTCGTGACAAATCTTCAGCTCAATTGGAAACTGTCAAGCAGAAAGCACTAGAGACCTTTGGCGAAGAAAAAGAAGCCATCTTCGAAGGTCACATCATGCTTCTTGAAGATGAAGAGCTAGAGGAAGAAATCCTAGCACTGATCAAAAAAGACAAGATGCACGCTGATAACGCGATTTACACTGTTATCGAAGAACAAGCATCTGCTCTAGAGTCTCTAGACGACGAATACCTAAAGGAACGTGCAACAGATATCCGCGATATCGGTACACGTTTTGTTAAAAATGCACTAGGCATCAATATCGTTTCTCTAAGCGATATCGACGAAGAAGTAATCCTAGTGGCTTACGACCTAACGCCATCTGAAACTGCACAAATCAACCTAGACTACGTTCTTGGTTTTGCTTGTGACATCGGCGGTCGTACATCTCACACTTCAATCATGGCTCGTTCACTTGAACTTCCTGCTATCGTTGGTACTAACGACATCACTAAGCAAGTGAAGAACGGCGACATGCTGATTCTTGATGCGATGAACAACAAGATCGTTATCAACCCATCTGAAGCAGAGCTAGAAGAAGCGCAAGCAGTAAAAGCGGCATTCGTTGCTGAGAAAGAAGAACTGGCTAAGCTTAAAGACCTACACGCAGAAACTTTAGACGGTCACCGCGTTGAAGTTTGCGGTAACATCGGTACTGTTAAAGATTGCGACGGCATCATCCGTAACGGTGGTGAAGGCGTTGGTCTGTACCGTACTGAATTCCTATTCATGGACCGTGATGCACTTCCTACTGAAGAAGAACAGTACCAAGCGTACAAAGAAGTTGCTGAAGCAATGAATGGCGAGTCAGTAATCATCCGTACTATGGACATCGGTGGTGATAAAGATCTTCCTTACATGGATCTTCCACAAGAGATGAACCCATTCCTAGGCTGGCGCGCAGTACGTATCAGCTTAGACCGTCGTGAAATCCTTCGTGATCAGCTACGCGGCATCCTACGTGCATCGGCACACGGTAAGCTTCGCATCATGTTCCCAATGATCATCTCTGTTGAAGAAATCCGTGAGCTTAAGAAAGCAATCGAAGAGTACAAAGCAGAGCTACGTGCAGAAGGCCTAGCATTCGACGAAAACATCGAAATCGGTGTTATGGTTGAAACACCAGCAGCTGCAGCTATCGCACATCACCTAGCGAAAGAAGTTGCTTTCTTCTCTATCGGTACTAACGATTTAACTCAGTACACACTAGCAGTTGACCGTGGTAACGAAATGATTTCTCACCTATACAACCCACTATCACCAGCGGTACTAACAGTGATCAAGCAAGTTATCGATGCTTCTCACGCTGAAGGTAAGTGGACTGGTATGTGTGGTGAGCTAGCGGGCGATGAGCGCGCAACACTTCTACTTCTGGGTATGGGTCTAGATGAGTTCTCAATGAGCGGCATCTCTATTCCTAAAGTGAAGAAAGTGATTCGTAACTCTAACTTCGCTGAAGTAAAAGCGATGGCTGAAGAAGCACTATCACTACCAACAGCCGCTGAAATTGAAGCAGTTGTTGAAAAGTTCATTGCAGCAAAAACACAATAATCTGCGAAGACCAGTCCATATAGACGGCTAAAAGTAGTCGTCTATTGCTTTGGATTGGTATACTATATTTCGAAAGAATAAAACTAAACGTTAGGAGCATGACACAATGGGTCTGTTTGACAAACTTAAGAAGCTAGTATCTGACGATAGCGCTGATGCAGGTGCAATCGAGATTATCGCACCTCTATCTGGTGAAATCGTAAACATTGAAGATGTGCCAGATGTAGTTTTCGCAGAGAAAATCGTTGGCGACGGTATTGCAATTAAACCAGCGGGCGACAAAATGGTTGCTCCTGTAAACGGTACTATCGGTAAGATCTTCGAAACTAACCACGCTTTCTCTATCGAGTCTGACGATGGTGTTGAGCTATTCGTTCACTTCGGTATCGATACTGTTGAACTGAAAGGCGAAGGCTTCAAGCGTATCGCTGAAGAAGGCCAAACTGTTAAAGCTGGCGACACAATCATTGAATTCGATCTAGCTCTTCTAGAAGAGAAAGCGAAATCAACACTGACTCCAGTTGTTATCTCTAACATGGACGAAATCAAAGAGCTGAACAAGCTTTCTGGTTCTGTAACTGTTGGCGAAACTCCAGTTCTACGTGTAACTAAGTAATCTTTACTCAGTTAAACGTAAAAAAACGCAGCCATTGGCTGCGTTTTTTATTGTCTATTTGTTAGTGATTGTTATTTTAGACCAAGCGCATATTTTAATACCTGCTCTTTCATAGGTCCTGAGTTTTCCGCAATTTTTAGTGCGGCATTGCGCAAAACTTTCAACGGAGCAATATCATTGCTAAAGCCTTTATAAAACAAATCCATTCCTGTCTGCATGAGTAAGTTATCTGGTTTTCTCATCATTTCATAACGTTTAGCCAGTGATTGGCTCAATGCGTCTTGTCCTTCAGCAACAGAAAGCAGTGCAGATACATCTTTAAAACCTAAATTAACTCCCTGCCCTGCCAATGGATTAATGGTATGAGCAGAATCTCCAACAAGAATGCAATTGTTCTTCTGGTAAGTCTGGGCATGTCGTCGAGTTAATGGAAAAGATCCGAATTGCAGAACCTCAATATCACCAAGTTCCGCTGGAAAATGATGTAAAACTTCACTTCTTAACTGTTCTGAGCTCATCCCACACAATTGTTTGATGCGTTTTGGCGAGTCATACCAAACTAATGATGCTTGATTACCACACAAAGGTAAAAATGAGCGAGGCCCTGAAGGTGTGAACTGCTGCCACGTGATATCTTGCTGAGGTAGCGCTGTTTTCACATTGATTAACATGCAATGCTGACGATAATCCCACGCGGTCACGCCAATACCAGCGACTTGACGTACTTTCGAGTTTGCTCCATCAGCCCCAACGATCCAAAGTGCTTCAAACTGTTCACCAGAACTCAAGGTTACTTTGGCAATGTCATCAAAGTGTATTGTTGCCAAAGAGTCTGAACAATACACTTTCAAATTACTATAGCGTTCAAACTGTTGCCACAAGCCAAGTTGAATAATACGGTTTTCGACAATATAACCTAACTGATCCAGCCCTAAAGCTTCTGAATCGAACCGGGTCCGACATTCCGGATGCTCCCAAGTTTCCAATCGACGATATGGGCAAGTACGCATCGCTTCAATCGCATTCCATGCCCCTAGTTCCTGTAACAAAGCAACCGAATTATGCGAGATCGCCGATACGCGAATATCCATAGCCTGCTCGGCTGAAAAAGGTTCTGGCGTATTTCCTTCAACAAGAACGACACTGCGCCCTTGTTTCGCAAACCCCAAAGCAACTGCCGCCCCAACCATGCCACCACCGATAACCGCAATATCAAATCTGGTCATAATATGTTCTTCATTCAATTGAATTTTAACTTGCTTTTGATTGTACGATTTCATAACCAAAATGTAACCAAAAACCTTAACATGAACGAGGTCAAAGCCCTTGTACTGTAAAGGCTAGAACAGATTTTATGAGATCACTGGTCAGTTGGTTTTTAAAGCAGTACAATACGCCGCTTACCGCCGAGAGGGCGGCTAAAATATAGTCATCGCCAATATTATTTGTGCGAAACAATTAAGAACACACTGGGCGATTTGCTCCCTTAATTTAAACTAACGATCGAGCGAACAACATGAGTAAAAAACTGCTAATTAAAACCTGGGGCTGCCAGATGAACGAATATGATTCATCAAAAATGGCGGATCTACTGAATGCAGCTAATGGCTACGAGCTAACAGAAGAACCAGATGAAGCAGATGTATTACTTCTTAATACCTGTTCTATTCGCGAAAAAGCACAGGAAAAAGTATTCCACCAGCTAGGTCGTTGGAAAACATTAAAAGACAAGAAACCAGGCGTCGTGATTGGCGTTGGTGGTTGTGTAGCAACACAAGAAGGTGATCACATCCGTGAACGTGCACCTTTTGTTGACGTTATTTTTGGCCCACAAACGCTGCATCGTCTTCCAGAGATGATCAAGCAATCTCAAACAAATGAAGCGCCAGTGATGGACATCTCTTTCCCAGAGATTGAGAAGTTTGACCGTCTTCCTGAGCCACGAGCTGAAGGTGCAACCGCATTCGTTTCAATTATGGAAGGCTGTTCAAAGTACTGTACTTACTGCGTGGTACCATACACTCGTGGTGAAGAAGTAAGTCGCCCTATGGATGACGTGCTATTTGAAATTGCTCAGCTTGCAGAGCAAGGTGTACGTGAAGTAAACCTACTAGGTCAAAACGTGAATGCTTACCGCGGCCCGACTCATGACGGTGAAATCTGTAGTTTTGCCGAACTGCTTCGTTTAGTCGCGTCTATCGATGGTATTGATCGCATTCGCTTTACAACTAGCCACCCGCTCGAGTTTACCGACGATATTATCGCGGTTTACGAAGATACTCCTGAGCTTGTTAGTTTCCTTCACTTACCCGTGCAGAGCGGTAGTGACCGTATTTTAACGATGATGAAGCGCCCGCATACGGCTATCGAATACAAGTCTATTATTCGTAAACTACGTAAAGCGCGTCCTGACATTCAGATAAGCTCAGACTTTATTGTTGGTTTCCCAGGTGAAACAGATAAAGACTTCCAAGACACAATGAAGCTTATCAAAGACGTAGACTTTGATATGAGTTTCAGCTTTATCTTCTCACCTCGCCCAGGCACACCAGCTGCGGATTACCCATGTGATGTGCCAGAGCAAGAGAAAAAAGAACGCCTATACGAACTGCAACAAACCGTGAATACTCAAGCAATGCGTTACTCACGCCTCATGCTTGACACAGAGCAACGCGTTTTAGTTGAAGGGCCATCGAAGAAGAACTTAATGGAGCTTCGAGCTCGTACAGAAAACAACCGCGTGGTTAACTTTGAAGGCAGTGCAGACCTTATTGGCCAGTTTGTCGATGTTAAAATCACCGATGTCTTTGCTAACTCTCTTCGCGGTGAATTAGTTCGTACAGAAAAAGACATGGATCTTCGCTCAATCATTTCTCCAATGCAGATGATGGCGAAGACAAAACGAGAAGATGAGCTGGGTGTGGCGACTTTTACACCATAAGCTTGAAAATACCTGTCTAAGCAACCATCTTAGAATAAAGGGTATATATATCATTGGAAGCCCGGTCTGAATCGGGCTTCCACAAATGAGAGGCAACTTTGAGCAATAAAATTGTTACTCTAGAAATCAATCTAGAACCTTCAGACAACCGCCGCTTGGCCAGCCTTTGCGGCCCATTCGATGACAATATCAAACACTTAGAACGTCGACTCGGCGTTGAAATCAACTATCGCAGTAACTTCTTTACTATTGTTGGTAAACCGCATACGTCTGCTGCAGCACTTGAGATCATCAAGACACTTTACGTCAATACCGCCCCTGTTCGTGGCAATATTCCAGATATAGAGCCTGAAGAGATCCATCTCGCCATCAAAGAAACAGGTGTATTAGAGCAAAGTACAGAATCAAATATTGAACACGGTAAAGAAGTATTCGTTAAAACGAAGAAAGGCGTGATCAAACCGCGTACACCTAATCAGGCTCAGTACTTGGTTAATATGGTCACCCACGACATTTCTTTTGGTATTGGGCCTGCTGGTACAGGTAAAACCTACCTTGCTGTTGCCGCTGCCGTCGATGCACTAGAACGCCAAGAAATCCGCCGTATTCTTCTAACGCGCCCTGCAGTTGAAGCGGGTGAAAAATTAGGCTTCCTACCTGGTGATCTAAGCCAGAAAGTCGACCCATATCTGCGCCCACTATACGACGCGTTATTTGAGATGCTCGGTTTTGAACGAGTTGAAAAACTCATTGAGCGTAACGTCATCGAGGTAGCCCCTCTGGCTTATATGCGTGGCCGTACGCTGAACGATGCTTTTATCATTCTCGATGAAAGTCAGAATACGACGGTTGAGCAAATGAAAATGTTCTTAACACGTATTGGCTTTAATTCACGTGCCGTGATCACTGGTGACGTTACACAAATCGATTTACCACGTGGTGCGAAATCTGGTCTTCGTCATGCGATAGAAGTTCTCAGTGAAGTTGATGAGATCAGCTTTAACTTCTTCCAAGCTGATGATGTGGTGCGCCACCCTGTCGTTGCACGCATCGTAAACGCTTATGAAAAGTGGGAAGCACAAGATCAAAAAGAGCGCAAAGAATATGAGAAACGCCGACGCGAAGAACGTGAAGCTAAATTGCTCGAAGCAGAGAAAGTAGAAGCGAATAAGGAATAATCATGTCGATTGAACTTGATCTTCAACTCGCAGTCGAACAGGAACAAGGGCTTCCTACAGAGCAAGACGTCCAGCATTGGTTGACACAAACGATTACACAATTTCAGCCACAAGCTGAAGTAACTGTGCGTATAGTGGATGAACAAGAGAGTCATCAACTTAATCTAGATTACCGTGGCAAAGACAAACCAACCAATGTACTTTCTTTTCCGTTTGAAGCCCCTCCGGGTATGGAGTTAGATTTACTAGGCGATTTAATAATCTGTCGTCAAGTGGTTGAAAGAGAAGCCAAAGAACAAGATAAGCCAGTATTAGCCCACTGGGCGCATATGGTTGTACATGGCAGTCTGCATCTGCTAGGTTATGATCATATCGAGGACGATGAAGCTGAAGAAATGGAGTCCCTCGAAACTGAAATCATGCAAGGTATGGGGTTTAAAGACCCATATTTCGCTGAGAAACAGTAGCTCTCCTCCGTTTTGCATTATATCGAGAGCTACTACGTGTGCTATCACACTTCTGATAGCGTTACATAATTGAGAAGCAATGAACGAAGAAAATTCGCAAAACTCTGAAGGTCCGAGTAGAAAGTCCTTCTTTGAACGCCTAGGTCAACTATTTCAAGGCGAACCTAAAGATCGCCAAGAGCTTGTGGATGTGATCCGAGACTCTGAAGTAAACGACCTAATTGACCATGACACCCGCGATATGTTGGAAGGGGTTATGGAAATCTCCGAAATGCGAGTTCGCGATATCATGATCCCACGCTCGCAAATGGTCACCGCAGAAAGAACAGATGATCTCGATGCACTTGTTGCACTTATCACCGATGCTCAGCACTCTCGCTACCCGGTAATAAGTGAAGATAAAGACCATGTGGAAGGCATTCTACTAGCGAAGGACTTACTTAAATACCTAGGTTCAGGCAGTGCTCCATTTGATATCGAACAAGTCATCCGCCCAGCTGTAGTGGTTCCTGAGAGTAAAAGGGTTGACCGTTTGCTCAAAGAGTTCCGAGAAGAACGCTACCATATGGCGATTGTGGTTGATGAGTTTGGTGGTGTTTCAGGCTTAGTCACCATCGAAGACATTCTCGAGGAAATCGTTGGTGAAATCGAAGATGAATTTGATGAAGATGAAGATGCTGATATTCGTAAGCTAAGTAAGCATACGTATGCCGTGAAAGCACTAACAACCATTGAAGAGTTTAACGAAACCTTTAGTACTTCATTCAGCAATGAAGAAGTCGACACAGTTGGCGGCATGGTAATGACCGCGTTTGGGCATCTGCCTTCTCGTGGTGAAGTGGTAGAAATAGAAAACTACAGCTTCAAGGTTGCCTCAGCTGATAACCGACGCGTACTTCAATTGCAAGTGACTATCCCCGATGAGGAGCCTCTTCCACAAACAGCTGAAGAGTAACCCCTATCTAGGGACATAATAAAAATAATGATGAAAAATAACTTAGTTCATCGCCTCAAGCGGCCCTTAGCGGCCGCTTTTGTTGGCGCTTTAACCACTTTAGCATTTGCCCCTTTTCAACTCTGGCCAATTGCACTTTTTTCTCCCGCTTTGCTGCTTCTGTTACTGCATAAGCAATCTGCTAAACAAGCACTATGGATTGGTTATGCTTGGGGTATTGGCCAATTTGCTACCGGAGTCAGTTGGGTACACGTTAGTATCGATAATTTCGGTGGTATGCCAAAAATTGCCAGCGTTTTTTTAATGGCTCTGTTGATTGGCTACCTAGCCATTTATAGCGCCTTATTTAGCTGGACACTCAATCGATTTTTTCCATCCAACCACAAAACTCGCTTTTTCTTAGCGGCACCAGCACTTTGGTTAATCGCAGACTGGTTGCGCGGTTGGGTAATGACAGGCTTCCCTTGGCTTTGGCTCGGTTATAGCCAAATAGATAGCCCTCTTGCTAATTTTGCCCCTATTGGCGGTGTTGAACTTCTAACACTCTTTGTCATCATCATTAATGCTGCTCTGGCTTACACCATACTAAACAAGCAGTGGATTAACTTACTCATTCCCGCAGTGATCCTTGCTACGGGCTTTGGCTTAAGAGCCGTCAGTTGGGTTCAACCAAACCCTGAAAGCACCACCTCCATTGCCTTAATCCAAGGCAATATTGACCAAGCGAAGAAATGGTTACCGAGCGAACGCTGGCCAACCATCATGAAATACACTGATCTCACCCGGGAAAACTGGGATGCCGATGTCATCATTTGGCCAGAAGCCGCCATACCTGCTTTTGAATATGAGTTGTCAGCATACTTAAAGAACCTCGATTCAGCCGCCAAAATGAATGGTAGTACTGTTATTACTGGAGTCGTCAACCAAGGCGAAGATCGCAAGTTCTACAATAGCATTCTAACGCTTGGTCAGACGCCTTATGGGGATTACCAGTATGATATGAATCAACGCTACCACAAACATCACCTTCTCCCTTTTGGTGAATTTGTACCGTTTGAATCAATTCTGCGTCCAATTGCTCCGTTCTTTAATTTGCCTATGTCTTCATTCAGTAGCGGTGACTTTGTGCAACCAAACATCGTTGCAAGCGGACGCCATATGGCTCCTGCACTTTGTTATGAAATTATTTTTAATGAGCAACTGAGAAGAAATCTCACAGAAGATACCGATTTTATTCTGACGTTATCTAACGACGCATGGTTTGGCCGTTCAATTGGACCATTACAACATATGGAAATTGCCAGAATGCGTGCGCTTGAGTTAGGAAAGCCAGTGATCCGTTCTACAAATAATGGCGTCACCGCAGTAACCGACTATCAAGGCCACGTAATTAAACAGGTTCCACAGTTTGAAACGGAAGTGCTTAGAGTGAACGTTGTCTCAACGGATGGTCAAACACCATATTACAGATATGGCACTTGGCCACTATATATCTGGGTAGTTCTGAGCCTACTGATAGGTTGGCGTTTAAGGAAGATAAGCTAAAAAACCAAAAGGGTTGGTGATTAAACCAACCCTTTTCTTAATGCAACAAAGGCATATTCGTCTCTGATAATCTATCGGCACATCTGATTTAAGGTTTAAGAGCAACGCGGCTAAAGCCTTTATGACCACACTTGGTGCATGGAATGATCACGGTTGGATGATTATATTGTGTCTTGTGGCCACACTCATCACACACCAACGTCCCTAAACCAATCACTTCTCCCGCTTCATACAAACCTTGATGTTCCAAATCTGAAAACAATTCAACCCACTCCACTTTGGTTCTGTCGGTGATCTCCAATAATCCTTGCCAGATAGAATCCGCAACCATCAAATAGAAAGGCCCACTTTTGGACTCTTCATAACTATCCGCAAACTCTTTCAAGTCTGATTTAACATAGGCGGAAATTAAAGACAGTTCGTCTTTCGTCATATCATTGGCCGCTTCCACAACCTTACCTGATGTTTCCAAAACATGGTTTACTTCATCCGGGCTGTGTTTTAGTGCTTCAACAACATCGTCAAAAACTTCCTCATAACCTGCTTTGCGTTTTGGCATACCCACCTCCATAACCTGATGTATTAGGATTTGATTATCTGGCTGAGCCTATTGTTGTGCTCCTCTCCTTTAGGTATTCTATGACGATCTATTAATGTCTGTTCTAACTGAACTCACAATTTCCAAGATAACCGGATATCATCGATGCAAGAGCAATACAACCCGCAAGATATTGAACAGAAAGTTCAACAGCACTGGGACAACAGCAAGACCTTTGCTGTAAGTGAAGACCCAAATAAAGAAAAATTCTACTGTCTATCCATGTTCCCATACCCAAGTGGTCGACTGCACATGGGTCACGTGCGCAACTACACCATCGGTGATGTAGTCTCTCGTTTCCAACGTCTACAAGGTAAAAATGTAA
The DNA here is from genome assembly GCF_050113695.1 of Vibrio sp. TRT 17S01. Lineage (NCBI taxonomy): Bacteria > Pseudomonadati > Pseudomonadota > Gammaproteobacteria > Vibrionales > Vibrionaceae > Vibrio > Vibrio sp. TRT 17S01. The sequence continues at coordinate 19,811 of NZ_JBNJOG010000015.1, read as the reverse complement.
TGCAACCAATTGGTTGGGATGCATTTGGCCTACCTGCAGAAAACGCAGCGGTGAAAAACAACACAGCACCTGCACCTTGGACATACGAAAACATCGAGTACATGAAAAACCAGCTGAAATTGCTAGGTTTTGGTTACGACTGGAACCGTGAGTTCGCAACTTGTACACCTGAATATTACCGTTGGGAACAAGAATTCTTCACTAAGCTTTACAACAAAGGCCTAGTGTACAAGAAGACCTCTTCAGTTAACTGGTGTCCAAATGACCAAACTGTTCTGGCAAACGAACAGGTTGAAGACGGCTGCTGCTGGCGCTGTGACACACCTGTAGAGCAAAAAGAAATTCCACAGTGGTTCATTAAGATCACTGAATACGCTCAAGAGCTACTAGACGATCTAGATAACCTAGACGGTTGGCCTGAAATGGTTAAGACCATGCAGCGCAACTGGATCGGTCGCTCTGAAGGTGTTGAGCTTAAGTTCGAAGTTAAAGGTCAACAAGACCTAGAAGTTTACACAACACGTCCAGACACGCTAATGGGTGTGACTTACGTAGGTATCGCAGCAGGTCACCCTCTAGCAGCAGTAGCAGCAAAGAACAACCCAGAGCTTGCAGCGTTCATCGACGAGTGTAAGAACAACAAAGTAGCGGAAGCTGAGCTTGCGACAATGGAGAAGAAAGGTATGGCGACTGGCCTTACTGCTATTCACCCATTGAATGGTCGTGAAGTACCAGTATTTGTCGCTAACTTCGTACTGATGGACTACGGAACAGGCGCTGTAATGGCAGTACCTGCACACGATCAACGTGACTTTGAGTTTGCAACTAAGTACGGCCTAGACATCATCCCTGTGATCAAGCCAGCTGACGGCAGCGAGCTAAACGTTGCTGAAGAAGCATACACCGAGAAAGGTGTACTGTTCGATTCAGGTGAGTTCGATGGTCTTGAATTCCAAGCAGCGTTCGATGCAATCGCGGCGAAACTAGAAGCTGAAGGCAAAGGTACTAAGACAGTTAACTTCCGTCTACGTGACTGGGGTGTATCTCGTCAGCGTTACTGGGGTGCGCCAATCCCTATGGTAACGACTGAAGACGGTGAAGTTCACCCAGTACCAGCTGACCAACTACCAGTAATCCTTCCAGAAGACGTGGTAATGGATGGCGTTACTAGCCCAATCAAAGCAGATAAAGAATGGGCGAAGACAACATTCAACGGCGAACCTGCTCTACGTGAAACAGATACATTCGATACGTTCATGGAGTCTTCTTGGTACTACGCTCGTTACTGTTCACCACAAGCTGACGACATTCTAGATCCAGAAAAAGCAAACTACTGGCTACCAGTAGACCAGTACATTGGTGGTATCGAGCACGCTTGTATGCACCTACTGTACTCTCGTTTCTTCCACAAATTACTACGTGACGCAGGTTACGTAACGTCTGACGAGCCGTTCAAGCAGCTTCTATGTCAAGGCATGGTTCTGGCGGATGCGTTCTACTTCGAGAACGACAAAGGCGGTAAAGAGTGGGTTGCTCCGACTGACGTTGCTGTAGAACGTGACGGTAAAGGCCGCATCACTTCTGCGAAAGACAACGAAGGCCGTGACGTAACACACTCAGGCATGATCAAGATGTCTAAGTCGAAGAACAACGGTATCGACCCGCAAGAAATGGTAGACAAATACGGTGCTGATACAGTACGTCTATTCATGATGTTTGCATCTCCTGCAGACATGACACTTGAGTGGCAAGAGTCTGGCGTTGAAGGTGCAAACCGCTTCCTGAAACGTGTGTGGAAGCTAGTGAACGAGCACGCATCAAAGGGCGCAGCAGAAGCTGTAGACACTTCAGCACTGTCTAGCGACCAAAAAGCTCTTCGCCGTGACGTTCACAAGACTATCGCCAAAGTGACTGACGATATCGCTCGCCGTCAAACGTTCAACACTGCAATTGCTGCAATCATGGAACTGATGAACAAGCTAGCGAAAGCGCCTCAAGACTCTGCGCAAGATCGTGCAATCCTTGATGAAGCACTAAAAGCGGTCGTTGCAATGCTTTACCCAATCACTCCGCATATCTCTTACGAACTGTGGACTGTGCTTGGTGAATCAGACATTGATAATGCAACATGGCCAACATTCGACGAGAAAGCGCTTGTTGAAGACGAGAAAACTATCGTAGTTCAAGTTAACGGTAAGCTACGTGCGAAGCTAACAGTACCAGCTGATATTTCTAAAGAAGATATCGAAGCACTCGGTCTAAACGATGAAAACGTCACCAAATTCACAGAAGATAAAACCATCCGTAAAGTGATTTACGTACCGGGCAAACTTCTGAATATCGTAGCGAACTAATCGTTACATACTTGGTCTTAAGCAGGGCCTATGCCCTGCTTTACTTATCTTATGATTTTATGCCTGCGATAGAGCCATAAGATAAGTATTTCGAAAACAGAGAGTCCTCAGACAATGCGTTTATTTTCTATTTCTTCCCTTAAACTTGCTAGCGTAGTACTTGCAGCAAGTATGCTAACGGCATGTGGTTTCCATTTACGCGGGGACTACTCTATTCCGGAAGAGCTCGATAATTTGTCTGTCACCAGTTATGACCAATACAGTGATTTTACACGTATGGTCAAAGCTCAACTGCGCATTAACGATATCAACATTGTGCCACCATCTTCGAATACGCCGAGCTTACACCTATTAGGTGAAGGCGTGGGTGAACGCACACTATCTCTTTATCAAAATACACGAGCAGCGGAGAAAGAGCTGACATTCCGAGCATCTTATCGAGTCACTATTCCAGAACTAGGAACAAAAACCTTCTCAACCAGCGTTACCCGTAGCTATCTAGATAACCCATTAACTGCATTAGCGAAATCGGTAGAACGTGACATGATCGAAGACGAGATGCGTAAGCTGGCTGCAACGCAGATCATTCGTCAAATGGCGCGCTTAAAAGCAGATATTACGGCAAACGAAATGCAGCAAGCAGAACTGGAACAGCAACAAATTCAAGGCGCAGAAGAACAATACCGCATCAAAACCGTTGAGGGAGAGCTTCCGCAAGTCTCGAATCCTCAAGCAGTAAGCTCAGAGACGGCAAACGGCCAGTAATAAGAGGTATCAATGCGAGTTTACGCTGACCGTCTGAATGAACAACTTGCCAAACAGTTACACGGTGTTTACCTGCTGTTTGGCAATGAACCATTGCTGATACAAGAGTCTCGTCAGGCTATTCAACAACAAGCTTTAAGCCAAGGTTTCGAAGAAAGACACCGATTTGGTATTGATGCTAGCTTTGATTGGAATGAGGTTTACGATTGCTGCCAAGCGTTAAGCTTATTCTCTTCTCGGCAGTTAATCGAACTGGAGTTGCCAGAGTCTGGTGTTAATGCTGCCATCGCTAAAGAACTTGTTAATCTGGCAGATGTGTTGCATGACGATATCCTCTTTGTGTTAATTGGTACTAAATTGACCAAAGCACAAGAAAACAGCAAATGGTTTAAAGCGCTGAGTGCTAAAGGGACTTGGGTAAGCTGTTTAACCCCGGAATTACACCGCCTGCCCCAATTTGTACAGGCACGTTGCCGAGCCCTAAACCTGCAACCAGATAACGAAGCCGTACAAATGTTAGCGCAATGGCATGAGGGTAACCTATTTGCCTTATCCCAAAGCTTAGAAAAGCTCGCCTTACTGTACCCCGATGGTCAATTAACACTAGTTCGTCTTGAAGAATCGTTAAGCCGCCATAACCACTACACACCTTTTCATTGGAGTGATGCATTATTGGCTGGCAAAGCAAAGCGTTCTCAACGAATACTGCGACAACTGGAAGCGGAAGGTACGGAAGATGTCATACTCATTCGTACCATACAAAAAGAGCTGCTCCTTCTTATCCAGATGAAGCAACAGAGTCAGCAAAGCTCTCTTGCTCAGATCTTTGAAAGTCACCGGATCTGGCAATCCAAACGGCCTTTATATTCTGCTGCATTAAATCGCTTAAACTTGAAGAAATTACAAACGCTTATTCGCTTGCTTACACAGATCGAGCTACAAGCGAAAACACAATATGAGCAAAGCAGTTGGCCACAATTACACCAACTCAGCCTTGAACTCTGTATGCCTGAAGTGCAATTACATTAATGCATGCTATACTGCGCCGCCCTAAATAAACCGAATAGAGGAACTCACCTTGCTACGTGAAGAATTAAATGACTTTTTGGCAGACAAAGTAGACGATATGAAAGCCCAAGATATTGTCACTCTCGATGTTCAGGGAAAATCCAGCATCACTGATTACATGATTGTCTGTACAGGAACATCTAAACGCCACGTTGCCTCCATTGCGGATCATGTAGCCAGAGAAGCGAAGGGCGCGGGTATGGCACCACTTGCGATCGATGGTGAAACGGAAGGTGAATGGGTTGTTGTTGATATGGGGACAACCATAGTACATGTGATGCAAGAAGAACATCGTGAAATGTACCAGCTCGAGAAACTGTGGAGCTAAGTGATGAAAATCCAGCTTATCGCGGTTGGCACGAAAATGCCGAAATGGGTCGAAGAAGGATTCCAAGAGTATCGCCGCCGTTTTCCTCACGACATGCCCCTTGAGCTGATTGAAATCACCGCGGGGAAACGCGGAAAAAACGCTGATATTGCAAGAATACTGCAAAAAGAAGGCGAAGCGATGTTGGCAGCGGTGCCAAAAGGCAACCGAATTGTTACTCTCGATATCCCAGGTCGCAAATGGGATACCCCTCAATTAGCGCAACAACTGGAGTCATGGAAATTAGATGGCCGAGATGTTTCGATTTTAATTGGCGGACCGGAAGGCTTGGCCCCCGCATGTAAAGCTGCTGCTGATCAAAGTTGGTCGCTTTCCCCATTAACATTGCCTCACCCACTGGTTCGTATTGTGATGGCAGAAAGCTTGTACCGTGCGTGGAGCATCACTGCTAACCACCCGTACCATCGAGAATAAACGTAGATGTTAAGAAAGCGTAGCCAAATAAGGGACTACCAAGAAGAAGCACGACTGTTTCGCAGTCGTGCTGTTGTCGCTTTCCTCGGTATTATTGCCATGATGGGCGTACTGATTGCTAACCTGTACAACATTCAAATCAATCAGTATCAAGATTATAAAACTCGCTCTAACGACAACCGAATTAAAGTCGTACCATTGGCCCCTAACCGCGGTCTGATCTATGACCGAAACGGCGTGTTGCTTGCGGAAAACCGCCCAGTATTTAGCTTGGAAATCATCCCAGAAAAAATCAAAAACATGGATGAAACCATTGCCGAGCTACAAAAAATCTTAGAAATCACTCCGGAGCAAGTTGAACGCTTTCAAAAAGAGCGTCGTCAAACTCGTCGATTCAAATCTGTCCCGATTTTAACTCAGCTTACACAAGAGCAAGTTGCTAAGTTTTCCGTTAATCAACACCGCTTTACCGGTGTGTCTGTTGGCGCAGCCTTAAAGCGCTACTACCCATATGGTGAAGTGCTGACTCACGTGATTGGTTACGTATCAAGAATTAATGATCGTGACATGCAGCGACTGATCCGTGAAGAAAAAGACGCGAACTACCAAGCGACTCGTGATATCGGCAAACTTGGTATTGAACGTTATTACGAAGATCTACTACACGGCACTGCAGGCTATCAAGAAGTCGAAGTCAACAGCCGTGGGCGCATTATCCGCACACTAAAATATGTCCCACCGATCCCGGGCAAAGATATTGTGCTTAATTTAGACATCGAGTTGCAGCTTTATGTCCATAAATTGCTTGATAACCGCAGAGGCAGCGCCGTTGTTCTCGATCCAAAAGACAATGGTGTATTGGCGATGGTATCGAGCCCAAGCTATGATCCAAACGCCTTCGTTCATGGAATTTCTGGCAAGGCATACAGCGCTCTTCTTAATAACAAAGACCGTCCCCTCGTCAACCGCGCCACATTAGGAATCTATCCACCAGCATCCACGATTAAACCTTTTATGGCTGTTGCTGCATTGCAAGAAGGCGTGATCACACCGTACACCACTCGAAATGATCCCGGTTACTGGAAGATACCAAATTCGAAAACCAAACCATTCCGAGACTGGCTCCGCTGGGGACACGGTAAAGTGAATATCACAAAATCCATTGAAGAGTCTGTTGATACCTTCTTCTATCAAGTCGCTTATGACATGGGGATTGACCGCATCTCTCGCTGGATGATGATGTTTGGTTTTGGTGACTACACCGGCATTGATATCTTTGAAGAAAGCAAAGCCAATATGCCAACTCGAGAGTGGAAAATGGCGCGCCACCGCGTTCCTTGGTATCAAGGTGATACGATTCCGGTTGGTATCGGTCAAGGTTATTGGACAGCTACGCCAATGCAAATTGCAAAAGCGACCTCAGTTTTAGTCAACCGAGGTGAAGTGGTTGCTCCTCACTTGTTGCGTGCAACGATCAAAAATGGCGAGTTATTTGAAAAGCAGCAACTGTCTGACGTTGAAACCTATCCACCTATTACTGGCGTACCTGAACGCTACTGGGATATTGCCATCGATGGGATGCGCTTAGTTAACCACGGTAAAAAAGGCACTGCACGGCGCTCGTTTAAAGATACGAAGTACGTCAGTGGCGGCAAATCGGGAACGGCACAGGTCTTTGGCCTCGGTGAAGATGAGGAATACAATGCCGACGAACTCGCAGAACACCTACGCGATCATGCGTTGTTTACTGGCTTTGCCCCACTAAAAGATCCGAAGTTAGTAGTAACCATCGTACTTGAAAACGCTGGTGGTGGTTCTAGTCATGGTGCCCCAGTGGTAAGAAAAGTGTTCGATCACTATTTATTAGATGAATCGACAGAACAACAAGAGGCGAGCAAATAATGGACTTCGATCCAGCAACTGGCCAGAATCGCGCTCTGTTTGAGCGCTTTCATATTGATTTACCGATGCTACTTGGCATTTTGGTGTTAATGGGGTTTGGCTTAATGGTCATGTATAGTGCCAGTGGTCAAAACTTCGCAATGATGGATAGACAAGCATTACGCATGGGAATGGCGCTTGGCGTCATGGTCATTCTGGCGCAAGTTCCCCCAAGAACGTATGAAACGCTTGCACCGCTCATGTTCTTCGCAGGGGTACTCTTATTACTGGGCGTGCTCTTTTTTGGTGAAGCCTCAAAAGGTGCTCAACGCTGGCTCAATCTTGGTTTTGTACGATTCCAACCCTCAGAGTTACTCAAACTTGCCGTGCCTTTAATGGTCGCTCGTTTTATTGGTAAGCGTTCACTTCCTCCCACATTTCAAACTTTAGTGATCTCGCTAGTATTGGTCTTTGTACCCACTATTTTGATCGCAAAACAACCTGACTTAGGTACCTCAATCCTGATTGCAGCGTCTGGTATCTTTGTTATTTTTCTTGCAGGTATCAGCTGGAAAATCATCTTCAGTGCCGCGTGTGCTCTCGGAGCATTTTTGCCAATCCTATGGTTCTTCCTCATGCGCGAATATCAGAAAGTTCGTGTTCGAACCCTGTTTAACCCTGAGTCCGATCCTCTCGGAGCTGGATACCATATCATTCAAAGTAAAATCGCTATTGGATCTGGGGGGATTTCAGGTAAAGGCTGGATGCAAGGCACTCAGTCACAGCTCGAATTTCTTCCAGAGCGCCATACTGACTTTATTTTTGCGGTCATCGCAGAAGAATGGGGACTCATTGGTATCTTGCTGCTACTTAGTCTGTACCTGTTTATTATTGGTCGCGGTCTCTATTTGGCGAGTAAAGCCCAAACTGCATTTGGCCGAATGATGGCTGGCAGTATCGTATTAAGCTTTTTCGTCTACGTATTTGTAAATATCGGCATGGTGAGTGGGATTTTACCTGTTGTTGGCGTACCGCTACCATTAATCAGTTATGGTGGCACTTCAATGGTCACCTTGATGGCTGGCTTTGGCATCTTGATGTCGATTCACACTCACCGAAAAGCGTTTTCAAAGGCAACTTAATTCATGAACGTAAAACACTTCATCCTAGCTTCTTTTATTACTGGTATTTTGGCTGGATGTTCCTCCACACCGGAGGAAAAAGAGACTGAAAAAAGCACCACTGTAACTCAGCCTTCTGAGCCTAAAAGCCGCTATAAACTGGCTCAAGACGTTGCCCCTGAAAAACCGATTTCCGTCGAACACATTGAAGAGGTATCACCACAGTTTGAACCTTATAGTCGTGGCGGAAACAAAAACTACACCTTGCGAGGCTCACATTACAAAATAGTCTCTGATGCAAAAGGCTACAAAGAGCGTGGTAAAGCGTCTTGGTATGGTAAAAAGTTTCATGGCCACCTGACGTCAAACGGCGAAGTTTACGACATGTACTCGATGACTGCTGCGCATAAAACGCTGCCGTTACCAAGCTTTGTAAAGGTGACAAATTTAGATAACGGCAAAAGCACAGTGGTTCGTGTTAACGACCGTGGCCCATTCCACCCTGGTCGTATTATAGACTTGAGCTATGCTGCCGCAACCAAGCTTGATGTACTAAAGACGGGAACTGCCAACGTTGAAATTGAGGTGATTACCGTCAATAAGCCCACCGCGGCACACAAAAAGAAAGCCATTCCTAAATATGTTATTCAGGTAGTTTCTTCACAATATGAAGACCGTGTGCGAACTTTAGCGCAAAATCTTGGTCAGAAGCTATCTGTGCAAAGCTACGTCAACAGCAATAAAAAAGCTCATCGAGTGTTCTTAGGGCCATTTGATGACTATATGCTGACGCAAAAGACGTTAGAACAGGTTAAAGTTCTGGGTTACTCCAGCGCATTTATTAAAACGCAGTAGTCCTCAATCCAGTGTGGGAGTACTCCCCTACTGGTTTGAGCGATTGTTTCTGTTAAGATATGGGCAGTTAACGAAAAACTTGTATTCAACATGAAAAAAACAACGCTTCTTAAAAATATTTTCGCGTCCTCTATCGCTATTTCTGCGACGTTCGCTTCATCCGCATTCGCTTCCCCGACCGTTGTGCCAGATCCTCCACAGATCGCAGCGAAAGGCTATGTGCTAATCGACTACCATTCAGGGAAAATTCTTGCTGAAAAGGAAGCTAATACTAAGCTTTCTCCTGCAAGTTTAACCAAAATGATGACCAGTTACGTCATTGGCCAAGAGCTTGCTCGCGGCAACATTACTTCTGAAGATGATGTTACTATCAGCCGTAACGCTTGGGCGAAGAACTTCCCTGACTCTTCAAAAATGTTTGTGGAAGTGGGAACAACAGTTAAAGTCAAAGATCTTAACCGCGGCATCATCATCCAATCAGGTAACGATGCTTGTGTAGCGATGGCTGAACACATCGCTGGTTCTGAAGATGCGTTTGTTGATCTCATGAATGCGTGGGCTGATACCATTGGTATGACAAACACGCATTTTGCCAACGTACATGGTTTAGATAACCCAAATCTATACTCAACACCATATGATATGGCGAAGCTGGGTGCAGCACTCATCCGCGATGTTCCTGAAGAGTACCGTATCTATTCCGAGAAGAAGTTTACCTACAACGGCATTACTCAATACAACCGTAACGGCTTGCTTTGGGATAAGAGCATGAACGTTGATGGTATCAAAACCGGTCACACTAGCAACGCTGGTTACAGCTTAGTTAGCTCAGCAACTGAAGGCCAAATGCGTCTTGTTGCTGTCGTGATGGGAACGAAGAGTGCAAACGCTCGTAAATCGGAAAGTAAAAAGCTTCTGAGCTACGGTTTCCGCTTCTTCGAAACCGTTGCACCACACAAAGCAGGTCAAACCTTTGTGGATGAAAAAATCTGGATGGGTGACAAAGACACTGTTGCGCTAGGTTTAGATCAGGACACTTACGTTACCTTGCCTCGTGGTCAAGCGAAGAAATTGAAAGCCAGCTTCGTACTTGAGAAAGAACTAGAAGCTCCGCTGAAGAAAGGCGATGTAGTTGGTAAGCTATACTATCAATTAGACGGTGAAGACGTAGCAGAATACCCACTACTTGCACTGGAAGATGTTGAAGAAGGCAGCCTATTTAGCCGCCTATGGGATTACATCAAGCTTCTATTCAAAAGCTTCTTTTAATTCTGAACCCTCTCTTTCAAAAAGCCGCGTATTATGCGGCTTTTTTTACTTCTAGCGCAAAGAGCCTGCTCTTGAGATCCAACTCGATAGGCAGTACTATTCCGCGCTGCTAAACAGATTTTCCAACTTGGAGTTTTCAATATGCTGACTATTAACTCAGATGCAAAGCTTAAAGACCTGCTTGAGTTCCCTTGTTCGTTTACCTACAAGGTAATGGGTTATGCAAAACCTGAGCTACCAGAGAAAGTGCTTGAAGTAATTCAACGCCATGCACCTGGTGATTACAGCCCTACAGTGAAACCAAGTGCAAAAGGGAATTACCACTCGGTATCAATTAACATTACCGCAACGTCAATCGAGCAAGTAGAAACCCTTTACAAAGAACTGGGTGAGATCGATATCGTTCGTATGGTTCTATAAAAAATTTAATTATTAAAATTTTTTTGAAAGCAGCGAAAGCTGCTTTCTTTTTATTTATCAAACAGATAAAAAACACTTGTGAACTGAAGGGTTAAAAATGTGTTACCCGTATATAGTTCATTATCACGAAGCAGTTTATAATCTGAAAACTTTATTAAGCGACGTAGAGATAAAGAATGCCAAACCAGCTTGTTGTCAAAAGGTTAGGAAGACAAGATTACCTACCTGTTTGGCAAGCGATGCACGACTTTACTGACCATCGTACAGAAGAAACCAGCGATGAAGTCTGGCTTGTAGAACACAACCCAGTTTTCACTCAAGGCCAGGCCGGTAAAGCTGAGCACCTATTAAATACCGGAGATATCCCGGTGGTTCAGAGTGATCGTGGTGGCCAAGTCACATACCATGGCCCTGGCCAGTTAGTTGCCTACTTTTTGATTAATCTCCGTCGGAAAAAACTTGGAGTAAGGGATCTGGTTACTCATATTGAAAACCTAGTGATCAATACTCTGAAAACGTACAACATCGACTCAGCAGCACGCCCTGATGCACCCGGTGTCTATGTCGATGGTAAAAAAATCTGTTCTCTTGGGTTAAGGATCCGTAAAGGCTGTTCTTTCCACGGACTGGCCTTGAATGTAAATATGGATCTCTCCCCTTTTCTGCGTATAAACCCTTGCGGCTACGCAGGAATGGAAATGGTTCAAGTCAGCCAACTTGGCGGCCCTGATAGCGTAGATATCGTAGAACAACAATTAATCAAAGAACTCGTTGCACTACTTAGTTACGAGCATATTGAATACAGCACTGAAGCACCTGTTGTAGGTAAAGAAGCATGAGCAAACCAATCCAAATGGAAAAAGGCGTTAAATATCGTGACGCTGATAAAATGGCACTAATTCCCGTAAAGAATATGCCAACAGAGCAAAAAGAAGTCCTGCGCAAGCCTGACTGGATGAAAATTAAGTTGCCAGCAGATAGCCAGCGTATTCAAGACATCAAATCCGCCATGCGCAAGAACCAACTGCATTCGGTTTGTGAGGAAGCATCTTGCCCTAACCTTGCTGAGTGTTTTAACCACGGTACGGCTACTTTCATGATCCTTGGCGCGATCTGTACTCGCCGTTGCCCGTTCTGTGACGTTGCTCATGGTCGTCCGCTTCCTGTTGAAGCTGAAGAACCGAAAAAGCTAGCGAAAACCATCGCAGACATGAAACTTAAGTATGTAGTCATCACTTCCGTTGACCGTGATGACTTACGTGATGGCGGTGCAGAGCACTTCGCTAACTGTAACCGCGAAATCCGCGAACTCAATCCTCACATCAAGATTGAAACTTTGGTTCCTGACTTCCGTGGTCGTATGGATGTGGCACTTGATCTGATGAAAGACAATCCGCCAGATGTTTTCAACCACAACCTAGAAACAGCACCTCGTCTGTACCGGAAAGCTCGCCCTGGTGCGAACTACAAGTGGTCACTACAATTGCTGCAAAAATTCAAAGAACAGCATCCAAATGTACCGACTAAGTCAGGTCTGATGATGGGTCTTGGTGAAACAAAAGAAGAAATCGTCGAAGTACTGAAAGATCTTCGTGCACATGGCGTAACCATGCTGACCCTAGGCCAATACCTCGCACCAAGCCGTCACCATTTACCAGTAGAACGCTACGTTCCACCTTCTGAATTCGATGAGCTGAAAGACATTGCATTAGAACTTGGTTTCACCCACGCAGCATGTGGACCATTTGTCCGTTCTTCTTACCATGCTGATATGCAAGCACAAGGTATCGAAGTGAAGTAATCTGCTTAATATCGTAACTAAAAGGGCTGATCTTTGATTAGCCCTTTTGTTTTAAGTGAAACACTTGCTTGGATGAGCCGGATTTTATAGGCTAACGGTTATATGCAGGTATCCGTTCAGGATGAATGCTGACAATTAAGGAATAATAATATGAAAAAACTCGCTTTTCTGGCTATTGCCACTGCAGCGTTAATGGCAGGGTGTTCTTCAAATACACAGCAAGACAACTATCGCGAAGCCTCTTTTGAACTGTGTAATACGGAAGTGAATATCTACTCTGTTAGCGATGATGGTCGTGTGCGCATCGTATGTGCCGACGGCTCTAAATTTGCTCTGACTACAGAAAAGACGCTAGAGATCATGCGTGATATCAACATTGATTACTGCGATGGTGAGGGCCTAGGCAAGTTCAACGAAAGCCGCAAATACTACCAATTCCAGTGTAAGTCAGGCACGCTCCTCAGCATTTCAAAGTAAGCTGAATACCACAATAAAAAGGTTGATGTGAAAACATCAACCTTTTTGTTTTACTAGGCTAGATTCGAATAAAAATAAAGCTCCATCAAATGATGGAGCTTTTAACAATTTTCAAAGTAGATGAGTGAATTTCAAGAAGAATACACGAAGTTTGCGTGAGCAAATGAGTATATTCGACGCCGAAGTTCGCTTCACTCTACCAAGATAAATTATGCGTAAACTGGTAGACGTTTACAGATCTCAAGCACTTTTGCTTTCGTTGCTTCGATAACTTCCTCGTTGCCGATGTTATCTAGCACATCACACATCCAGTTTGCTAACGCTTTCGCATCTTCTTCAGTGAAACCGCGGCGCGTGATTGCTGGTGTGCCAACACGGATACCAGAAGTAACAAACGGGCTACGTGGATCATTTGGTACAGAGTTTTTGTTTACTGTGATGTTTGCTGCACCTAGTGCTGCGTCAGCATCTTTACCTGTAATATCTTTGTCGATTAGGTCAACAAGGAACAAGTGGTTCTCAGTACCGTTAGAAACGATTTTATAACCACGCTCTTGGAATTGACCAACCATTGCTTTCGCATTTTTCACTACGCGTGCTTGGTACGCTTTGAATTCAGGCTCCATTGCTTCTTTGAACGCCACAGCTTTACCTGCGATAACGTGCATTAGCGGGCCACCTTGGCCGCCAGGGAATACCGCTGAGTTCAATTTTTTGTACATCTCTTCGCCAGCATTAGACAGGATCAGGCCACCACGTGGTCCCGCTAGCGTTTTGTGCGTTGTGGTTGTCACAATGTGAGCATGTGGAACTGGTGTTGGGTATTCACCTGCCGCAATCAAACCCGCTACGTGTGCCATATCGACAAACAGGTAAGCGCCCGCTTTGTCTGCGATTTCGCGCATGCGAGCCCAATCGACGATTTGAGAGTAAGCAGAGAAACCACCGATGATCATTTTAGGCTTGTGCTCAAGCGCTAATGCTTCCATCTCGTCGTAGTTGATTTGGCCAGCTTCATCGATGCCGTAAGGAATAACGTTGTAGTGCTTACCTGAGAAGTTCACTGGAGAACCATGTGTCAAGTGACCACCGTGCGCTAGGCTCATACCTAACACGGTATCGCCAGGATTTAGCAACGCCATGTAAACTGCGCTATTTGCTTGAGAACCTGAGTGTGGCTGTACGTTAGCGTATTCACAGCCAAACAGTTTACATGCGCGGTCAATTGCAAGAGCTTCTGCTTTATCAACGTACTCACAACCACCGTAGTAACGCTTGCCTGGGTAACCTTCAGCGTATTTGTTGGTTAGCTGAGAACCTTGCGCTTCCATTACACGTGGGCTTGTGTAGTTTTCAGAAGCGATAAGTTCGATGTGTTCTTCCTGGCGAAGAGTTTCTTCTTGGATTGCTGCGAACAGTTCCGCATCGTAATCTGCGATGTTCATATCACGCTTAAGCATCTGTATCTCCTGACTCAGATTTGTACTGAAAGTTGCAAAAAAAACTGGCTTATGACCCATTAATCTACGCAAAACCATCCACGCAAACGTTTGCATCAAGCTAATGACGCGCATTCTACATAATTTGATCTAGGTCATAAAGAGAAAATTGCACATTTCTCTATGCAGTTTCTTCATATTAAACAACAAGGGCTTTCATGATGACACTTTTGTTTGTGGAAAGCAGGCACCACAAGTGTCAACTTCATCCTTTACACCCTGTAAATCGATAATTACATAGGTTTACCTTAATTTGACCTCTCAAGCTACCGAAAATGTCATCTTTTCCCTACTATGCAGGCAATTATTGATTAGTTTATTTTTATTTGATGGAAAAGCACTCAAGAAAAGAAGATTGGATCGCAATACTGACAGGGACATTTTTGGTCGCACAAGGTGTTTTTTTCCTGCAATCCGCAGAGCTGTTGACTGGAGGCACCGCAGGATTGGCACTTTTGGTCAGTCAATCCGGCGTTTTATCGTTTGGTTTACTCTATTTTCTCATTAACAGCCCATTCTATTTACTCGCGTGGAAACGCTTTGGTGCACGTTTTGCCTTCAATAGCGCGATTTCTGGTGCATTAGTTTCCATTTTTGCCGATCACCTTTATTTAGTGATCAAACTGGAAACTGTCAACGAGATCTACTGCGCACTCGCCGGTGGCCTACTTATGGGGCTGGGAATGTTGATCTTATTTCGCCACCGCTCAAGCCTTGGTGGATTCAATGTACTCTGTCTATTCATACAAGACAAAACGGGGATTTCTGTCGGAAAATCTCAGCTTGTTATTGATTGCTGTATCTTAGCCGCTTCGTTCTTCTTTGTTTCCCCTATGATTATTGGATTATCGGTATTGGGTGCCATCTTGCTCAACCTCGTATTAGCCATGAACCACAAGCCAACCCGCTACACGGTCAACTACGGCTAATACCGAATAACTCGATGTAAAAAGCCCGCTTGAAAGCGGGCTTTATTATTTGTGGTTTAGTGTGAAATTCGCGCTTTCACATCATGACTTAGCTCTTCATTCAACTCAGCTTCAACATGGCCTGGTGAACGAGTACCTGATGAAATCAAACGGTACATCGCTGGTATCACAAACAAAGTCACCAAAGTAGCAAAGCCCATCCCAAAGAAAATCACAGTACCTACCGCGACGCGACTCTCGTAGCCTGCCCCAGTTGAGAGGATTAGCGGAATCGAACCTGCAAGCGTTGTAAACGCCGTCATCAGAATTGGACGCAAGCGACGTGCAGAAGCATTTACAATAGCAGTTTCAAACTCAAATCCTCGGTCACGCAGCTGGTTGGCAAACTCGACAATAAGGATGCCATTTTTAGTTACCATACCAATCAGCATGATCATACCGATTTGGCTATAGATGTTGAGGCCTTGGCTCATCACAAATAACCCTAAGAAGCCACCAAAGACTCCCATCGGAACAGTGAACATCACCACTAATGGGTTCACAAAACTCTCAAATTGCGCCGCGAGCACTAAGTATGCCACCAGCAAAGCTAAAGCAAACACAACCGCAACACTTGATTGATTTTCTTTAAAATCTTTCGATTCACCAGAGTAACTCACCGAAATATCCCCCGGCAGCAACTCGATCGCTTGTTCATCTAAGTAGTCTAAAGCCTCACCAAGGGTGTAACCATCCGACAAGTTTGCGGTTACGGTAATCGACTTCTGTTTATTGTAGTGCGAGAGACGAATCGATGAGGCGACTTCCTCAATTTTGGTCACCGCATCCAGCGTGACCAATTCTCCCGAAGTGGTGCGCATGTAGATCTGGCTCAAATCCGCCGCATTATTGAAATGGTTTTCATCCCCACGCAGATAGACATCGTATTCTTCACCACGTTCCACATACGTGGTTTCACTCTTACCGCCGAGCATGATCTCTAGCGTATCCGAAATATCAGCAACACTAATACCAAGCTCTGCAGCGCGCTGTTTGTCGACAGAAACAACCAATTCAGGTGTTTTCTCAGAATAGTTGATGTCTGCACCTTCCATATAAGGAGAAGCTTCAGCCAGAGTTTCGAGTTTCTCCGCCCAAGTTTTCAGTTCATCGTAATCTGAGCCACCGAGAACAAACTGAACTGGCTCGCTTGAACCACCACGGAATCCGGGCATAAATGGGAAGACACGAACATCAGGTATGCCAGCTAGCGCCTTACGCACCTCACCTAAAGCTTGCTGTGCTGTTACATCGCGTTCATTCCAGTCATCTAGGATCATGATGACAAATCCGGTCTGGTCTCCCGCATTACCACCAAAAGCAGGTGACTGAATACTGAATGACTTAAGGAAACCTTGCCCTAATAGCGGCATTAAGCGATCTTCAACAATATCCATGTTTGCTGACATTCGATTGTAACTGGTGGCGTCGGCCCCACGAACAAAGGCAAAAATCACACCGCGGTCTTCTGAAGGGGTTAACTGAGCCGGAACCTGTTGCATCAGCCCATAACTACCACCAATACAAGCCAAAATGATCAACGGAGCTAACCACTTGGCACGTAGCGCCAACTTCAAAACCTGACGATAACCCGTTTCAAGCTTAGAAAAGAGTTTATCGACAAACTGATTAAAGCGGTTTGGCTTTACATTCGCTTTTAGAATTTTACTGCCCAGTACAGGGGTCAATGTCAGCGCGATCAGCGATGAGAAAATCACTGACATCGCCAACAAAACAGAAAACTCCGTAAATAGCAGCCCAACCATGCCATCCATAAACGAGATAGGTAGAAACACCATCACCAAAACAAGTGTGGTTGCGATAACCGCAAAACCAACCTCACGAGCGCCTTTATAAGCGGCTAATAATGGCTTTTCGCCTTGTTCGATGTGGTGGAAAATGTTCTCGACCACAACAATAGCATCATCAACCACTAAGCCAATCGATAGAATCAGCGCCATCAAGGTGATCAGGTTGATAGAAAAACCAAAGTAGTAAGCGGCAATGAATGAAGAAATCAAAGAAACAGGCACCGTTACTGCCGGGATCAACGTTGCTCGTGCTTGGCCAATGAAAATATACAGAACCAGAATCACCAAACCACCAGTAATAAATAAGGTGCTGTAGACTTCTGCAATCGACCGCTCAATAAACACAGTTGAGTCATAATCGATGGCGAGACGCGTTCCCTCAGGTAAGAACTTCTGAATTTTATCCACTTCAGCATGAACCAGAGACGCAACCTCAAGTGGATTTGCATCTGATTGCGGTACAACGCCCAAGCTTACGTTCACGACACCATCACTCTTAAAGGTCGAGTTTTCGTTTTTTGCACCGATGTAGACATCAGCGACATCCTTTAAATAGATTGGCGAACCATCACTGGCACGTTTCACCACTAAATAATCAAAATCTTCTGGTTGATTGTAGCTACGAGCAGTACGAACAGACATCACGATTTGGTCGTTACGCACTTCACCGCCTGGGCTTTCAATATTTTCGTTGCGTAGTGCTGAAGTAATATCAGATGCCGTCACGCCCCGCCCTGCCATTAACTCTGGCTTCAACTTAACGTACATAACTTTGTATAGGCCACCAGAAATATCAACCGAGCTCACCCCAGTTAATAAACTGAACCTGTCCATCAATACACGCTCAGCGTAGTCGGTTAGCTGCGTTCGGTCCATCTCAGACGAACTAAGGTTGATATAGAGCGAGGCCTCACCTGAACCATTATTTTTATAGACGATGGGATCGTCCGCTTCATCAGGCAAGGAGCGCTGAGCACGTGCAACTGCATCACGTACATCACTAACTCCGGTGTTTAAATCATACCCAAGTTCGAAAGTGATCATAATTCGCGACATGCTATTACGCGTCGTGGAGGTGATCTCATCAATGCCACTGATGCCAGAAAGCTGTTCTTCCAGAACCGAGGTGATCTGACTTTCAATAATGGTCGCCGACGCCCCTTGATAACGCGTACTGATCGAAACGACGGGATTTTCAATATCTGGCATTTCACGTACAGCCAGTTTGGTGAACGAGACAAAACCAAACACGCACAGCAGCAAGCTCAATACGACTGCGGCAACAGGTCGTTTGACGGATACGTCAGATAACCACATCAGTTCACCCCTTCTTGTTCAGAAGCTTTGGACTGCACAGGGCGACCGTCTTTGCCTAACTCAGTGACTTTCGCGCCATCACGCATATTAACGATTCCCTGCACGACAATTTTGTCACCAATTTCCAAACCTTGGTTGATCACCACTTGGTTATCGATACGGGCCCCAAGGAGTACTTCGCTGCGCTTGGCAACCCCTTCGGCATTAACGACATAGACATAACGCTTAGTCCCGGAGTACTCGAGAGCTTGAACCGGAATAATTGGCGCTTCAATAGGAGGAAAAGCTAAGGTTGATGAGACTAACATTCCCGGTTTTAACAGCCCCTCATCATTAGGGAAATGGATTCGTACACGCAGGTTAAGCGTCTCACGATTGATGCGTGAATCGACACCCACAACTTTTCCCATAAAAATCTGCTCACCCCAAGCGCTGCTGGTAGCGACAACGGCCATGCCTTTTGAAAGCATCGACAAATAACGCTCAGGTACTTGTAGGTCAAGCTGCATCACCGAAAGATCATCCAGTGTGAGCAAATCCGAACCAACGCTGACTAAAGTGCCGCGACTGAAATCAATGAAACCGACTGTGCCCGAAAACGGTGCTCTGATATGGAGATCGTTCAAATTTGCGTTTGCCGCATCCAATCGCGCTTGTGCAATCGCAACACTCGCTTTTTGCGCATCGATTTCCGTTTGCGTAATTGCGTTGCGTTTCACTAAGCGCTGAAACTCTTTCAGCTTACGCTGCTCATCACTGAGATAGGCTTTCGCTTCAGCCACTGCTGCCTTTGCTTTATCATCATCTAATTGAATTAAAAGCTGCCCTTTTTGCACGTCTTGGTTTGCTTTGACTGCAATTTTTTCCACTTTACCTGCAACTTCCGGAGCAATCATGACGGATTGCTCTGCTTCCAGCTTCCCAACCAAAGTTAAAGATTGAGAAACCTGATGAGTTTGTACTTGTTCAGTGACGACAGTAATAGCGGTATTTCCACCCGGTCTTGCCGCATAAGCACTTGGTGCCACGGAAAAAAGAGAGAAAAGCAGTACACCTAATGTAAAAGTCTGTTTCATAATGATTATCTGGCATGAAATACTATTCGTATTGTATTCGCTAATTGGTCTAAATAACGTCAAGGAATGTAAAGACCGAGCAATAAACTGTAAGTGTAATTAGCAATTCGACAATATAAAATGGTTACTTCCTGACATCTTTGTCCAAAAAGGCAGCATTTGATTCAAAATGCCAAGAAAACGCTTTACAGCGGAGACGAGTTTGCTATGATGCGCTCCGCACTTGATTGATGTGTTGGGAAAACATTCGTTAAGTATAAAAACACCCTGGAGGGGTTCCCGAGTGGCCAAAGGGAGCAGACTGTAAATCTGCCGGCACTGCCTTCG
>NZ_JBNJOG010000014.1:0-104587 GCF_050113695.1 Vibrio sp. TRT 17S01 | reverse complement strand
GGGGTGTAGCTCCAATTGGCAGAGCAGCGGATTCCAAATCCGCGTGTTGGGAGTTCGAATCTCTCCACCCCTGCCATCTTAAGGCGCTAGTCGAAAGACTAGCGCCTTTTTCTTTTTGAATAATAAAGACTTCAGAATAACCTTGAAAATACACAAAAGTGACAGATGTAACTTTTGCAAAAATGTATAGTTATAACGGCATTACTCTTAAGGTTTTCAAAACAATTATTGAGATATTTTTCTAACAAGAGTAGCATGGCCACACTAACTTGATGTTAGTGGGTGATGGAGTTCCACCTTTAACCGCTCGGAAGAGATAATGACTCCTGCTGTAGTAGGGTAGATCTATCTATGGTGGGGAGAAATTGTCTATCATTGTGACTATCCTGATTTTTCCCCTTAAATTAAGATAGTTGAGTATGTCTCATCCATTAAGTGCTAATCCCAAAATTTTTCTCCAGATCCTACGTTGGACTGCATTAATCACTCCCGTTGCAATCATTGTTGGGGCTCTCAATGCCTTTTTTCTCTGGCTATTAAGTTATGCGACAGATGTTCGTAACGGCAATATGTGGTTGATCTACTTCTTACCATTAGCCGGTGTGGTTATTGTTTATTGTTATCGAAACCTCGGTAAGAATTCCGAGGGTGGCAATAATCTCATTATGGATGAAATTCACGAGCCAGGTGCTGGTATTCCTACCCGTATGGGGCCATTAGTTCTGCTAACTACTGTGATTACTCATTTGTTTGGTGGTTCAGCTGGTCGAGAAGGGACAGCAGTACAAATTGGGGGAGCCGCTACGCACGCTTTAGCGCGCTTCTTTAAGTTAAATGAGGCAGATACCCGTCTTATTTTGATTGCAGGTGTTGCTGCTGGTTTTGGAGCGGTATTTGGTACCCCTTTAACTGGAGCCATCTTTGCCTTAGAAGTTATAGCGATTGGTCGCCTTCGTTATGACGCTATTGTTCCTGCACTTTTCGCTGCGATACTTGCGGATTTTGTTTGTTCATCATTGGGTGCACATCACACTCATTATCGTATCGACTTTCTTGAGAATATAACGGTGTTGCAGCATGCGGTTAAGGTAGATCTATGGCTTTGTGCAAAAATCCTACTCGCTTCAATTGCTTTTGGTTTAGCTGGCTATCTATTTGGTGAACTGACTCATGCGTTCAAAGATATCTTTAAAGCAACACTAAAGAACCCATACTTAATTGTTGTTACCGGAGGCTTAATAGTTGTTGCTATCGTTAAGATCACTGGTAATTACGATTACATTGGGCTTGGTGTTTACTCTAATCAGGAAGGGGGAGTTAGCATATTAAGTGCTTTCCAAGAAGGTGGCGCAGAGTGGTATAGCTGGCTTGCAAAATTATTACTGACAGCTATTACGTTATCTGCTGGATTTAAAGGTGGTGAAGTAACACCTCTATTTTTTGTTGGAGCAACATTGGGGAATACTCTCGCTTGGGTTATGGGTGCTCCTATTGATTTGTTTGCTGCGTTAGGTTTTCTTGCTGTATTTGCTGCTGCCACTAATACTCCTTTAGCTTGCACGATTATGGGTATTGAATTATTTGGAGCTGATCATATGTTGTATTTTGCAATTGCTTGTTATACCGCTTATTACTTTAGCGGCCATACAGGAATTTACTCTTCACAACGTATTGCAGTTCCCAAGTTGTTTGATTTAGGTGGCCAACCTCATCATTCAGGGAAGCTTGGGGAGCTTAGAGAAACACACTCTTCGTTATTAAAAGCAATGGTGAAGAAGTTTTCAAAGTAAAAAGAAGCCGCTATGGAGCGGCTTTTTTTATGAGACTTAATTATTTTGTTAAGTACTTGTTGTAGAGCTGCAACACCTCTATACTTTCAAACTAACTTGTCGGAGTGCCATAAGGCTGAGACCGTTAATTCGGGATCCGTTGAACCTGATCAGATTAATATCTGCGAAGGGAACAAGAGAAGGGAACACTGCTCATCTACCTGTGTTCTATCTATGATCAAAACAGTTTGGTTTAGTTAACTAAAGCTATTTTTGATACCTCTTGTCGCATCTATCCGCCAAGCATTTTTATCCATAAATACATAAATTAGGAAAAATGCTATGTCGAGTCGCAAGCAAGCGAGACTGGAAGCAAAACAGTTCATTGATACACTCTCGGTACAACCGTACCCAAATTCAAGCAAAGTCTACGTCGAGGGTTCACGTCCCGATATTCGTGTGCCAATGCGTGAAATATCACTCGCTGATAGCCTTATTGGAGGTACAAAAGAAGCGCCTATTTTCGAGCCTAATGAGCCAGTACGCGTTTACGATACCTCGGGTGTATACACAGACCCAAATCACACCATAGACCTTTACAGTGGCTTACCTAAACTGAGAGAAGGGTGGATTGACGAGCGTGCCGATACTGAACTACTCGATGAGGTAAGCTCGGTGTACACCAAAGAGCGCTTAGAAGACGAAACGCTAGATGAGCTTCGTTATGGCAATCTACCACGTATTCGACGTGCTAAAGATGGGCAGTGCGTGACTCAATTGCACTATGCTCGCAAAGGTATAATCACCCCAGAAATGGAATACATCGCCCTGCGTGAAAATATGGGGCGTGCTCAATACCGCGATGAAGTGCTGAATCAACAGCATCCGGGTCAAAGCTTCGGAGCGAATCTTCCAAAAGACATTACCGCCGAGTTTGTGCGTAAAGAAGTCGCCGAAGGTCGCGCGATTATCCCTTCCAATATCAACCACCCAGAATCCGAACCAATGATCATTGGACGTAACTTTTTGGTCAAAGTGAACGCCAACATCGGTAACTCATCGGTCACTTCTTCGATTGAAGAAGAAGTAGAGAAACTAGTGTGGGCAACGCGCTGGGGTGGAGATACCGTTATGGATCTCTCTACTGGACGTAATATTCACGAAACTCGCGAGTGGATTCTACGTAACAGTCCAGTTCCGATCGGTACCGTACCAATGTATCAAGCGCTTGAGAAAGTGAATGGTGTGGCGGAAAACCTTAACTGGGAAGTGATGCGCGATACTCTGATCGAGCAAGCAGAGCAGGGTGTTGATTACTTCACCATCCATGCCGGTTTACTACTGCGCTATGTACCGATGACAGCAAAACGCGTTACTGGCATTGTTTCTCGTGGTGGTTCTATCATCGCGAAATGGTGTTTAGCGCATCACCAAGAAAGCTTCTTATATACCCACTTCCGAGAGATCTGTGAAATCTGTGCTAAGTACGATGTCGCACTATCTCTCGGCGATGGTCTGCGTCCTGGTTCGGTTGCAGATGCTAACGATGAAGCGCAATTTGCAGAGCTTCGTACCCTTGGTGAGTTAACCAAGATTGCGTGGGAATACGACGTACAGGTGATTATCGAAGGTCCTGGTCATGTTCCAATGCATATGATCAAAGAGAACATGGAAGAGCAGTTAGAGCACTGCCATGAAGCTCCTTTCTACACCCTTGGTCCACTGACGACAGACGTCGCTCCTGGTTATGACCATATTACGTCAGGCATTGGCGCTGCCATGATTGGTTGGTATGGCTGTGCAATGCTTTGCTACGTAACTCCTAAAGAGCATCTTGGCTTACCAAACAAAGAAGATGTAAAGGTAGGTATGATCACTTACAAGCTTGCTGCGCACGCCGCTGATTTGGCGAAAGGACACCCTGGTGCACAAGTTCGTGATAACGCGCTTTCTAAGGCTCGCTTCGAGTTCCGCTGGGAAGACCAATTTAACTTGTCGCTCGACCCCGATACCGCTCGTGCCTTCCATGATGAAACCTTGCCTCAAGAGTCTGGAAAAGTTGCTCACTTCTGTTCGATGTGCGGACCAAAGTTCTGCTCCATGAAGATTTCGCAAGAAGTCCGAGAATATGCGAAAGACACTAAGCAAGTTGCTGCGGACCAAGCTATCTCAATCAAAATGCTAGATGATCCTCTTGAGGGGATGCGTCAGAAATCGCAAGAATTTAGAGACACAGGTTCTGAGCTATACCACCCAGCAGCACATGCCGAGGTGAGTGACTGATGAGCAAAATCCTTATTCCGTCATCATTGATTGAACTAACAGGTTTAGTTCAACAATGTTTGTTGTTGGCGAAAGAACAGGGTTTTAGCATCGAAGACGTTGAGTTGGGTGTGAGCCCAACTCAATCTATTCAGCTTGTTCGCAACCAACAGACCACACGCATAACGACAGATCTTATTGATGGTTATGACTCCGAGCATGAGAGTTCATTTGTGCTCTACTACCGCTCTGCTTTATCGGTAGAAGCGTGTGCTAAGCAACCGTCGAAAGCGATTTATATTGGCATTGCTGATACGCAGGTATCCGATGAAAAAGATAAAGTGCTTCAGTTTGATATCTGGCGTCACCCCATTAACAACGAAGTGAGAGCGCTTTCCGTTAAGTCCAAATGCAACGCAATGTTCGACCCCGAACATCACCTTGCTTGGATTGTAACGCTGACAGTCCTCGATCTTCCTATCGAAGATGCGTTAACACTTGCTCGAGGAATGCTAACTCAACAAGCGAATGTTTCACGTGAAACACTGTTGAATGACAACCTTGACGAGGGAAGATCTACTCAGTGGGCTGACCAATTTGATGATTTCCCCACACCTGTACTGGAGGATAACCGACTCGATATTCAAGTTGGTTGGTCTGCACAAGGGGAGTGCGTTAGCTTTCCAACTCTAACCAAGCAAAGTCTTGGGCTCTACCCAGTCGTTGATGATGTTGCTTGGATTGAGCGTTTACTGTCACTAGGCATCAACACTATTCAACTGCGAATCAAGAACCCACAACAAGCCGATTTAGAACAACAGATCATTCGAGCAATTGAGCTAGGTCGTCAGTATCAAGCACAAGTGTTCATCAATGACTATTGGCAGTTGGCAATCAAGCATGGCGCTTATGGTGTTCACCTAGGACAAGAAGACATAGAAGAATCGAATTTAGCTCAGCTAACTAAAGCGGGTATTCGTCTTGGTCTTTCTACTCATGGTTACTATGAGCTACTGCGCATCGTACAAATTCATCCTAGCTACATCGCACTAGGGCATATTTTCCCAACCACCACAAAACAGATGCCATCGAAACCACAAGGTTTGGTGCGCTTGGCTCTGTATCAAAAGCTGATTGATAGCATTCCTTATACAAATACAGAGGCTGCTTTCCGTCCTTCAAAAGACAAAGAAGTTAGTGGTTATGTACGAGGCTTTCCGACGGTCGCGATTGGTGGCATTGACCAATCTAATGCAGACCAAGTTTGGCAAACAGGTGTTTCTAGTTTGGCAGTTGTGCGAGCTATTACGTTGGCAGAATCACCTCAGTCCGTCATCGAGTTCTTCGCAAAACTGATGAAGGAAAGACAGCTAACGTTTACTGATCAGAATAGTGAATTGGCGCATAACAAGAGAGGCGAGCATGCTCACGGATAAGCAGTTTCTTCGCTATCAGCGCCAAGTCGCTCTGCCTGAAATTGCCGAAATTGGGCAAGAACGTTTGAGCAAATCTCATGTGCTGATCATCGGTTGTGGTGGGTTAGGGAGCGCAGCGAGTTTGTACTTGGCATCAGCGGGTGTTGGTAAATTGGTTGTGGTCGATGACGATGAAGTTGATAGCAGTAACCTGCAACGCCAGATCATTTATCGCGAACAAGACCTCCAAGTTGCGAAAACAAAAGCGGCTGTAAAGCAACTGACTGACCTTAATTCTATGGTTCAAATTCGTGCTCTCAATAAGCGATTGGACAAAGCACAGCTTCAGCTTGAGGTGATGCTAGCGGATGTGGTGCTCGACTGCACCGATAACATGCCAACGCGCCAACTAATTAACCAAGTTTGTTTCGAGCAAAATACGCCGCTCATCTCGGCGGCAGCAATTGGTTGGCAAGGGCAATTCGCTGTCTTTGATTACCAAACACCAAGTGAACAAGAAGCGCAGAGTAAAGCCTGTTACCGCTGTTTGTATCCGTTTGACGAATTACCCCAAACGCAAAAGTGCAGTGAGAGCGGTGTCGTCGGTCCGGTGGTGGGCACACTTGGCAACTACCAAGCGATTGCGGCAATTCAAAAACTGGCGACGGGAAAGTTTCATGTCGAGACGGCCAAGTTACACCTGTTCGATGGATTGAAGCTGCAATGGCAAACCATGGCGATAAGCAAAGACAAACAGTGCCAAGTGTGTGCTCAGATTTAGTTTACGAGTAATGGGCAGAATTAAGAGAGTTGGAAGCAATGACGTTATCAGAACAACAAACAACACAAATGACAGCTGCTGACTTAGATGTGATCACTATTGTCATTAATGACCAGTCACATCAAGTTGCCAGTGAGTCAAATCTACAGCAAATCATTAGTCAATTTGCGCTGCCTGAAATGGGCTGTGTTTTTGCAATTAATAACAATGTTGTGCCGCGCAGTGAGTGGGCTAGCACAGTTCTTTCACAGGGAGATAGCATCTCTTTGTTTCAAGCGATCGCAGGGGGTTAACGTCGATGCTTAAAATTGGTGATAAACAATTCGAATCAAGACTGTTCACGGGAACAGGGAAGTTTGCCAACAGCCGATTAATGGCAGAAGCGATTCAAGTATCGGGTTCTCAACTTGCGACCATGGCGTTGAAGCGTGTGGATGTGAACGACCAACAAGACGATATTTTGCTGCCGTTAGTACAAGCGGGGGTGAACTTATTGCCGAACACCTCGGGTGCAAAGAATGCTAAAGATGCTGTGTTTGCTGCACGACTGGCGCGAGAAGCGTTGGGCACTAACTGGCTAAAACTGGAAATTCATCCAGACCCGAAGTACTTGATGCCTGATCCAATTGAGACACTAGCAGCCGCTGAACAACTGGTTCGTGAAGGCTTCATTGTTCTTCCTTACTGTCATGCTGACCCGGTTCTATGTAAACGATTGGAAGAAGTGGGTTGTGCTGCAGTCATGCCATTAGGTGCGCCGATCGGTTCTAACAAAGGGATAGTTTCTCACGACTTCTTAGAGATCATCATCGACCAAGCAAATGTTCCTGTGGTTGTTGATGCGGGTATCGGCGCACCTTCACATGCCGCGCGTGCTATGGAAATGGGCGCGGATGCCGTGCTTGTTAATACCGCGATTGCAGCTTCGAGCGATCCCGTTGCGATGGCGAAGGCATTTAAGTTGGCGGTAGAGTCGGGACGTATGGCTTATGAAGCCGGACTTGCTGGTAAGGTTTCTCATGCGGTTGCGTCGAGTCCACTGACGTCATTCCTAGATGAGCTTTAGTCCTAGATTGGTTTAGCTATTAAGCGAGGAAAACATGAGCTTCGTTGAACAATTTAAGCAGCTGAATTGGGATGACATTTCGATGTCGATCTACGCGAAAACGGCACAAGATGTTGAGCGAGCATTGAATAAACCCAAGCGTGATTTGGAAGATTTTAAAGCGCTAATTTCACCAGCGGCTGAAGCATACTTAGAGCAAATGGCGCAGTTGTCATACTCGGCAACGCGCAAGCGTTTTGGTAATACCATGTCGCTTTATATTCCATTGTACCTTTCTAACTTGTGCGCCAACGCTTGTACTTATTGTGGCTTCTCAATGGAGAATAGAATCAAGCGTCGTACTTTGAATAGGGACGAAGTGGCTGCAGAAGTTGAAGCCATTAAACGCATGAAGTTCGATAGCGTATTGCTGGTGACTGGCGAACACGAAACTAAAGTAGGCATGAAATACTTTCGCGAAATGGTGCCGATAATTAAGCAACGCTTTAACTATTTAGCGATGGAAGTGCAGCCGCTAGATCAAGACGAATACGCAGAGCTCAAGACATTGGGTTTGGATGCGGTGATGGTCTATCAAGAAACGTATCATCCATCGACTTATGCTGAGCACCATTTGCGTGGCAATAAAATGGATTTCGAATACCGATTGGATACACCAGACCGTCTTGCAAAGGCGGGCATCGATAAGATCGGTATTGGCGCATTGATAGGGTTGGAAGAGTGGCGAACAGATTGTTTTTATGTGGCAGCGCACTTGGACTATCTAGAGCGCACGTATTGGCAGACTCGTTACTCAATTTCTTTCCCACGTTTACGTCCTTGTAAGGGGGCCAGTTCTTTAAACGGAACGCAGCCAAAATCAGTCATGACGGATAAGCAGCTTGTGCAGTTGATTTGCGCTTATCGCTTGTTGAATCCAGAAGTGGAGTTGTCATTATCGACTCGTGAATCACCGAAGTTCAGAGACAATGCATTACCGTTAGGTATCACCAGTATGTCTGCTGCATCGAAAACTCAGCCGGGCGGGTATGCGATGGATGATGTTGAACTCGAGCAGTTTGAGATCAGCGATGAGCGAAGTGCTGGTTCTGTGGAAGATATGATTCGAGCCAAAGGCTTTGACCCTGTATGGCGAGATTGGCACTCGGCGTATTCTGGTTAAGTAGCAAAGAAAGCCACTGATCATCGTTATGTTTCACGTGAAACATAGGCAAAAAAAGAGGGTTGATGCAAAACATCAACCCTCTACTTTTTTCTAGCTTCTAGCTTCTAGCTTCTAGCTTCTAGCTTCTAGCTTCTAGCTTCTAGCTTCTAGCTTCTAGCTTCTAGCTGTGTGCTACAGGTAGTGTTGCTTGACGAAGCCACTCTTTCACATCACCTTCAACTAGCGGGCTGATCTCATCCCATACTTTCTGATGGTAATCATTCAGCCAAGCAAGTTCTGGACGAGTTAGCATATCAACGTTGATGTTGCGCTTGTCGATTGGGCATCGTGTTAGCGACTCAAATGATAGAACAGGGAAGTCACCGTTAGTCGGGGTTTCAACAACAAGCTCTAGGTTCTCGATACGGATACCAAACGCATCTGCACGGTAGTAACCTGGCTCGTTGGATAGCACCATACCTTCTGTTAGAGGTACGTCGATTTGCTTCTTCGAAATGCTCGCTGGACCTTCATGCACACTTAGGAAGTGACCAACACCGTGACCAGTACCGTGATCGTAATCGTAGCCTTCCGCCCATAGATGCTGACGAGCTAGCGTATCGATTTGGTAACCACGTGTGCCTTTCGGGAAACGTGCACGAGCAACACCGATGTGACCTTTTAGCGCAAGAGTGAATTGTTTAATCATCTCTTGTGAAGGCTGACCGATCGCAATAGTACGTGTGATGTCTGTAGTACCATCTAGGTACTGACCGCCTGAATCTACTAGGTAAAGTGTGTTCAGTTCTAGCTTGCCAGGTTCAGGTTGGTTTTCATGGTTGTAGTGACACATCGCCGCATTTTCGCCAGCTGCTGAAATGGTATCGAAGCTTAGATCTTTCAAGGTTGGATCTTCACGGCGAAACACCTCTAGCTTATCAGCAAGGGTCGCTTCATCATACAGATTACCTGCTGCGACCTCAGTATCTAGCCAAGATAGGAACTTGCTCATCGCCACACCATCACGGATATGACATGCTTTCATGCCTGCGATTTCAATTGCGTTCTTCGCTGCTTTTGGCATCAAGCATGGATCGGCTTTACTCACCACTGATGCGCCGGCATTTTGTAGAACTAACTTAAACCATGCGTTACTTGTCGCAGGGTCAACCAGTACATTCTTGCCAGTTAGGGTTTCTAGTCGCGCTTGCAGTGCTTCTGGGAGATGAACCGTTACGCCCGCACCAACGTGAGCGTCAAACTCTGCAGGTAGGCGAGCTGGATCTAGGAAGTATTCCACGCTTGAATCTGAGTGCAGAATCGCGTGAGAAAGCAAAACCGGTAGGCGAGATACATCAAGACCACGAACGTTGAGCAACCAACAGATAGAATCAAGTGCTGTGATCACTGCGCTGTCTGCGCCGGCTTTTTTCACGAGCTCTGCGATTTCTTGGCGTTTGCTTTCGCTTGATTGACCTGCAGCCTCAGTTTGCATAAGGAAAACATCAGAAACGATTGGTGCTGGGCGATCATGCCAAAGCTCATCAATTGGATTGCTGTTGAGAATCTTAAGCTCAAGTGCGCCAGCAAGTTTTGCTTGTGCCATGTCTAGCCAAGCAGAGTTGTGCATGCGTGGGTCGATTGCTACAGACGCACCATTTGCAAGATGGTCTTTAATCCAATCTAGTACAGGCTCTTCAATCAGGTGACGGTATTCGAATAGATCTGCAGGAACCTGCTTAGTTACTTGTACCGTGTAGCGACCATCAACAAAGATAGCGGCTTTGTCTTTGGTGATCACTGTAGCACCAGCAGAACCGGTAAACCCAGTTAGCCAATGTAAACGCTCGTTATGCGCAGGTACATATTCACCCAAATATTCGTCTTCATGAGGGACAAGCAGGGCATCGATATCATGCTGTGCAAGCCATTGGCGAATATCTAACAATCGTTGTTCTGTTACGGTTGGCATCTGTTCATCCTTCAATGTTATCAAGTGTCCGTTCATTTGGCGGACAATGGCAATAAGCTACTCTTTTTGCTTTGTGGCTGCAAACGATCTCACGTAGGTTTGATTTTATGATTGATGTAATCGTGAATGATCTGGCGAATCCAAACCAGAGCCGGGTCATTTTCACGTTCTTGATGCCAAAATAGGGTGTAGGCCATTGGTGGAAACTCTAGTGGCAATGGCAATACTGCCAGATTGAGCTGTTTCGATGTGAGGTTAACGAAATGGCTTGGGGCTGTAAAAATAAAATCGGTGTAGGAGCACAAACTTGCTGCGCTGTTAAAGTCAGGAACCGTAATTGCGATATCACGTTCTTTGCCAATATCAGCGAGGCGATAATCCAATAGCCAACGATCGTTCCCATCACAACGTACCTGAACATGCCTTTGCTCAAGGTACTTGTCTAAGTCCCATGATTTAGAAAGTACAGGGTGATCTTTGCGTAGTAAACACATAGGACTATCTCGATAGATTTCCTGCTCACAGACATTATTTGGTGGCAACATGGTGAGCTTGGCATCATTGATATCGATATCCTTCCCGGTAATACCAAAATCGATTTCACCACGTTGAATCTGCTTAAATGTTTGATCAGACCAAGCGTGAGTACTGATGGTGACCCCCGGTGCTTGTTTAAATACCTCGGGTAAGAAATGCGGCATGATTAAAGGGTAAACACTTTCAACTGCTGCAATTTGGAACCGATAGTCGCTCGTGGCTGGCGAAAACTGTTCAGGGTGCGTTAATAGTTCTAGCTGTTTTATTAGTGCATCAAGTTTGGGTTTAAGAAACAAAGCTTTTGGCGTCGGCGTAATGCCATGAGCGTTGCGAATAAAAAGAGGGTCATCAAACTGAATACGAAGTTTTGAGAGAGCTTTACTGACTGCTGACTGGCTTAAACATAGTTTCGACGCTGTTTTCGTAACACTTTTTTCTTCAATAAGCACCTTAAGGCAGACCATTAGGTTCAAATCCATTCTTGCTAGCTTTTCTATGCTCATACGAATTTCCAAAATCGAATATCAAAAATGACTATACGTCATTAGTAATTTTATAAATATCCTGCAAGGTTTAGATGTGATGACTATGAAGACGACTTACCACGGTCATTAAAGGTGAAGGTGGTAATTATTGAACCAACACATTGACTAGATTAAAAGGACTTAACGTGAGAGACAATATTGAAGTTGTGAAAGATGCAATTGAGTTAGTTAAACCATCAATAGATAGGCTTTTTCGAAGAACATTTCAACCTCAGTTGCATATTGTGGTAATGGATCCAAGAGTCAAGCCTTGGGAGGCTGATTTTGAAGATGCAATACTGTATCAGGAGTCTATAGGTACTCCTGCTGAATGGAAGGCGCCTTTTGACCAATTTGCGCGAAAGAAGGCCAAATTAGCTTGGCGTAACTCGGTATCCGACATCTCTTTTCAGCAAATGCATCCGTCGGCGTTAGATGACGATGATATGTTGTTTTATGGCTCGTTTGTACATGGCAATACCGTTGTCGCGGCAAGTGGTGTTGAACCATGGTACGACATGCTGGTCAGTGGTTGGGTTGCTCTTGCATTTGAGCAGCTATGTATCAATGACTATCAACGCTTAAAATTTCAATCACCTCTGCAAGATCTAAGAAAGCCGTAAAGCGGTCTCACGGCAGTTAAGAATAAATACATAGTCGCAGTAGATTTCACTATTTGAGGAACAGCAATGGAAAACTTTGATTTCTATAACCCAACACGGATTATATTTGGAGAGGGTCGATTAGACGAACTCAATACGTTAGTACCGCAAGATGCAAAGGTAATGATCACCTATGGTGGTCAAAGCGCCGTTAAATTTGGAACCATCGACAAAGTAAAAGCGGCCCTTGGAAAAAGAAACATCATTGAATTTGGTGGTATTGGTGCAAATCCGGCGTATGAAACACTAGAGCAGGGAGTGCAACTCGCTAAACAAGAAGGTGTGGGCTTTTTACTCGCTGTTGGTGGCGGCTCTGTTATGGATGGGACCAAGTTTATTGCGCTGGCTATGAACCATGAAGGCGATGACTATCAAGCGCTGTTGTTTAACGGGTTTACACCCGCTCCGGTCGAGCAAGCGACAAAGGTTGGCTGTGTCGTTACACTACCCGCGACAGGTTCAGAGGCTAATCCTGCTGGGGTTATAACCTACCAAGCGCAGAAATATGTCTTTATGTCACCACTGGTTTTTCCGGCATTTTCCTTTTTGGATCCCACATTGACGTTGACGCTAAGTACACAACAAGTGGCTGATGGTGTTGCTGATGCTTTTGTTCACGTGATAGAGCAATACCTGACGTATCCATGCGGTGCTGCCGTTCAGGACAGAATGGCGGAAGGATTACTACTTAACTTGATTGATATTGGTGCCATCACTGTCCACGATAATACAAACATCGAAGCAAGAAAGAATTTCGTTTGGGCCGCAACCAATGCGCTAAATGGTTTAATCGGTGTTGGTGTGCCTCAAGACTGGTCGACACATATGATTGGCCATGAACTGACATGTTTACATGGCATCGCGCATGGTAGGACTTTGGCGATAGTACTTCCTCACTTACTTCGGGTGAGAAAGGAACACAAACGTGAAAAACTCATTCAATATGCGGAACGCGTCTGGGGCTTATATGAAGGAAGCGAAGATGCGCGCATTGACTTAGCGATAGATAAGACCGAGGACTTTTTCAATTCGCTAGGGATACAAACTCAATTGTCTTATTACGACATTGATGCGAGTGTTATTGAAAAAGTCACCTCAAACCTTGAGAAAATCGGTGCGACACAACTGTCTGAAACTGGAACCTTAACGTTGGAAGACGTTAAAAAAATCTTAACCTCAGCACTCTAGCGTGATCGGCAATTAAGTTCTTTGCTATTTAAACCTTCAAACTATTCAAGAAGGTTTAAATAGCCCTCTATCCAAACCTACATTTATCATTTCTTAATTTGGAATATCATGAAATGAAATGATGTCATTAGGTATCATCCAACACTGACGTTAAGATAGCGGCAAGTTATGTAATTCGGTGTTGTTATGGAAGTTAAGTCTACCACTTCAGTCAGTTTTTTCTCTCTTTCTCTTATTACGATGTTGGTGTTATTCAGCCCGCTGGCGATCGATATTTATTTGCCTGCGCTACCGCTGATCTCGGGAGAGTTTCACGTGGAACATGCACTTGCTCAGGACACCATCACATGGTTTTTATTTGCAATGGGTATCGGTCAGTTGTTTGCTGGTCCCCTTGCAGATAAATACGGACGTCGAACTGTTGCATTGACAGGTATTGGTATCTACGGTTTGAGTGCTTTATTGGCGTGGAGTGCTCAAAACATTGAGTGGATGTTAATGGCTCGCTTGCTACAAGGCTTAGGTGCATGCGCAACATCTGTAGCGGCCTTTGCAACAGTTCGCGATATTTACGGACCAGAAAAAAGCGGCAAAATGATCAGCTACCTAAATGGCGCTATTTGTTTTATTCCTGCGCTGGCTCCAATTTTAGGTAGTTGGTTAACTCAGCAATTTGGCTGGCGATCGAATTTCAGCTTTATGGCTGGTTTTGCCATTCTTGTTGGTACGTTGATGCTGGTAGGGTTTAAAGATACCAACCCTGAAAAAGCAAAAACCCCCGTATTTAAACTTGAGCGCTACCTTGATGTTCTGAAAACACCAACGTTTATCTTTCATGCCACGCTGTGCATGTTAGGCATGGCAGTTATATTGGCGTACGTTACGTCTGCACCCGTTGTACTAATGGAAAATCTAGGCTTAACGATGAACCAATTTACGTTTTGGTTTGGTATTAATGCTGCGATAAATATTGTGGCATGCATGAGTGCACCAAAATTCATGGATCGCTTTGGTACTCACTTAACGTTGCGTGTTGGGCTTTGCATGTTGCTAATGGCGGGGGCGACTATGCTCACACTGGCACAGGTTCAAGCTGCTTGGGCGTTTATGGCACCGATCTTTATCTCTTCAATTGGTTTTGCTTGGATAATGGGAGCGGCAGCAGGGAAAGCATTAGCGCCATTTGGTGACAAAGCAGGGACTGCAGCAGCTTTGTTGGGATTATTTCAAATGAGTGGTGCAGGCCTTGTTGTGGGAACAATGCAACGTTTTGGCTTTGAGCCTCAACTTATGATCTCATTACAGATGTTTATGGTTGCTCCCGGCTTGATAATTCTTGCCACAAAGGCAGGGCGAGCGTGGCATGAAGTGAAGGTGTCTTACTGATTACGGTGTTTGCCAAATAGTAAAATCGGTGTATATTTGAGCCTTCTAAATGACTTCGTGGTGGAACAAAAAACAACAATGTCGATGACAACTTACGAAATGGCTCGCGTGTTGGAGCAACTTGAAGACTCTCCGGAAAAAATTATGTTCGGTAAGTTGCTTAACGAGCTAGGTAACCAAAGTGGTGAACGTATTCGTAGTGCAGCAAAACAGGTTCCGCTACCCATGTTGAGAGACATCGTTTACCAATTTCAGCAGGTCATTGAAGCACGTAAAGATGAACAAGTAGAAATCTTGGCAAAAGAGATTGCTGATCAGGGTATTTCAGTTGATGACTTGAAAGCTTACCTGCAATCACGTTAAGCGAAGATCCAAGAATTAAAAAACTCACCTTAAGGTGAGTTTTTTTATGGGTTCACATTGCGATTAATTGGGTTTTGTAAAGAGATCAACGTTTCGGTTGATTGCACTTCATCAATCGCTTGCAACTTATCGATCAATACGTACTGAAGTTCTTCTATCGACTTGCACATGAGTTTTACAAAAATATTGTAAGCGCCAGTCGTGTAGTAAGCTTCAACCACCTCTTCTAAGGCATTCAGCTTCTCAAGTGCTGAATGATAGTCACGTGCTGCATTCAAATTGATGCCAATAAAGCAGCAAACGTCATACCCCAGTTTTTTTGTATCGACGATCACTTCAGTTCCTTGAATGATGTCGGCAGCTTTCATCTTTTCAATCCGAACATGAATAGTCGCTGGACTAACATCAAACATTTTCGCCATTTCCGCATAGGGTGTACGGGCATCTTCCATCAGCGTTTTTAGGATAGCACGGTCTAAATCGTCTAATTTTGCGCTGGTCGCTTGCATAAAATAATCACCCTAAGTGTGTAATGTTGGCGGACAAAGTATAATAAATCAGCACTAATGATAATATAAACGGATATATCACTTGAACCCGAGAGTTGTTTTGAAGCGTATTATTCTTTCTTTGCTTAGCTTGATATGGAGTTGCATTGCCTATGCGCAGGAGGACGATGTTCTTGTGGTTCACTCCTATCATCAAGGTTTCTATTGGACAGATTCGTTTCAAGCTGGCCTAGATTCGGTTCTTAGCAAAGAACAGGTTTCAACTCGGGTATTCTACCTTGATAGCAAACGACTACAAA
Source organism: Vibrio sp. TRT 17S01 (assembly GCF_050113695.1). Taxonomy (NCBI): domain Bacteria; kingdom Pseudomonadati; phylum Pseudomonadota; class Gammaproteobacteria; order Vibrionales; family Vibrionaceae; genus Vibrio; species Vibrio sp. TRT 17S01. Next base: position 88,710 of record NZ_JBNJOG010000014.1, on the reverse strand, counting down.
CTGAGGAGTATTTTGATGATCTCTACCAGTTGTTTTATACCAAACTACGTTCAGAAAAATTCAAAGCCATTGTCGTGAGTGACAACAATGCATTGGCATTGATGAAACGCTTAGCTCCCCAGTTAGGTGATATCCCGGTGTTATTTGGTGGGATTAACAACTACAGCCCTGTTTTGCATCAAGGGCTCAATGCAACCGGTGTGATTGAAGATACCGATATACTCAGTACGCTCTCGTTAATCCAACGGGTACAGCCGCAACTCAAACGATTATGGATTGTTAGTGATTATTCCAAAACCGGAGAGGCCGTGCGTGAGCACGTGAGCCGTTTTATTAAACTCAATCCAAGTTATCGTAAACTGATTCACTTTTTAACCCCCAATAACCCCGAAGAACTTATAGCAAAGGTTTCAAGCATGGATAAGAACCAAGCCGTGCTTTACTGGGTCTATTTTCGCGACGATCAAGGGTCGTTAGTGTCTGAAGAGGACTGGCAAGCCATCAATCAGCAGTCTAAAGCCCCGATTTATTTAGTGCATGACATCGGCATGGGGGCTGGCGCCGTTGGGGGCATGATGCAAAGTGGCCTTATGCAAGGGCAACAAGTGGCGAATAAGTTGATGGGCGTATTGGATCATCCTGAACAACCGATGCCGAAAGTGGAAGTGGGGATCCCTGAAATCAAATTTGACTATGCGGCAGTGCGTAAATGGAATTTAGGCATTGAAGGCGAAGCGGTGTCCAGTTTCCTGAACAAGCCATCGTCTTTTACTGCGAAATATCAGCAAGAGTTACGAGTGGCTGGGGCGCTTGTATTACTAATGCTGATTGTCATCATGGCTTTGGTGTACTACCTGAGTCGCCTCAAGAAAAGTGAGTTAGTGGCCAAGCAGAGCCAGTTATTGCTTGAGATGGTGTTTGATCAAAGCTATCACTTTATCGGAATTTTGGATGCCCACGGTCGGGTGATTTCGAGTAACAGCAAACTGCAGTGGTTGTTCTATCATCAAGATTTTCGACAAGATAAACCCATTTGGCAGCATCGCCACTGGGAAGAGAATGCGGCACAAGCCGTGCAGCGTTTCTTTGATTCACCTGAATGTACGCAAACGACGCAATTTGAGGCGGAGATATGGCACGCTGATGAAGGGGCGATGGTACTGGAAGTCACGCTTAAACTTTTGCCAGAGCTTGCTGACAATCAAGCGCAGTACCTATTTGAAGCCCGTGATATCACCAGCCGAAAAGTCACGGAAGAGAAGTTGTATCAACGTGAGGCGAACTTAAGCCATTACTATGATAAGCAACCAGTAATGATGGTGACGCTAGATGGACAAAACCGGATCCAGCAGGTGAACCATTTTGCTGAACAACTGCTTGGCTATGTACCCAGTGACATTCTAGGGCACAAGTTAAATGAATTTTATGCCCATCAAGACACCTTATTACCTAGGCAGGTATTGCTACAGCCAAAGCAGGCACTGAAAGGGGTATGGCGTCGTGAAACTGAATATCAACATGCCAATGGGGAGACGTTATGGATACGGGAAAATATCCGACCGCTTGCCGAAACCGGCCATTTATTGATTGTTGGTGAAGACATCACGGAAATGAAGTTGCTTGCTCAGCAGCTTACTTACCAAGCAGGCCATGACTTATTGACGGATACCTATAACCGCAACTATTTCGAGATCGAGCTACATAAGGCACTGAAAGAGGTGGAAGGTTATACCCGTACACATGCCATGTTATTTCTCGATCTTGATCAACTGAAAGTCCTTAACGATACCGCTGGCCATGAAGCGGGAGATACTGCCATCCAATTTTGTGCCAGCATGCTGGAAGATGTATTGCCGTACAATGCGATATTGGCGCGCATGGGCGGTGATGAGTTTGCCATTTTGTTGAGAGACTGCACCGAACGGGATGCAAAGGAAGTGGCACGTATGATCATTACCACGCTGAGCGAACAGCCTTTTGTATGGGATGAAATCCGCCTTAACCTAACGTGCTCGATTGGTATTCGTCTGATTGACCATACTGCAATTTCACCCCAGATGGTGCATGCGCAGGCAGATACAGCCTGTCATGCAGCCAAGGAAGAAGGGCGCAACCGTTTTAATCTCTATTGCCAAGATGACGAAGACTTACGCCAGCGTCAGCTAGAGATGGAAAGTGTCAACTTAGTACACCACGCCTTGGCGAACGATCGCTTGGAGCTATTTGCTCAGCGCATCATCAACCTCAACCAAGATCGCTCTAAAAATCATTTTGAAATTTTGGTCAGGCTTAAAAAAGCCGATGGTGAATACATTTCTCCAGCGATCTTTATGCCAGCTTCTGAGCGCTACAACATTGCCCATCTTATCGATACGCAAGTCGTGACTAAGACGTTGCAGTGGCTTGAATCCCACCCTCAGGCGGTTGAACAACTTGAAATGTGCTCGATTAACCTTTCAGGGCACTCAATGGGTAATCAGGAGTTTATTGTGTTTCTGCTAGAGACTCTCGATAGTAGTTCGGTACCGTGCCACAAGATTTGCCTAGAAATCACCGAGACAGCTGCGATGAGCAACATCAAGCAAGCCATCACACTGTTTAGCCAATTAAAAGCACTTGGGTGTGTGATCGCGTTGGATGATTTTGGCTCAGGCTTGTCGTCATTTGGTTACCTGAAACAACTTCCTGTGGATATCGTGAAAATCGATGGTTTGTTTGTGCGTGATATGGACGTGAACGAAATGGATCGTGTGATGGTGAGATCAATCAATGATTTGGCCAAACAGCTTGGCAAAAAAACGGTGGCGGAATTTGTCGAAAACACCAAAATCATTGATCTGCTACTTGAGCTTGGCGTGGATTATGCGCAGGGGTATATCATAGGTAAACCAAAGCCGTTGGGTGATCTGGTGCGAAACTTACATGAAGAGCAGAAGGTTTAGTCACAATCGGTAAATTCCGTTACACTCCTCGGCAGTCATCGTCCTGCATTTCTGGAGCTTTTTGTGCAGCTACAATTGATTTGTGAAGATCCACAACAGCAAACGCATCTGGATGCGTTATCTCAGCGTTGGAACCTAACCCACGATAGCAACAGCGTCTTTGCTTTGGTATTGACCACAGAGCGCCTTGAGCTGCGTAAACTTGATGAACCCAAGCTGGGGGCGATTTATGTCGATCTGGCTGGTGGTGCGGTTGCGCATCGACGTAAGTTTGGTGGGGGTAAGGGCCAAGCCATTGCTAAGGCGGCAGGAATGAATAAAGGCGCCACGCCAACCATCCTAGATGGCACCGCGGGATTAGGTCGTGATGCTTTTGTATTGGCGTCTTTAGGCTGTAAGGTACAAATGGTTGAACGTCACCCAGTGGTCGCTGCGTTATTGGACGATGGTTTAACCCGAGCCAAGCAAGACAGTGAGATTGGTCAATGGGTTTCTGAACGTATGAGTTTGCTGCATGCTTCCAGTCATGATGCTCTGCACTCCTTGGTCTCTGATCCTAACTTTATAAAGCCTGATGTGGTCTACCTTGATCCGATGTATCCGCATCCGGAAAACAAGAAAAAATCGGCGTTGGTCAAAAAAGAGATGCGTGTCTTTCAATCGTTAGTCGGTGCAGACACCGATGCGGATGCGTTGTTAGAACCCGCCTTAGCCCTTGCTGTTAAAAGGGTGGTGGTAAAAAGACCTGATTATGCTGATTGGCTCGCGCAACAAAAACCCACCATGGCGATTGAAACGAAAAAGAACCGCTTTGATGTTTACGTCAATGCGGGCATGACATCGTGATCACAAAATTACATTCCTCCTAATTCTTGTCTGCTGACTTGAGCAGGCAAGAATTGTCATCGAATTCATTAACTTCAAATTGTTAGTGGTTTCGATTACTGAGCACTGACCGATATCAATGAACTTTACCCAAAATTAGCGCTTGCTTATCTAGAATGATGAAGGTATATCTTACTAATAATTATTCGTATTCTTAGCTATTGGAGTGGTTGCATGGCGAGACGTTTGTGTAAGTTAGATCGGCGTGATATTGCAGCAAGCTTAGGTGACATCTACAGTCTAGTGACAGAGCCTAAATACCTGTGCCGCTCTTGTGCGCGTTCTTCTGCTGATAAAGAAGCATTGTGTAAGCCAGCAGCGATTCCACCTAAAGAATGCCAAGCCAAGCCATTGGAAGAGCAACAATCATGTGGCTTACTCGCTGAAGCGCTGAGTAATACTACCCAAGTGATTGAGCCGTTGTCTGACAAAGCGGCAAAGAAAGCGTTCAAACAAGCGAAAAAACGAGCAAAGCAGCAGAATAAATATCACAAGAAACTGGAAAAGGTGTTGAAGAAGCAGCAAAAGTTGCTGAAAAAACATCAGAAGCTCGAAATGCAGTTTGGCAAGGTAAATGCCCAGCTGAGTCAGTATGATGAAGCCGCTGGAGCCAGTCAAAACCATATGCACTAAGATGAAAAAGCCCGCGATGATGCGAGCTTTTTCATTTGTGAATTTAACAGCGTTGCGCGTATTGTTGTTCAACCTTACGTTTCACCCAGGTTTCATTAATCCATAATGAAGCCATGATAATGGTACCGCCAATCACCAAGCGGGTAAGGTCGACATCACGATTCCAAATTAGGATGTTGACGATAAGCCCTGCAGGCACCAATGCGTTATTCATGACAGCAAGTGCACCTGCATTCACCAAGGTCGCCCCTTTGTTCCAAGCAAAATAACCGACACCAGAAGCAATGAGACCAAGGTAGATTAAAATCCACCATTGAGTTGAAGTTGTGGGTAGCTTCTCCATGTTCCCCATTAAAGCGAAAGCGACGGTCGCCACACACAATGCACCAAGGTAAAAGTAACCAAAAACCGTGTGTTGAGGCAGTTCAAGTGGCTCTTTTTCCATGATGTACTTGTAACCGACCTGACCGATAGCAAAGCATAAGTTTGCCCCTTGAACCACAAAGAAACCGAGGACAAAGTTTTCGTTAATTTGCGCAAACTTAATGAACCAAGCCCCTAAAACCGCGATGGCGGCAGTGAGGAGGTACCAGAGTGAAAAACGACCTTTCAATAAATCATAAATCAAAGTGACGTAGATAGGGGTAAACACGGTAAACAGTAAGACTTCGGGTACCGATAGTAATAAGAAAGACTGGTAGTAGAAGCAGTACATGAGCCCGAGTTGAAATCCACCGACCAACATCAGTTTGCCGATCAGCGCTTTGCGGATACCACGGAATTTTAAGAAAGGGAGGAACAATATGCTGGCGAGCGCCACACGCATAAATACCGAAAACCAAGAATCAACCTGACCAGCAAGGTAAACGCCGATCAGGCTAAATGAGAAAGCCCAAAGTAGGGTGACTGCAGATAGATAGCCCATAACTAATAGTCATTATCAATAAGAGACCTGCAGTCTAACGGCTTTTGTTCTTTTCGTCAGTCTTTGAGTGGTACAACCAACAAATCGACTGGAGAGCAATTGATCAATTGACGTGTGGACGAGAGTAACTTACTCCAGAAGTCTTGGTGGTGGCCACAAACAACCAAATCAATATTGAATTCTTGGATGCTATCGCACAGCTCGTTGCCCAAATCGCCAGCACCAACCAAGGTATGTTTGATCGGGTAATTGGCGTGGTCTGCAAAGTTTTGCAATTGTTTTTGCGAGGCTTCAATAGCTTGATGTTGTGTCTCGGCCAAGTTGATATCAATCAACCCCGTATAGAGCTCTGCGTAGTTCACATCGATATGAATGAAGGAAACATCAGCGCTCACTGCTTTCGCCAACGTTACGGCTTTATCGACGAGGTATTTGCTGTCTTCAGAGAGGTCTACCGCGACCAAAATATGTTGATAACTCATTGTGCTATCTCCGTTTAACTTGCTTAGTTAAAGATTAGCACCAGCCTGAACAATTTTTTGTCGCAGCGATCTCATATCCACATTCAGAGCGCAAAGTGTTATGGTTGTCTTCGTGATATATTGAAAACAAATACATGGACTTATCAGGAGTGGTACATGCTGTCTCAAGCTATGGTTGAACAATTGAATGAGCAAATTAATCTCGAATTTTTCTCATCCAATCTATACTTACAAATGAGTGCTTGGTGTGAAGACAAAGGCTTTGAAGGAGCCGCACAGTTTTTACGTGCTCATGCAGTGGAAGAAATGGAACACATGCAGCGACTATTCACTTATGTCAGTGAAACCGGTGCAATGCCAATTCTGGGTGCAATTGATGCGCCGAAGCATGAATTCGAAAGTCTGGGCGAAGTTTTCAGAGAGACGTATGAACATGAGCAGATGATCACGGACAAGATCAACAAACTTGCTCACGTTGCATTCACATCTCAAGACTACTCAACGTTCAACTTCTTGCAGTGGTACGTTGCTGAGCAGCACGAAGAAGAGAAGTTGTTTAAAGGGATTTTAGACAAGCTAGACTTGGTTGGTGAAGATGGCAAAGCGCTATTCTTTATTGATAAAGACCTAGCTGCACTGGCAAAAGAAGGTTCATCTTCTATCATGGATGCCCCCGCTGAATAATCCATTCAGCGAAAGACATCTCTTATAGATCGTCTTTTTCTCTGGGCATTTGAGAAGATGTAGGGAGGAAAAGATGATCAATGCAGACATCATTCTATTTGCGCTAATGTTTGTGACGGCCGTTAACATGGCAAGGTATCTCACAGCACTTCGTTCTCTTATCTATATAATGCGTGAAGCACATCCTTTGCTTTATCAGCAAGTGGATGGACGCGGTTTTTTCACCACGCATGGTAACGTCACCAAACAAGTTCGGCTTTACCACTACCTAAAAAGCAAAGAATACCATCATCACCATGATCCGGTGTTTACTGGGAAGTGCGATAGGGTCCGTGAACTCTTTATTCTGAGTACAGCGCTGATTGCTGTCACGCTGTTTGCCGCCATTCTTCTCTAGCTGGTGAATTGGCAAGCAATAAAAAGATCGTTAAAATAGCGCCTCGTTTTGCAAGGATGTGCCATCGCACATCCTTTTTTATTGCCAGAGTAAAAAGTGAAAATCATGAGTGAGAAGTTTGATGTCATCATTATCGGTGCAGGTGCGGCAGGACTGATGTGTGCAGCTGAAGCTGGTAAGCGTGGTCGCCGTGTATTGGTGCTGGATCATGCCAAAAAGCCGGGGCGCAAAATTCTTATCTCAGGTGGCGGGCGATGTAACTTCACCAATTATGATGTCTCGGCTAACAATTATTTATGCCGTAACCCTCACTTTGTGAAATCCGCTTTGTCTCAGTACACCAACTGGGATTTTATCTCGATGGTAAGTAAGCACGGAATCGAGTTTGAAGAGCGCGATCATGGTCAGCTCTTTTGCGTTGCGGACCACACGGCGAAAGACATCGTTAAAATGCTACTGGCAGAGTGCGCGGTGCCAAATGTAGCGCTGCGTTATCAGCAAGATGTAGAACAAATCAGCCAAACAGAAACCGGTTTTTTACTGCAGGTTAACGCGAAACAGATCTCTTGTGATGCTTTGGTTGTGGCGACGGGCGGCTTGTCGATGCCTAAGCTAGGCGCTACACCATTTGGCTATAAAGTCGCTGAGCAGTTTGGTATTCCTGTGGTGCCAACGACGGCTGGATTGGTGCCTTTTACACTGCATAAAGAAGATAAAGAAGCCTTTTCCGAGCTTTCTGGTATCGCGATTCCGGCCGAAATTACCGCGCAAGATGGCACATTATTCAAAGAAGCGTTGCTGTTTACTCACCGAGGTTTATCCGGTCCTTCTGTTTTACAAATTTCTTCGTTCTGGAAAGCGGGTCAGAAGGTGACGATTAACTTGGTACCGAATGATGATATTGCCGAACTATTAGAGCGTAACCGCGAAAAACATCCTAATCAATCACTTAAAAATACCTTAGCTAAGGTGCTACCAAAGCGCTTGGTTGAAGTGCTGATTGAGCGTAAAGAGCTCGTAGATAAGCCGTTAAAACAGTTCAATGTCAAAGAATTAGCCGCAATTGTTGAGCGATTAGAGCAGTGGGCCATTGCTCCAAATGGTACAGAAGGCTATCGCACCGCAGAGGTAACACTTGGTGGTGTGGATACCGATCACTTATCGTCCAAAACCATGGAATGCAAAAACATCAAAGGCCTGTACTTTATTGGTGAGGTGATGGATGTCACTGGCTGGCTCGGAGGATATAACTTCCAATGGTGCTGGAGTTCGGGCTTTGTTGCCGGCCAGTGGGTTTAGGCAGTAAAAAGTCGCATCCCCTTAAGAAGGGAGAACAAGAGGATGCGAAACATCATTACAGTTTATCGGCTGCAACCGTCTTGATTTGTGGCCAATTACCGTCAGCATCTTGAATAAAGCCGTTGGTGTTTTCTAACCAGCGCTGCTGCACCGATTTATCCAAATTCAGATAGAGTTTGCCATCTTCAACCTTCCATGCTTCTGGATCGGTTGCAAACTTCTTACCCATGGCAACACCGAATGCGCAGTACCCCCCGTATTGAGGCGCAAATGCTTCAGGATTAGCACGAAAATCATCACGGTTTTTGCTGCTGGTGAAGTGGTAGATGGCATTCTTATAGGTGGCCGAAAACTCAGGATTACCTTTGACGGCACCTTGCTCAGTGAAGTACGCCACTGGATCATAGCCTTGAATCGCTAAGTCATTTTGGTCAACACTCATATCAATATCGGCGGCCATTGCTGAAAACGAGGCACCCAGTACCGCAGCCATCAGAGTGAGTTTTTTTGTTGTCGATTTTACGCTTGTCATGGGAACTCCTTGTTGGTGTTTATCGCGTTGTGTGAAGTACTTTAGGCCGTTGCTCCGGTCTGTAGAGAGACAAAAAAACACTAAACTGTGCCAATAGTACGAGGATCAAACATGGACTTGCTGTCACAACTGATTGAGCACTTCTCAATCCGGGCTGGTGTGTTTTACTCCGGTCACCTTTGTGGGGTGTCATCGATAAAGGAAGATAAGGTCACCAAAAAAGGGCACCTTCATATTCTAAAATCCGGCCAACTAACTTTGCGCGATGCTCACTCCAAACAGCTGACTATCGATAAGCCATGTGTGATCTATTTACCCAAAGCGAATCCACATGTGATTGAAGGGCTAGGTAAAGGAGCTCAACTGGTGTGTGCTACGGTTGAATATCGTACCGGGCAAGTGAATCCATTGTTGTCAGCGCTGCCATCCGTCATTGTGATCCCGTTAAGCGCCGCACCAAGCTTTTTGCCTGTGATAGATGTGCTGTTTTATGAGTCAGGAGAACAGGCGGCAGGGAGCCAATTTTTGATGGATAAGTTAAGTGATGCCATGATGGCATTGATCTTTCGCTACCTGATCGAACAACAACAGATCTCAAATGGATTGTTTGCTGGGCTTGCCCATCCAAGGCTCGCAAACGTGATGGCCGCTATCCATCAGTTGCCCCCGCAAGCACATACGATTGAGGAGCTAGCCGAGATAGCATTGATGTCTCGTACCCATTTCATGGACAGCTTTAAACTGACGGTTGGAGAAACTCCCGGAGACTACAGCCAGAAATGGCGTATCACTGTTGCCCAATCCATGTTGATGCAGAAAAAACCATTAAATTGGGTCGCAGATGAAGTGGGATACGACAGTTATTCGGGTTTTTCTCGGGCATTTCGCAAGGTTACGGGGATTGCACCGCGAAAATGGTTAAAGCAAAAGCATCTCTCCTAGGGATAAAAATGGCGCCAGTTCAGTCGCTCTTTCGGTGAATTTCTGTCCTATATTAAAGGTGGACGGATTGAGTTTTAGGAGTGCTGTATGAGCTATGAAGTGCTGATTTCACGGATTAATGAGCTACCAAGAATAGAAAGCGTATTACAAGAGCTGTTAGAAATGGTGAACCGAGAAACCATTGATTTCGGTGAGTTAGCACGCAAAATGTCGATGGATCAAGTGTTGTCAGCACGGGTGTTAAGGATGGCAAATTCCGCACAATTTGGCGGGGTAAAAGGCGTATCCAACATCAATGATGCGATTGTACGAGTGGGTGCAGGGGCGATCCGTACCTTGGTTTCCTCATCCATTTTAGCCACCACTTTTCCTAAGCTGGAAACCTTAAATGTAAAAGATTACTGGGCCAATACTTTCGAAATTGCCACCATTGCCAGTGTGATTGCCAAACACGTAAAACTTGATCCGAATGAAACCTTTACCACAGGGGTGCTGCACAACATTGGTGAGTTGATGATCCATTCTTTAGTGCCTGATAAAGCGCAGGAAATGACTGATCGGATTGAGGCAGGAGAAGACCCAACGAAAGTGCAGCGCGAATTACTGGCTACCGATGCGCAGCAACTCGGGGCGGTATTGGCTGAAACTTGGAAATTTCCTGCGGAGATGGTGGATGCGATTGCCAATATCAATCATCCGGGAAAGGCCGTGGACTCAAAACGGTTAGCTTGTGTGCTGTATTTAGCGCGAGATATCCATCGGCGCTGGGACTATATGTTAAGCAGTGAAGAAAAGCAGCGTTACCTCAAAGAACAGCCTGCAGCCAAAGCACTGCAACTCGCCCCTGAACTGGACAGCATCATTGATGAAGTTCGGGGACAAGGCAGTGAGCTGGCTTATCAATTGTTCTGAATATGTTAAACGCTTTGTTTATTAAGATCTTTTTTGCCAAATTTGATCTGCTGGATCACAAGGCCTGCAATGATTAAAACTAGGCCAACTAAAGTTGTAGGGTGGATTTTCTCACCAATAATGGTGGCCAGCAAGATGAGTGAAATAAATGGCGAGGCGAAGATTAAGTTACTGATACGTGCCGTATTTTGAGTCGCTTTGAGTGCCGATAGCCACAATACAAAGGTTACGCCCATCTCAAATAAGCCAACATAAGTAACGGCTAGCCAGCCTTTGTTGGTGATCTGTTGCCAAGGAGCTCCCTCATACAGTGCGAGGCCAAATGCAAAAGGCAGCGCAACCAGAAAACCTAATAACACACCGACAATGGGATCGGCTTTGTTTTTGGTGTTAAGAATCCAATAGCCGGCCCAAAGCAGGGTAGACAAGAGAGCAAGAGCGACACCGGTAGGGCTATCAAATTGCAGGCCAAGAATGTCGCCTTTGGTCGCGATCACCACCACGCCAAAATAACTTAATGAGCAAGCCACCCAATCTTGTTTACGGATCTTTTGACCAAGAAATACAGCAGCCATCAGCGTCAGGGTAATTGCCCAACTGTAGTTAATCGCTTGTGCTTGGGAAGCCGGCAAGAGATCGTAGGCCTTGAACAAAATAAGGTAGTAAGCAAGCGGGTTGATTAAACCAAGTAATAGGTAATACCAAGGGTTGGAAAGAAATGTGCTAGCAAGCTGCGACAGCTTACCTTGTACGCCACATATCAGACTCAAAACCAGTGCAGAAACCAAACTGGCGACAGTGAGCATTTGAATTGGCGTGAATTCTGCCAATGTGAGTTTAAAAGCGGTCGCGACGGTTGACCAAAGCAGGACTGCGGCTAGGCCGAATCCTAAAGCACGGCGCTCATTCATGATATTTCCTTGTGACAGCACTGAGTTGCGCAGAATGGCTAAAGTGGCTGTATGTAATAACAAATAGGTGTGCAGCGCTTAGTCTATCTGTTGATCAAATGTGCGACAAACTGGACATTTATCCAGTATCGAAATACCATTAAATGTAAGTCTTAAAAACAGGTTAAACCGTTATCATGCAATGGATTATCGAGCATCAGGGCATCATTTTTTCTGCGTTAAGTGGGGCGATTGTGAGTGCCATCGGTGCAAGCTGGTGGATGAAGCAGAAAATGCTGCTACAAAGTCAGTTACTTGAGCAGCAAATACACGCTGAACAACAACTGCATCAAACACAGACAGATCAACTGCAACGTGAACTCAATGATGCGCAGCAAGAACTGGATGAGCTCGATAGCGAACGTGATAAAGCCGCCTATGAGCTTAAACAATCGCACGGTAAGTTAATGGCTGTTATGGAAAAACTGCGTTATTTCGAAGCCGTGAAACAGGAGCGACAACAATATGCTCAAGACTTAGAGCGGGTGCGTGAGCAGAAATCTCAGTTAGAAGCACAGCTGCGCGAACAAGAAGCACGTCATGAGCAGCAGCTTCAATCGAGTGAAGAAAAGCTGCAATTGTTGGAACATGCAGAGGTGCGACTCAAACAGCAATTTGAACATCTTGCTAACCAGTTATTTGAAACCAAAACCGCCAAAGTGGATCAACAAAACCGCCAAAGTTTAGAAGGGTTACTTGGGCCGCTAAAAATGCAGTTGGAAGGGTTTAAAAAACAAGTAAACGACAGCTTCAGTCAGGAAGCTAAAGAGCGCCACACCTTAGTTCATGAGCTGAAAAACCTGCAACGGCTGAATGAGCAGATGACACAAGAAGCGGTAAATCTGACTCTGGCGCTCAAAGGGGATAACAAACAGCAAGGCAACTGGGGCGAAGTGGTTCTGGCCCGTGTGCTTGCGGAATCAGGGTTGCGTGAAGGGCATGAATATCAAACCCAAGTGAGTTTGCAAAATGAAGCCGGTAAACGATATCAGCCAGATGTGATCGTACATCTACCGCAAAACAAACAGGTGGTGGTGGACTCAAAAATGGCGCTCGTTGCTTATGAGCGCTACTTTAATGCTGAAAATGACAGAGAACGAGAGCAAGCATTAAGTGAGCACTTACTTGCGTTAAGGGCACATATTAAAGGATTAAGTCAAAAAGATTACCACCAACTTAAAGGCATTCAGAGTCTCGATTATGTCTTGATGTTTATTCCGGTAGAGCCTGCATTTCAGGTGGCGATTCAAGCAGATCCAAGTCTAGTGAAAGAGGCAATGGAGCAAAACATCATTTTAGTCAGCCCGACGACATTACTGGTGGCGCTGCGTACCATCGACAATTTATGGCGCAATGAGCGACAAAACCAGAATGCGCAGATCATCGCTGAGCGTGCAAGTAAACTGTATGACAAGTTACGTTTGTTTGTGGATGATATGGAAAGCTTGGGTGGAGCACTTGATCGTGCCAATCAAAACTATCAGGGTGCGATGAATAAACTGGCAACAGGCCGAGGCAATGTTATCCGCCAAGCGGAAAGTTTTAAGCAACTTGGTGTAGAAGTGAAGCGCCCAATCTCGACCAATTTGGCTGAATTGGCGCAAAGCGGTGACGCTGAAGCAACGCAGACAATGTTAGAGTCAGACGTATAACATCGTTCTTTAATTGACGAATAAAAACGTTATCCAACTGTGTTTGGGTAACGTTTTTTTATCTGCACCATTTGGTTGCACAATCGTAACGAAGTTTGATGGATAATTAAGAGCTTGAGAAAGACATCGCTCTGCGGATAAAGTAAACTAATCGCCCGCAGTATCTGGGTCGTATCATTGTATATCGAATTTAGTGACCATACTGCTCGAAGAGGAATCAACATGACGGAAACAAGCGTGCAATCAATCAACGCAGCAGAGCATAACGAAACGACACATTTTGGTTTTACAACCGTAGCGAAAGACGAAAAAGTCGCAAAAGTTGCTGAGGTATTTCACTCAGTCGCTGCGAAATACGACATTATGAATGACCTAATGTCTGGCGGTATTCATCGACTTTGGAAGCGTTTTACCATTGATTGCAGTGGTGCACGTCCGGGACAGCGCATTTTAGACTTAGGTGGCGGTACTGGTGATTTGACAGCAAAGTTCTCTCGTATCGTCGGTGATAAAGGCCATGTCATTTTGGCTGATATCAATAATTCGATGCTAAACGTTGGTCGAGATAAGCTGCGCGATACGGGGATTGTCGGTAACGTCCATTATGTGCAGGCGAACGCTGAAGAGCTGCCTTTCCCGGATGATTACTTTGATGCGATTACTATCAGTTTTTGTCTTCGTAACGTGACCGACAAAGACAAAGCGCTGCGTTCGATGTATCGCGTACTCAAGCCAGGCGGTCGCCTGTTGGTACTTGAATTCTCCAAGCCGATTCTAGATCCTCTGTCCAAAGTATATGACGCGTACTCATTCCACCTATTGCCAAAAATGGGTGAGTTGGTGGCAAATGATGCGGAAAGTTACCGTTACCTTGCTGAATCTATCCGTATGCACCCGGATCAAGAAACCTTGAAAGGGATGATGGATGAAGCTGGCTTTGAACAGACCAGCTACTACAACCTAACAGGTGGCATTGTTGCATTGCACCGTGGTTACAAATTCTAAGGAAACGTCATGCCTTTTGAACCTCTTGTCACCGCGGTTATTGAAACAACATTGAATACCTTGATCAAAGACGACCCTGAATTGGGTCGTCGTTTGTCTCGCCTAAAAGGTCAGGTGATCCAAATTCATCTCAAAGAAGTGGATAAAACTCTGACCTTTATCTTCAGTCAGCAAATTGATGTGCTGGCGAATTATGAAGGTGAGCCTGACTGCTATTTGTCACTGAACTTGTCTGTGTTGCCAGAGTTACGTGATCAATCCAACATCACCAAACTGATCAAACAAGACAAAGTGGTGCTGGAAGGCGATATTCAACTGGCGCAAAAATTCTCGCAACTCATGACCGATTGCAAGCCCGATATTGAAGAGTGGTTATCGCGTCTAACGGGTGATGTCGTCGCACATACCTTGGTCCAAGGTGTTAACAATGTGGGGCAGTTCGCTAAATCACGTTTTATCAAACACCAGAACCACTTAGCACAAGTGATCACTGAAGAGTGGAAACTGGCACCAGCACCACTTGAAGTCGCGTACTTCTGTGATCAAGTGGATGAAGTGAAAAGCCAGGCGGCACGCATTGAAGCACAGTTGCAACGCCTGCTGGAGAAAGCATGACCCCAACTGAGTTAAAGCGTCTCTATCACATTATCAAAGTTCAGCTTGAATATGGGCTGGATGAGTTGTTGCCGAGTGAGCATCAATTGACTAAAGCGCCATTGCTGGCTCGTAAGTCACTATTCTGGATTAAGAATAAGCATCCAGAGAAACCACTGGGTGAGCGTCTACGTCTGGCTTTACAAGAGTTAGGCCCGGTGTGGATTAAGTTTGGTCAGATGATGTCGACGCGCCGTGATTTATTTCCTCCGCATATCGCTGACCCATTGGCAATGCTGCAAGATCAAGTCTCTTCTTTTGACGGTGAACTGGCTCGTGAGCAAATAGAAATCGCATTAGGTGGCAATTTAGACCAGTGGTTTGTGGATTTCGATAGTGTACCACTCGCCTCGGCTTCCATTGCGCAGGTGCATACGGCAAGGCTGAAAGAGACTAACCAAGAAGTGGTATTAAAGGTCATTCGGCCAGATATTCGCCCGGTCATTGATGCAGATCTAAAACTGATGTATCGCATGGCGCGTATAGTCGCCAAAGCGTTGCCTGAAGCACGTCGTTTAAAACCCGTTGAAGTGGTGCGTGAATACGAAAAAACACTGCTAGATGAACTGGATTTACGTCGTGAGGCTGCCAATGCAATTCAGCTGCGCCGCAACTTTGAAGGCAGTGAAGAATTGTACGTTCCTGAAGTTATTACTGACTTCAGTAATGAAACTGTCATGGTTTCTGAGCGAATATACGGTATCCAGGTATCGGACATTGAAGGCCTAAAGGCCAACGGCACCAACATGAAGCTTCTTGCTGAACGTGGTGTTAGCGTGTTCTTTACTCAGGTGTTCCGTGACAGTTTTTTCCATGCGGACATGCATCCGGGGAATGTGTTTGTAAAGCCTGAGCATCCAGAGAACCCTCAGTGGATTGGTCTCGATTGTGGCATTGTTGGTACGTTGAACAACGAAGACAAGCGTTATTTAGCGGAAAACTTTCTTGCTTTTTTCAATCGTGATTATCGTCGTGTGGCAGAATTGCATGTTGAATCTGGTTGGGTTCCACGTGAAACCAATATTGATGAATTTGAATTCGCCATTCGTATTGTGTGTGAACCAATATTCGCCAAACCGCTGTGTGAAATTTCGTTTGGTCATGTATTACTGAACTTGTTCAACACCGCAAGACGTTTCCATATGGAAGTGCAACCTCAGCTGGTCTTGTTGCAAAAAACCTTGTTGTACGTGGAAGGTTTAGGGCGTCAGCTTTACCCACAATTGGACTTATGGGCAACGGCGAAACCATTCCTAGAAACGTGGATGATGAATCAGGTCGGGCCGCAGGCGGTGATTAATGCGGTGAAAGACCGTGCGCCATTCTGGGCTGAAAAATTGCCAGAACTACCGGAGCTGCTTTATGACAGCTTAAGGCAGGGTAAAGCGATGAATCAACGTATTGATCAGCTTTATCAAGGTTACCGTGCTAGCAAGCGTCAGCAGGCGACCGGAAGATTTTTATTTGGCGTTGGCGCCACATTGGTCGTATGCTCGGCCATACTGGTGAATAACGCTTATGAGCAGCTGTCATTGTTGAGTGCCGCAGGTGGTGTCACATTTTGGCTGTTTAGTTGGCGAGCTTATCGTCGTTAGACGTTAAACTCTTTAGATAATTTGTTTAATAAGACCCGAGGTAAAAAGAATGGGTGGTATTAGTATTTGGCAACTTTTGATCATTGCTGTCATTGTCGTTCTGCTGTTTGGTACAAAGAAACTTCGCAACATTGGTGGCGATCTAGGTAGTGCAGTCAAAGGCTTCAAGAAAGCGATGAACGATGAAGATGCGTCAAAGAAAGATGAAAAAGATGCAGATTTCGAACCAAAAAATCTAGAGCAGCAGAAAACAGAAGCGACTGCTGAAACTAAGAAAGACAAAGAGCAGGCGTAACACGTGTTTGATATCGGTTTTTGGGAACTGGTATTAATATCTGTCGTTGGGCTGGTGGTTCTTGGGCCGGAGCGTTTGCCTCATGCAATTCGCAGCGTGTCTCGATTTGTCAGTGCAGCTAAAAGCATGGCAAATAATGTGAAAGATGAAATTTCACATGAGCTTAAGGTTCAGGAACTACAGGAAAATCTGCGCAAGGCGGAAAAAATGGGGATGGAAGATCTGTCTCCAGAGTTGAAGTCTTCCGTTGAACAGCTTAAGCAGGCAGCTCAGGATGTACAGCGTCCTTACGAAAGTAAGCCTGAAGAGACGCCTAAGCCGGTTGAGCCAAAGCAAGATAACGTTGAGTCTATCTCGACAGCGCAACCTTCTGAGTCTGTGGCAGATAAGAAAGCCGAATAGTCTCTCCCTGTATAGGAGCTGCATTAACATGCGGCTCCTGTTGATCTATGCATTACGAGGTTTGATATGTCTTCTGTAGAGCAGACACAACCTTTAATCAGTCATTTATTAGAATTACGTAATCGACTGTTAAAAGCGCTACTAGCGGTGCTTGTGGTGTTTGTTGGTTTGATTTATTTTTCCAACGACATCTATGAGTTTGTCTCGAAACCACTAGTAGAGAGGTTGCCAGAAGGGGCAACCATGATCGCGACAGATGTCGCATCGCCTTTCTTTACCCCGTTAAAACTAACTCTGATTGCGTCGGTGTTTGTCGCCGTTCCGATGATCCTATATCAGGTGTGGGCATTTGTGGCTCCGGGGCTGTATAAGCACGAGCGCAAGCTGATCATGCCATTGATGTTTTCCAGTTCGCTGCTGTTTTACTGTGGTGTCGCCTTTGCTTATTTCGTGGTGTTTCCGCTGGTATTTGGTTTCTTTACCGCGATTTCACTAGGTGGTGTGGAATTCGCAACGGACATTTCGAGCTATCTCGATTTTGTGTTGGCTCTGTTCCTTGCATTTGGTATCGCATTTGAAGTGCCGGTGGCGATCATTTTGTTGTGTTGGACAGGAGCAACAGATCCGCAAAGCCTGCGAGAAAAGCGCCCTTATATTGTGGTGATTGCGTTTATTGTCGGCATGTTACTCACGCCTCCGGATATGATTTCCCAAACCTTACTCGCCATACCAATGTGTTTGCTGTTTGAGGTTGGTCTGTTCTTTGCGCGTTTCTATGTTCGCAAAGAGGAAGAAGAAACCGAAGCGGAAGAGTAATAAAAATGGATTAAAAAAGGTTGGCTTGAGCCAACCTTTTTTTGTGTCTGTTAGTTAGAGCTGGAATAAGCGTTTCGCGTTATTGGTCGTGAGGTTATCCACTTCTGACGTTGTGAGATCACGCAGTTCAGCAACGCGCTGTGCCACTAATTGGGTGTAAGCTGGCTCGTTGCGTTTGCCTCGATGGGGCACTGGCGCAAGATAAGGGCAATCCGTTTCTAAGATGACATAGTCCATATCCAGGTGTGGGATCACTTTGTCCATACCGCCATTTTTAAAAGTGGACACTCCGCCAAGCCCTAAGTGAAAACCTAAGTCATTAATTGCTTTTGCTTCTTCAATGCTGCCGCCGAAGCAGTGAAATACCCCGGCGAGTGAACCGTCCTGCTCTTGCTTGAGTAAAGCCAGGGTTTCTTTAATTGAATCCCGCGTGTGGATCACCACAGGGAGCTTCATTTCTTTTGCCCAATTAAGCTGAGTGACAAACGCCATCTCCTGTTCAGCGCGAAATGTCTTATCCCAATACAAATCAATGCCAATTTCTCCGACTGCGATGAAATTGTGTTTCTCAAACCAGCTATGAATAGTCGCTAAGGTTTGTTTTACGTTGGCATCGACGTAGCAAGGGTGCAAGCCCATCATAGAGCGGCATATTGTTGGATAACGCGCCTCAGTCGTGAGCATAGGTTCAATGGAGTCCAGATCGATGTTTGGTAACAGAATGGTATCCACACCTTGTTCTAGCGCACGTTGCACGACGTCGTCGCGATCGTTATCAAACTCTGTGGCGTATATATGGGCGTGGGTATCGATCATGGTGGTTCCTTGCTAACGTGTGTTGGAACATGAGTATACGGCAGTGTGAGCATGAGGTCATTTTTTGGATTTTGTTCGATTGCCGCTAGCGTCTCGAAACGAGAGTGATATGATTTCGCCAGCACTTTCACCAGATGAAGGAGAATAGAGTGTCAGTTTCCATTCAAGGCCAATTCCCAGGTCGCCGTATGCGTCGTCTGCGCAAACATGATTTTAGTCGCCGTCTGATGGCAGAAAACCAGCTTTCAGTGAATGACTTGATTTACCCGATGTTTATTTTAATGGGTAAGGACCGTCGTGAGCAGGTGGAGTCAATGCCGGGTATTGAACGTCTGTCTATTGATCTGATGTTGGAAGAAGCGCAGTACCTAGCCAACTTAGGTGTGCCTGCGATTGCTCTGTTCCCTGTGGTGAACCAAGACGCAAAAAGCCTTTGTGCTGCAGAAGCGTATAACCCAGAAGGTTTGGTGCAACGTGCCGTTCGAGCATTGAAAGAGCATGTGCCACAAATGGGTGTGATCACCGATGTTGCTCTTGACCCGTTTACCACACATGGCCAAGACGGCATCATCGATGACGAAGGTTACGTACTGAATGATGAAACCACTGAAGTGTTGATCAAACAGGCGCTTTCTCATGCTGAAGCGGGCGCAGATGTAGTGGCACCATCCGACATGATGGATGGCCGAATTGGTGCCATTCGCCAAGCGCTGGAAGAAGCAGGGCACATTAATACACAAATCATGGCGTATTCAGCCAAGTATGCTTCATGCTACTACGGCCCATTCCGTGATGCTGTCGGATCTGCTTCAAACCTAAAAGGCGGCAACAAAAAGAACTATCAGATGGATCCGGCCAATAGCGATGAAGCCATACATGAAGTGGCAATGGACGTGAATGAAGGCGCAGATATGGTGATGGTCAAACCGGGCATGCCATACCTTGACGTCGTTCGCCGTGTAAAATCTGAACTTCAAGTACCAACTTTTGCTTATCAGGTGTCAGGTGAATATGCGATGCATAAGGCTGCCTTTGCGAATGGCTGGTTACAAGAGCGTGCAACGGTGTTGGAGTCCTTACTGTGTTTCAAACGCGCAGGGGCAGATGGCATTCTGACCTACTTTGCTAAAGATGTGGCTGAGTGGTTAGCAGAAGAAAATGCGCAAGCAGCTCAATTCTTAAATGATGATGCTTAAAGTGTAAAGACTACGTATAAAGGCTAGCATCGCGCTGGCCTTTTTATTTGAGGTAGAGAGTGATGAGTATTACCTGTCGTATCGGTACGCTGGAAGAGTGTGTTGCTGTAGTTGAACAAGTGGATGAGTTTGTAAGGAAAGAAACCGTAGCAAGCTTGCAAGCGCGTCTTGATGGCAAGACACACCTTGTTTTGGTAGCAGAAGAGCAGGGGCAGCTACTGGGTTTTAAGATCGGCTACCAATTGGATGAAGAGACGTTCTACAGCTGGTTTGGTGGCGTTGCTCCGGCTGCAAGAAATAAAGGCATTGCGCAGTTGCTGCTGGATGAACAAGAAAGTAGCTTGCGTAAGCAAGGCTATCAAGCCGTAAAAGTGAAATCGCGCAATCAATTTCCAGCAATGCTTAGATTATTGTTGAGAAACTCTTATCTTATTGAAAAATTTGAAGAAAAGGAACCATTGCTAGAATCTCGCATTCATTTTGTGAAGCAACTTTAAGCTGATGAAAAAAATAAATGAGATTTTTTCTCATTTAGGTGTTGACGAGCTAAATGAGAATGATTACTATTAATCTCGTCTTAGGGAATGAGTAAAGTTCACAGGGACGTTGATTAACCGCTTAACTTCAGTGTTGACAGGTCATGAAACATTACTCGAAGAACTTGCACGAATTCTTTTTGACACGACATTGCTCACATTGCTTCCAGTGTAATTTATAGCTTTATGGCAAAGCAGAATATTCACCAGAATTAGCTTTGACCCCTTTTTGCTAGGCGACATCATTCGATGTCGCTTTTTTTATGCCTGATCGTTTGCGCAAACACCCGGTTGCACAAAAGGACACCAATAGTCTTTTCCACAATAGAAGATCGTTAAAAGATCTCGCCATCAATGATCGATCTTTGTTTATCCTCTTTTTAATCAAGTGCTTATGTCCAATATTTAATGGTTTTCTACCTTTTGTATAACCAGTGGATAAAAACTATAAACAGAGTTATCCACAGACGACTAGGCGGCTGTGGAAGGCATATGAATCAGGAGGAATGAGTCAAAACTTAAATAGTATAGACACGATATTGCAACTGTGTGGGTGTATTCACGCATTAACATGGCATCACTTTGCTAGACGTGGCATGCTAAGCACCTATTTTTGCATTTGCTTTGGACAATGAAAGACTATGGCTCGCATTCCAGATAATCCTCTGATCCTGATTGATGGATCGTCTTACCTTTATCGTGCATTTCACGCTTACCCAGGCACCATGAGTAACGGCGACATTCCGACCAACGCTGTCTATGGTGTGGTAAACATGCTGCGTAGCATGATGCGTCAGTTTTCGTCTGACCGTATTGCTGTCGTGTTTGATGCCAAAGGAAAGACGTTCCGTGATGATATGTATCCGGAATACAAAGCCAATCGTCCACCGATGCCAGACGATCTGCGTTGCCAGATTGAACCATTACACAACGTTATCCGTGCAATGGGGCTACCTTTGATTTCCATTGCAGGCGTTGAAGCCGATGATGTGATCGGGACACTTGCACATCAAGCGTCACAAGCAGGCATACCTGTTCTTATCAGTACGGGTGATAAAGATATGGCTCAGCTGGTGGACGAAAATGTCACACTGATCAACACCATGACCAATGTGGTGTTGGATCGTGAAGGGGTGATTGAAAAGTTTGGTATCCCACCAGAACTGATCATCGATTACTTGGCACTGATGGGCGATAAAGTGGATAACATCCCTGGTGTCCCTGGCGTTGGTGACAAGACCGCAACCGCTTTATTACAAGGGATTGGTGGTCTGGATAAGCTGTATGACAACCTCGATGATATTGCACCGCTTGGTTTCCGTGGTTCGAAAACCATGGCGAAGAAGCTGATCGAACATAAAGAAAATGCACAGCTGTCCTATGAACTGGCGACCATTAAGCTTGATGTTGAACTCGAAGAAACACCAGAATCCCTACTAAAAGCGGAACCAAACAAAGACGAACTGATTAAACTTTACGGTCAGTTAGTGTTCAAGTCATGGCTCAATGAGCTATTAGATGGCGGTAACGGCGTAGTAGAGGCGGATGAAAAATCGGGCGCTGCAACGGGTGCTGCGAAAGCATCAAGTGGCGCAGATATGGACACTTCAGCAGTGACTATCGATCGCAGTAAGTATGAAACTATTCTGGATGAAGCGAGCTTTAACGCGTGGCTAGAGAAGCTAAAAACCGCAGAAGTCTTCGCCTTTGATACAGAAACTGACAGTCTTGATTATATGGTTGCCAATTTAGTGGGCTTGTCATTTGCAACAGAAGAAGGTGTGGCAGCTTATGTGCCAGTGGCGCACGACTACTTAGATGCTCCAGAACAACTTGACCGTGACTGGGTGCTTGAGCAACTCAAGCCGATTCTTGAAGATGATGCTCAGGCTAAAGTCGGTCAAAACCTCAAATACGATGCCAGTGTGTTAGCGCGTTACGGCATTGAAATGAAGGGTATTAAGCATGACACCATGCTGGCTTCTTACGTCTATAACAGTGTTGGTGGCAAGCACGACATGGACAGCTTGGCACTGCGTTTCTTGCAACACAGCTGCATCTCTTTTGAGCAGATCGCCGGTAAAGGTAAGAACCAACTGATCTTTAACCAAATTGAGCTGGATGAAGCATCGCCATATGCGGCGGAAGATGCCGATGTGACATTGCGCCTGCATCACCGTTTGTTTGCTAACTTAGAACAAGATGAAAAGCTTAAGGCGATCTATCAAGATATCGAAGTTCCATTAGTGCCAGTGCTGTCACGCATTGAGCGTACTGGGGTGTTGATTGATGACATGAAGCTGGCGGCGCAGTCGCAAGAGATCGCCCAACGACTCGATGAGCTCGAGAAAGAAGCGTTTGAGATCGCTGAGCAAGAGTTCAATATGAATTCACCAAAGCAGCTGCAAGCGCTCCTATTTGAAAAAATGGGACTGCCAGTGATCAAGAAAACCCCTTCAGGTACTCCTTCGACCAATGAAGAAGTGCTGCAAGAGCTGGCATTGGATTACCCGCTACCGAAACGCATTCTGGAATACCGTGGCTTGGCAAAGCTGAAATCAACCTATACTGATAAGCTGCCTAAAATGATCAACCCAGAAACGGGTCGAGTACATACCTCTTACCACCAAGCAGTCACTGCAACAGGTCGTTTGTCTTCTACTGATCCAAACTTACAAAATATTCCAATTCGTAATGAAGAAGGCCGCCGTATTCGTCAGGCATTTATTGCTCCGCATGGCTATAAAATTATGGCTGTCGATTACTCTCAGATTGAACTGCGTATTATGGCGCACTTGTCTGGGGATAAAGCGCTATTAGAAGCTTTCCAACAAGGTAAAGATATCCATGCTGCAACAGCGGCTGAAATCATGGGTGTTAGCATCGAACAGGTGAGTGCTGAGCAGCGACGTCGTGCGAAAGCGGTGAACTTTGGTCTGATTTACGGCATGAGTGCGTTTGGCTTAGCCAAACAATTGGGCATTCCACGTGGTGAAGCACAAGACTACATGAACAAGTACTTTGAACGTTATCCTGGTGTCATGCAGTACATGGAAGACACCCGCAGTGCGGCAGCTGAGCAAGGGTACGTTGAAACGATTTTTGGTCGTCGTTTACACCTTCCTGAAATCAAATCACGTAATGGCATGCGTCGTAAAGCGGCAGAGCGTGCGGCTATCAACGCACCCATGCAGGGAACGGCGGCCGACATTATTAAGAAAGCGATGTTGCTTGTTGATGAATGGATTCAAAAAGAAGGCGACGGCCGCGTTAAATTACTGATGCAAGTACACGATGAACTGGTATTTGAAGTTCAAGAGTCAGCTTTAGCCGAAATTGAAACAAAAGTACAAGAATTGATGGAGTCTGCAGCGCAGTTAGATGTGCCTTTGATCGCTGAAGCAGGGCATGGAGAAAACTGGGATCAGGCTCATTAGACACTTTTTACTCAATAATGACTGATTTTCATGAGCCAGCGCACAAACGCTGGCTTTTTTTTGTTCTTAAAAAAGATAGCGAAAACAAATATTTTATGTAGCTTAATGAAACATACCTGAAAAAAAATTACAAAAACAGTTTCCATTTCTGACCAATTGTTGTACATTAATCGACGTAGGGTACAGAGGTAAGATGTTCTATCTTTCAGACCTTTTGTTTCACGTTATTGGATTAGGCTGATTCAGCCGCCCCAGTCAGTATTTGACTGGGGCGTTTTTTATTGGGCGAAAGAAAAGTTTAACTTTATGTATTGCCTAACTTTTTCACTGCTTCTTTTGTTTATCTGTTTTCACTATTTCTTCACGCTTATTCCATCACGGTGACCGCTTTTAGCTAGCGATATCTAATTGTAAGCAAAACCAATTTTGTAATTCTCTATCATTCACACTTTTGTTATTTCAAGAAGTGAAGTAACGACGAATTTATCCATTGATGTAATTTAAGTTATTGAAATTTAAGGTTATCTATATCTGCTTGATAGGTTGTATTATGGTGTGGCTCTGGTTGCAAACAAAAGCGCATTGGTGAATGCTTATCGACATAATAATAATTACCTCCTATTTCTCTCCCGTTTCCCCGCCTAGAAAGGTGGGGATTTTTATATGTGAGAGACAAAAAAGCCCTGCACTGGGGCAGGGCTGATGATTTATTACAGGATGTTTACTCTTGTTCGTCGTCAGCGTGTTGCTCTTCAACGATTTCTTCCGTAAGTGTCATCGCAAGTGCTGGAGCGAACCATTCGTCGAGTTTGTTGCGCAGTACATCAACACCAAGCCCTTTCAAAGACGAGAAAGCAGCAACATTAACATCGCCACCAAAAGCGAGTGCTGATTCACGAATTTTTAACACTTGAGCTTTGCGAGCACCACTTTTTAGCTTATCTGCTTTGGTGAGCAAGACCTGAACGGGAATACCACTATCGACGGCCCAGTAAATCAGCTGCTGGTCGAGATCCTTCATTGGATGACGAATATCCATTAGGACCACCAACCCCTTTAGGCATTGGCGCTTTTGCAGGTATTCACCGAGAGATTTTTGCCACTTTTTCTTCATTTCTAGTGGTACTTGCGCGAAGCCATATCCAGGAAGATCGACGATATGGCAGCCTTCTGTCACTTTAAACAGGTTAATAAGCTGAGTTCGGCCGGGTGTCTTGGATGTCTTAGCTAAGTTCTTTTGGTTCGTCAGTCGGTTAAGAGAGCTAGACTTACCCGCATTGGAGCGTCCCGCGAACGCAACTTCGATACCTTCATCCTCTGGCAAGTGACGAATGTCAGGTGCACTAGTGATGAAATGAGTGTTTTGATAATGAATTTTTACGCTCACTGTTAACTCCATCTCGACTTTGTGTAGTCGATTGATTACTTTTTTGTGAAATTGTGTAAAATAACCGTGCTCGGCATAAGGTCGCCTATTGTACCATGAGTGGCAACGCAGAGTGGTACCGGAAGCTTGATAATTATAATGGAATGTCATGAAGAAATTAGCGCTAATCTTTACACTATTAGCCAGCTGCTCTGTATGGGCCCAAGGCAGTATTGAAGCTGGTAAAGCAAAATCCCAAACGTGTGTTGCCTGCCATGGTGCTGACGGCAACAGTCAACTCGCTATGTATCCTAGTTTAGCTGGTCAGCATGCTAAATATATTGAGAAGCAGCTGAAAGACCTGAAATTAGGGATGACCAGTGGCGGTAAACAAGGTCGTTATGATCCTGTGATGAGTGGTATGGCTATGCCACTGTCAGAAGAGGACATGGCGGATCTGGCAGCGTATTACGCATCTTTGCCTCTTGCGCATAACACCACACCTGAAAATGTGGTTGAACGAGGTAAAGTGCTGTACAGCGCTGGTGATATGGAACGTGGTCTGACAGCATGTATCGCGTGTCATGGCCCACGTGGTGATGG
Source organism: Vibrio sp. TRT 17S01 (assembly GCF_050113695.1). NCBI lineage: Bacteria > Pseudomonadati > Pseudomonadota > Gammaproteobacteria > Vibrionales > Vibrionaceae > Vibrio > Vibrio sp. TRT 17S01. Next base: position 62,754 of record NZ_JBNJOG010000014.1, on the reverse strand, counting down.
TACTGAGCTCTCAGGTTTCCCGAAAATTTCTGGTCAGCATGCTGACTACATCAAAGCTCAGCTACTCAAATTCCGTGATGGTTCTCGTAACAATGATATGAATGCAATGATGCGTGATATCGCGAAGAAACTGACCGACGACGATATTGAAACACTGTCGAAATACGTTGGTGGCCTGCACTAAGTTTTCTTATTCGTTCGAGCAATGTTGTATTGAAAAAGCCTCGGTATTTCACCGAGGCTTTTTCTTTTTAAGCAAAACCTAATGGTACTTTGCGGTCAAAGTCACACTTAAAAATTCATTGAATGGGTCTAACTGTCTATTCACTTTGTAAGAGATCGCCCATTCGTTCGCAATAAACTTTCCGTACAGAAAGAAGTAACTATTTGAAATGAATGGAAATGCGTTTGCTGTTGATAAAATAAACACAAATTATTTGCTCGATAGGTTGTTTGTCAGTGCTGAAGCGGTAAAGTGAACACATCGGCAAGGAGCTGAACAAGGAATAGCAGGCCAAGGTGGCTTCCAAGGATGCAAGCAAAGGATGCTTGAGTGTGGAACGCATGGACGTTTGGTTAGCAGGATGCGAACCCGATACGGATGGTCACATTGTCTGATGGTTTAGACAGCGTAATGGAGCAGGCTAAGGATTAGCCCAGTAAACAGGACGTCATTAGGAAAGCCAAAATTCATCAGGACGATGGAAAACGACACCTTTTTGGCAGGGAAAGCTCGAAAAACAAAAGGATTATTGGGGTACACATGTGTGTACAACACAGTTTCGCCTGATAAAGGCATTTAGAAAGCGATGGGGATTTCCCATCGCTTTTTTTATTGGTTCATCCCTCTAGAACCAGTGCTCTGCTGCCATCAATTACTGTCTCCTTGCTATCTTCTCCACGAAATTCCTTCCGGTTTACGAATTTTTTCATGAATCGATGATTAATTGCACAATAGTGCTCCACTCTAAGGTCAGTTTCTGGTATGTTTCGCATCCCTGTTTGAGGATGTCTGTATGCATACATGCCCTTTATGTCGAGCGCAGGAGTCGCAATTCTATTTTGAAGATAAACATCGTGAGTATCTTCAGTGTCAGCGTTGTGAACTGGTGTTCGTCAATCCAAATCAACGGTTAGATGCAAAGGCGGAAAAAGCGCACTATGATCTGCATGAAAATGATCCCAGTGACCAAGGCTATCGCCGTTTTCTGTCCCGGATTGCTGATCCGCTGATTCAGCGCATTGCAGCCAACTCTCATGGGTTAGATTTTGGTTGTGGTCCTGGGCCAACACTCTCTTTGATGTTGCAAGAGCAGGGACACAACGTCGCGTTGTACGATATTTACTACCACCCTGATACCAGTGTGTTAGAAACAACGTATGACTTTATGACTGCTACCGAGGTGATAGAACATCTCTATCAACCTGATATCGTGTGGCAGCAATGGTTAAATTTAGTTAAGCCAGGTGGCTGGATTGGTCTGATGACCAAAATGGTCATAGATGTAGAGGCATTTGCTCGTTGGCATTACAAAAATGACTTAACTCACGTGGTCTTTTTTAGCCGCGCTACATTTGAATATCTGGCAGAGCGGGATCAGCTCGAGCTTGAATTTATTGGTAAAGATGTAATTTTACTGAGGAAGGCCCAGTAATGAGTCGTTCAAAGAAAAACCGATCAGGTGGCAATGGTGACCTGATTGTTGTACGTAACCGCACCCAATCTGATGTGGAAGGTCGTTTACGTAAGAAAGATAAAAAGCGTAAAGGTTTGAAAACGGGTACCCGTAACTCGGAAGCTAAAGCGCAAAAAGAATTGCAAGCAAAGCAAAAGCGCGATCCGCGCTTGGGCAGCAAAAAGAAAATTCCACTGATCGTTGAGACAGTGAAAAAACCAAGCAAAGCTGAGCGCCGTGTATCGGCTGAGAAAGAGCTGGAAATGCTGGAAAATGACGCTCAGTTGAACGTGTTGCTTGATCGCTTAGATAACGGTGAAAGCTTAGGTTCTGGCTTACAAAAATACGTCGATGAGAAACTCAATCGCATTGAAGTGTTGATGAAACAGTTGGGTATCTATGAAGAGCCAGAAGAAGAACTGGAAGAGGATGACGTGGTTGAGGCGCCAAAAGCTAAGGCCAAAAAAGTAGCCTCTGATGATGATCTTCTTTCCCAGTTTGAAGATCTCGATCTGAACGATTTTAAAGGGTAACGAGCCGCTATGAATGTAACCTTATTAGCCATTGCTGGTGGAGCCATCATTATTGGCTTGGCATCGTATGCAGGTTACCTTCTGCTCCAGCTTAAGAAGCAAAAGGAATTGCAGTTGCAGCACCAAAAGCTGGCAATCGACAAGCGCAATGCCAACATTTTTGAGAATGTTCAGGTGTTGTGTCTGGCCGGTATTCAAGGGCAATGTGACTTATCAGAAATCAGCATTCGTGTTTACTGCATCATGGATTATGTTCAAGGTGAAGAGCGCGTTGATTTTGATAAGCAATATCCGGCTATTTCTGAGCTGTACCATATCGTAAAAGATATGGAGCGAGGCGATGAGCGCCAAGCATTAGCCAAGAAAGAGCGCATGCAACAAAACTTAACTCGTCATAAAGCAGAGTCTCGTCTGCAAGAGGCCATCATTGAAGAACTTCAGCAATTAAAGCAGCAAGTTCAGCCTCTGAACAATCAGATCAACATCCAAATGCTTTAACTCAGCTTGATCATTGGTATTTGATGCCAGTGATCGAGTTATCAGTTCTGAACATTTATACTTAAAAAGCTTTTTCCATGCCGACGTGTACAGACACGGTGTGGCAAAATAGCCGTTCATAATTAGTATTGAACTTAATCAGTCGTAAACGGAAAAGTACCATGTCGCAGCAAGTCGTCGCTAGTCAGCAAATCGTATGGGATCAAGCCATGCTTGATAAGTACAACTACTCTGGTCCTCGCTACACCTCATACCCGACAGCGGTGGAGTTCCATGAAGCGTTCACGGTTGCCGATTACGATATGGCTTGTACGTCATATCCAGAGCGCCCACTGTCTCTTTATATTCATATCCCGTTCTGTCATAAGCTTTGTTACTACTGTGGTTGTAATAAAGTCATTACCCGTCATGCGCATAAAGCCGACGAGTACCTTGATGTTCTGGAACAAGAAATCCGCACACGAGCCGCTTTGCTGCAAGGGCGTCGTGTGACCCAACTGCATTTTGGTGGTGGCACGCCGACCTTCTTATCTGAAGAGCAGATCAGCCGCATTATGGCGATACTGCGTGGCGAATTCTTTTTTGAAGAGACCGCTGAGATCAGCATTGAAGTGGACCCACGTGAAATCGAACTGGACATGCTGGATCACCTGCGTGGTGAGGGCTTTAACCGTCTGAGTATTGGTGTTCAGGATTTTAATAAAGAAGTGCAGCAGTTGGTCAACCGTGAGCAAGATGAAGATTTCATTATTGCGATGGTTGCTCGTGCTAAAGAGCTGGGGTTCCGCTCGACTAACCTTGATTTGATTTACGGCTTGCCAAAACAAACCAAAGCTTCATTTGCTGAAACCTTAGATCAGGTTTTGAAGATGCAACCGGGTCGCTTATCTGTCTTTAACTACGCGCATATGCCTCAGCTTTTTGCAGCGCAGCGTAAGATTAAAGACGAAGATTTGCCTATCGCTGAAGAGAAAATGGCGATCCTACAATACACCATTGCGACATTGACGGATGCGGGCTACCAGTTCATCGGTATGGACCATTTTGCTCAGCCAGATGATGAGCTTGCCATTGCTCAGCGCAGTGGCATTTTGCACCGAAATTTCCAAGGTTATACGACGCAAGGTGAATGTGACTTGGTTGGATTCGGTGTGTCGGCGATTTCGATGATTGGTGATGCTTATGCACAAAACCAAAAAGAGTTGAAAAAGTACTATGCTCAGGTGAATGAGCAACGTCACGCTTTATGGAAAGGGGTATCACTCGATAGTGATGACTTACTTCGACGTGAAGTGATCAAGCAGTTGATTTGTAATTTTAAACTGGATAAAACTCAGATTGAACGCGAATTTAAGGTCGAGTTTAACCACTACTTCAAGCAAGACTTGGAATTACTGCAAACTTTTATCAATGACCAACTGGTTGAAGTGGATGAGAGTGAAATTCGTGTCACTCTGCGCGGGCGCTTGCTGATCCGCAATATCTGTATGTGCTTTGATAAGTACCTGCGAGACAAAGCACGCCAGCAACAATTTTCTCGAGTGATTTAGGCCCAATTTTCCAACTTAAAAAAGCCACGCATCGCGTGGCTTTTTTTATATTTTGGGTCACTTATGGCGCGATAAACTTACTTTGGGCAACTTGCCATAGCGCTCGAATGAGTGGGTTATCCAGTTGTGAGCGTTTGCAGCATACCCCCAGCTTAAATGGTTCAATGGAGGCAACTTTGAGTCGTTCAATTTTATCTCTGACTGGACTGTTATTGATCACCACATCTGGCGCAATACCGACTCCGCAGCCAAGAGCTACCATACTGACGATCGCCTCATGACCAGAGACTTGTGCGTATATATTGGGTTTGATTTTCATGGTTTTAAACCAGGTATTGGCGCGTTCTCTTGCCGTACCTGCTTCAGGGACGATAAAAGGAATGGTACTCCAGTTAGGTTGCTCTGCATGCAGTTGTTCGGCAAAGTTGCTGATACCACTGGGGGCGATGACCGAAAGTGGGATTTCACTGATGGTTTCAAATTCAATTCGAGCGGGCAGCTGATCGGGCAGGGCTGAGATGGCGATGTCTGCTTGGTCGGACAGCACTTTTTCTATGGCTTGTGCGGGGTCTCCCGTTGACAGCTTAAACTCAATATAAGGATGCTGAAGTCGAAATTCAGAGAGCAGCTCAGGCAGGTGGCTATAACTGGCCGTGACAGAGCAAAACAATCGGATCTCACCTTTTAATTCCTGCTCATGACCTTGAAGTAGCGCATTGTAGTTTTGCCACTCACCAAGGATTTTCATCGCCACTGGCAGCAGTTTTTTGGCCGCAGGGGTTAGCTCTACGCTGCGGTTATCACGTAAAAATAAAACCTGATGGGTTTCAGCCTCCAGTTTTTGGATTTGACGGCTTAGCGCAGAAGGGCTGATGTGCATGGTTGATGCGGTGCGGGCAAAGCTTTTACTTTCACACAAATGAATGAATAACTGCAGGCTCTTAATGTTCATCAATAGGTCATATCCGTGTTGCAAAAATTGCAATAAGTAATTGTGAATATATCACTTTAAGCAACCGAATGTCTGTTTTAGTATCAAGTCATTCGATAGTGACATATCGACCTAACGGAAAAATTCTTAAAGGAGAGCCCCACAATGGCTAACTATTTCAATACATTAAACCTTCGTCAGCAACTAGACCAACTTGGTCGTTGTCGTTTTATGGACCGCAGTGAATTCGCAACAGAAGCGGATTACCTGAAAGGTAAGAAAGTGGTTATCGTGGGTTGTGGTGCTCAGGGCCTTAACCAAGGTCTGAACATGCGTGATTCAGGTTTGGATGTTGCGTATGCACTTCGTCAAGCTGCGATCGATGAGCAGCGTCAATCTTACAAAAACGCAAAAGAGAACGGCTTTGAAGTGGGCAGCTATGAAACGCTAATTCCTCAAGCTGACCTAGTAATCAACCTTACGCCAGACAAACAGCACACTAACGTGGTTGAAACCGTAATGCCGCTAATGAAAGAAGGCGCAGCATTGGGTTACTCACACGGTTTTAACGTGGTTGAAGAAGGCATGCAAATCCGTAAAGACCTAACGGTTGTGATGGTTGCACCTAAGTGTCCGGGTACGGAAGTTCGTGAAGAATACAAACGTGGCTTTGGTGTTCCGACTCTGATTGCTGTTCACCCAGAAAATGATCCAAAAGGTGAAGGTTGGGATATCGCTAAAGCATGGGCGGCAGGTACAGGTGGTCACCGTGCTGGCTGTCTAGAGTCTTCTTTTGTTGCTGAGGTGAAGTCTGACCTTATGGGTGAGCAAACTATCCTTTGTGGTATGCTGCAAGCGGGTTCTATCGTATGTTACGAGAAGATGGTTGCAGACGGTATTGACCCAGGCTACGCAGGTAAACTGCTGCAATACGGTTGGGAAACCATCACTGAAGCACTGAAGTTTGGTGGCATCACTCATATGATGGATCGCCTATCTAACCCAGCAAAAATTAAAGCGTTTGAGCTTTCTGAAGAGCTAAAAGAGCTGATGCGTCCACTTTACAACAAGCACATGGATGACATCATCACTGGTCACTTCTCTAGCACTATGATGGCTGACTGGGCGAACGATGACGCAAACCTGCTTGGCTGGCGTGCAGAAACGGGTGAGACGGCATTTGAAAACTACCCAGAAACGAATGCAGAGATCGCTGAGCAAGAGTACTTTGATAACGGCATTCTAATGGTTGCGATGGTTCGTGCTGGTGTTGAACTGGCATTTGAAGCGATGACAGCATCGGGCATCATTGATGAGTCGGCTTACTACGAGTCTCTACACGAGCTACCATTGATTGCAAACACCATTGCACGTAAGCGTCTATACGAGATGAACGTGGTGATCTCTGACACGGCCGAATACGGTAACTACCTATTTGCGAACGTTGCAACACCGCTACTGCGTGAGAAGTTCATGCCATCTATTGCAACAGATGTGATTGGTAAAGGCCTAGGTGAAGCTTCTAACCAAGTGGACAACGCAACGCTGATTGCTGTGAACGATGCGATTCGTAACCACCCAGTTGAGTACATCGGTGAAGAGCTACGCTCATACATGAGCGACATGAAAAGAATTGCCGTTGGCGGTTAATTAAAGAACCCCAGACAGACTGGGGTCAATAAATACAAAAGAAAACACAACATCTAAATAAAAGGCTTACTCCAATGGGGTAAGCCTTTTTCTTTGGTACTAATTAAAGTCTCTGTTATTTGTCAGCCAGCTTGGTTTCCAGCTCTGCCAGTTTAGCTTCCATTTCATTCAGCTTTTGGCGAGTGCGCAACAGGACTTGTGTTTGCACATCAAACTCTTCGCGGCTAACAACGTCTAATTTGTTTAATTGACCTTGAATTACCTGACGAACTTTTTGGTCTACATCAGCGCCAAGCTCTTTAACAGGGGCTGGCATTGAGTCATGAATTTGTTTAGCGATTTGCTCTAGTTTCTTTGGGTCAAACATGATGACTAAAACTCCTTTCGATTTGTCTACATTCTATGTAATTGATACGGGAAAGTCGCTACTTGAAGAGCAAAAAAGAGACGCATTGCCATCTTAACGGTATTAAAAAAGGCCACCGAAGTGGCCTTTTGTTCTATGGCTGTCCTAACGCATTATTGCTGTTCGGCAATTTGGCGCTGTGCCGCTTTTGCTTCATCAACACGTGCTAGCTTTTCCAGATCTTTGTCTTCAACAAAAACAGGTAGTGGCTTGTGTTTCTCAGCAAGGTAGCTGTAGATCACTGGCAATACGAACAGAGTGAATAGGGTACCAATCGCTAGACCTGCCACGATAACAATACCGATACTAAAGCGCTGAGCAGCACCTGCACCAGTTGCGTACATCAGTGGGATCAGACCAGCAATCATCGCCGCTGTGGTCATTAGGATTGGACGTAGACGAACTTTAGCAGCTTCCATTACCGCATCAATACGCGATAGTTTGTTGTGGAGCTGCTCTTCTTTAGCGACTTCACAGATCAAGATACCGTGCTTGGTGATCAGGCCCACAAGGGTGATCAAACCAACTTGCGAGTAGATGTTCATCGTTGCCATACCCCAAGCCAATGCAATCAAGGCACCACATACTGCAAGTGGTACTGAAACCATGATAACAATTGGATCGCGGATGGATTCAAACTGAATCGCCAATACCAAGAAGATGATGGCAAGTGCAAGGCCGAATGTGGCGTATAGCGCACTACCTTCAGTCACAAACTGACGAGCCTCACCCATGTAGTCATGGTTGTAACCCGTAGGCAGTTTGGTTTCAGCAATGTTCTCAAACCAGTTAATCGCATCACCCATCGCTGTGCCCGGTGCAGGAACGGCACCGACAGTCGCAGAGTTGAGCTGGTTGAAGTGAGGCAGTGAGCGAGGCTCAGCCACAACATCAATGGTGATCAAGCTGCCCAGAGGAACGGCTTTACCATCAGCTGCGCGAACATAGTAGTTCTTCATCGACTCAGGGTTTAGACGCCACTTACGTTCAACTTGTGGGATCACTTCGTATGAACGGCCGTTAAGGTCGATACGGTTAACGTAGCCATCAGCCATCATGGTACCCAATGTCACACCGATGTCTTGCATGGTGACGCCATAAGCACCCGCTTTGTCTTTATCGATCTTGATTTTCATCGTCGCAGAGTCGTATTTCAAGTCGAGATCCGAGTAGACGAACATCGGGCTGGATGTCACTTCGGTCAAGATATCGCTTGCGATGGTGTACAAGCTTTCAAAGCTGTTTGGTGTGGTAACAACGAACTGGATCGGTAGACCAGAACCCGCACCTGGTAATTCTGGCATCTGGAATGCCGTTACCGCCATGCCTGGTACATCAGAAACTAAGCCACCGACACGTTTAGTGACGTCAGCTTGGCTTGCTTCACGTTGACTCCACGGCTTGAGGGTTGCTAGACCAAACGCTTGGTTTGAATTAGGCACACCAGTAAACACCTGCGCAAACTCAACTTCTGGCTGATCAGACAGAATCTTGTTCACATCATTCATGGTGTTTTGTAGGTAATCAAGGTTCGCATTTGATGGACCGGTACCCATCAAGACCACCACGCCTTTATCTTCTGAAGGTGCCAGTTCACTTGGGATGAACTTAAACAGTACAGGTAGAGAGGCGAATACGATCAGTGCAAAAGCAATGACGACAGGGCGATGAGCCATGACAGCTCGTAGCATACCTTCGTAGCGGTTGGTCATGCCTTCAAGTACATGATGCACTTTTTGCTCGAATTTGCTTGGCTTTTCATTCGCCTTCAACATTTTCGAACACATCATTGGTGAAAGCGTTAATGCCACGATACCAGAGACGAATACCGCACCGGCAAGGGTTAGGGCAAACTCTTTGAACAGTGAGCCTGTGATACCACCCATCAATGCGATTGGTGCATATACCGCACCCAGCGTTAATGTCATTGCGATAACAGGAACGGCAATTTCACGTGTACCAATGATCGCAGCACGGAATGGTGATTCGCCTTCTTTCAAATGACGGTCCACGTTTTCCAGTACCACGATGGCATCATCCACCACCAAGCCGATAGCCAGAACCATCGCAAGGAGTGTCATCAGGTTCCAAGAGAATCCCATCCCTTGCATCACCATCGCCACACCAATCAGTGAGAGTGGAATGGTAACAATTGGGATCACGACTGCTCGGAATGAACCAAGGAATAGCGTGATCACCACCAATACGATCACTGCCGCTTCAATGATGGTTTTGATAACTTCGTGAATCGACTCGTTGATTGCAATGGTTGAGTCGTACATCACGTTCATCTTGATGTTGCTTGGAAGGTTTCGCTCTAGTTGAGGGAGCAGATCCAGCACATCCGCAGCGATGTTAATTGGGTTGGCACTTGGTGCCGCGTTAATGGCAGCAACAACCGCTTCTTGTCCATTTGCACTGGCACGGTAAACGTCGTGGCTCTTCTCTAACGTCACTTTAGCGATATCACCCAAGCGGATCACTTCGCCTTCACCTGATTTCACAACCAGATTTTTCAGCTCATCCACGTTGGATACTTGAGTATCCGCGCTGCCGTTGTAGAGCACGAATTCACCAGTAACCTGACCTGTTGCTGACTGGTAGTTGTTGGCATTCAACACACCCATGACATCTGTTGCCGTCAGTTTGAGTGCCGCCATTTTCGCTGGGTCTAGCCAAACGCGAAGTGCGTATTTCATACCACCGTATAAGTCCACTTTAGAAACACCATTAATGGTGAATAGCTGTGGGTTAATTACACGTTCAAGGTAATCAGTGATCTGACTTGAAGACAACTCGTCACTGGTAAAGCCAATGTACAGTACTGCGGTGGTGGCACCGGTCGACATGGTTACGGTAGGGTCCTCTGCTTCTTTAGGAAGTTGAGAGCGTACCGAGTTGGTTTTTGCCAGAATGTCAGACAGTGCCGCATTCGGATCGGTATTGAGCTTCATGTTCACCGTGATGGTGGATTTACCCAACACCGATTGGGAAGTCATGTAGTCAATATTGTCTGCCTGCGCAACGGCCTGCTCCAATGGCTGAGTAATAAAGCCTTGGATAAGGTCGGCACTGGCACCGTAGTAACTGGTTGTCACCGTCACGACGGTATTTGTCATTTCAGGGTATTCACGAACCTGCATTTTGAACACCGCTTGTAAACCAAGCAAGGCGATCAAAAAGCTGATCGATACCGCTAAAACTGGACGTTTTATAAAAACATCAGTAAAGCGCATGATGCCTCCAATTACAGCATTGGTGTTTCAGCTGGTGGGGTAGTCGCATCACTTTCGACAATGCGAACCTTAGCGTGGTTACTCAAGCGAACCTGACCAGTGGTGACCACTTGATCGCCGACTTTCACACCATCAAGGATGTGTGCAATGTCTTTGGCACGCTCGCCAACTTTCACCACTTGCTGCTTAACGCGCTGCACGCCATCTTCTTCAGAGATGATGTATACATTGTCGCCGTATAGCGTAAAGGTGATTGCCGTTTGTGGCAGAGTGACTTGATTTTCCAGCTTAGGCAGAATGATGTTTGCACGCGCGAACATACCACTGCGCAGCTTGCCGTCACTATTTGGGATGTCTGCTTGAACTTGAATCAAACCACTTTGTACGTTAACCGCAGGTTCAATCGCGGCAATTGAGCCTTTGAACGGGCTTTGTGGGTAGGCATCAACAAAGATATCAACGGATTGGCCAAGGCTGATGCGTGAGATGTCGTTTTGAGGCACGGTGAAGCGTAGGCGCATAACACTGGTGTCTTCTAGGCGAACGATATCGCTACCTGCTTGTAGGTACTGACCTAGGTAAACATTACGAATACCAATGACACCAGAGAAAGGTGCTTTGATTTCACGGCGGTCAATAGATGCGTTCAAACTTTCAATGTCGGCTTTGAGGGAGAAGTAGTTCGCTTCTGCTTCATCATACGCTTCTTTTGAAATCGACCCTTTTTTGAACAGGCCTTTGTAGCGTTTGTATTTGGCTTCGGCTGCTGGCAACTTCGCTTTTGCACTCTTTAGGTTTGCTTTCTCTACTTGAGAGTCGAGCATCACTAGAGGTTGGCCTTCTTTCACTTGTGTACCTGACTCAAAAGCAATCTCGTCAATGACACCACTGGTTTCATTGGCAATTGTGACGCCTTGGTTAGGTTCGATAAAACCGATCGCTTCGATAACAGGCACCCAGTCTACGGGCTTAACTTCTGTGACCGTAACAGGGAACTCTGGCTCTGGACGATTAGCCATATACTCAGCAATTTTTTGCTGTTTGAAGAGATTGAAACCTATCACACTGCCAAACAGCAGCACGGCGATAAGTAACATAAAGAAAGTCCACTTTTTCATTCTGATCAGAACTCCAAGTATTAATGTTGAATAATTGCATCCCAACTGGCTTCAATTGCAGCGTCCAGCGCAGCATCATCCAGCTGATAAAATCCCAATGCATGTTTACGTGCTAAAGCGACACTTGCTTCAAAACTCAATCCAGATAGGACCTCATTCGCAAGTGGTTTGAACAAGCCTTGCTCTTTGCCTTGGTTAAAGAGCAGATCTACTTGGGCAAACATATCGCGTTCAAGTTCCTTTGCTTTACAACAGTCGGTATAAGGCAAAGACTCATATTGAACACGATTGCTGATGGTTGCGAGATTTGAGCTAGCGAGATTCCAAATATTAAGCCACATCGTGCGATAACGCTCTTTGAGGGGCATATCTTCGGTCACACCGCTTTGCACTGCTGTCGCAACACGACGTGCAACATGCAGACGTACTTCATCAAGGAGATGCTCTTTATCGGAAAAATAACGATAGATAGTGCCGGCAGCGACCCCCGCTTCAGCGGCTAACTTTTGCATAGAAAGGCCTTGAAAGCCTTGTTCTGCAATCAGTTTTTCCGCTGCTGAGAGGATTTGCTCGTGCTTATCCATCTGGCTGTTATTGGACATAATCGCGCCGCCAATGAATGAACGTTCATTCATTATAGCTCAAACTCTACCCATATATGCAACTGTCTTATACGCAAATTTGTGTAAATTCTTGTCAATGTGAACGTAGCATTCAGGCTGTTGCAGGATTATGATAGGCGCCATCTTATTTTCCAGTTCCGAGAGCGCAATGAAGCTGAACCCAAGACAAGATGATGCGGTGAAATATGTATCTGGTCCATGCCTAGTATTGGCTGGGGCCGGGTCAGGTAAAACCCGTGTTATTACCAATAAAATCGCTTATCTGGTTCAGCAGTGTAATTACAAGGCACGTAACATCGCGGCGGTGACCTTTACCAATAAAGCGGCTCGAGAAATGAAAGAGCGTGTTGGTCAGACGCTAGGTAAAAATGAATCCAAGGGCTTGATGGTTTCTACCTTTCATACCTTGGGCCTCAACATGATTAAGCGTGAGTATAAAGCGCTGGGTTTAAAGGCGGGTTTTTCGCTGTTTGACGATCAAGATCAGTTAGCGTTACTGAAAGAGCTGACTGAAAAACAGCTTGATGGTGACAAAGACTTATTACGCCAGTTGCTGAGTACCATTTCAAACTGGAAAAATGACATGCTGACGCCAGAGCAGGCAAAAGCCCATGCCCAGGGGGAACAGCAGCAGTTGTTTGCTTTCTGTTTTGAGATGTATCAAAAGCAGATGAAAGCGTATAACGCGCTCGATTTTGATGATTTGATCGCATTACCTGTGTTGCTATTGCGCAGCAATGAAGAGGTGCGTCAACGTTGGCAAAACCGCATTCGTTACTTGTTGGTCGATGAGTACCAAGACACCAACACCAGCCAGTATGAACTGGTGAAATTGATTGTGGGTGAGCGTGGTCGCCTGACGGTGGTTGGGGATGATGATCAGTCTATTTATTCATGGCGTGGGGCAAAACCACAAAACTTGGTGCTGTTGGGGGAAGATTACCCGAATCTACGCCTGATTAAGCTGGAGCAAAACTACCGTTCGACGAGTCGAATTCTGCGTGCTGCTAATATCTTGATCGCCAATAACCCACACGTGTATGAGAAATCCCTGTTCTCTGAGATCCCAGATGGTGAAAAACTCAAGGTCTTGATGGCGAAGAATGAAGATCATGAAGCTGAACGTGTGACTGGTGAATTGATCGCGCATAAATTCCTTAACCGTACCGACTATAAAGATTATGCGATTTTGTATCGTGGTAACCATCAATCGCGCTTGATTGAAAAGTCACTGATGCAAAACCGGGTGCCGTATAAATTATCGGGGGGCACTTCATTTTTCGCCCGTGCAGAAATCAAAGACATCATGGCGTACCTGCGCGTTTTAGTGAACCCAGATGATGACAATGCATTTTTGCGAATCGTGAACACGCCACGTCGTGAAATTGGTCCCGTGACATTAGAAAAGCTGGGCAGCTATGCCAATATGCGTGGTAAAAGCCTGTTTGAAGCCAGTTTTGAAATGGGTTTAGAGCAGCATCTTACCGGACGCGGCTTGGAAACCTTGCGTCGCTTTACGGCTTGGTTAGTTAAGATTGCAGATCAGGCTGAACGAGGAGATACGGTCGAAGCCGTACGTTCACTGGTTCGTGACATCCATTATGAAGATTGGCTTTATGAAACCTCTGCCAGTCCGAAAGCGGCTGAGATGCGAATGAAAAACGTATCGGATCTCTATTCTTGGATCGTGTCGGATTTAGAAGGCGACAACTACGATCAGGAAGAAAAAACGCTGAAGGAAGTGGTTCAACGGTTAACCTTACGTGACATGATGGAACGTGGTGAAGAAGATGACGATAGCGATGCGGTGCAGCTAATGACGTTACACGCATCAAAAGGTCTCGAATTTCCTTACGTTTATCTGATTGGCACTGAAGAGGGGATTTTGCCGCATCAAACCAGCATTGATGAAGATAATGTTGAGGAAGAGCGCCGCTTAATGTACGTAGGGATCACCCGAGCACAGCGTGAGCTGACCTTTGTGATGTGTAAAGAGCGCCGTCAATTTGGTGAATTGATTAAGCCCACCCAAAGCCGTTTCCTCGATGAGCTGCCATACGATGATGTCGAGTGGGAGCAGGTGAAAAAGCCTGTGACTCAAGAAGAGCGCATGGCAAAAGGGCAGGCACATATTGCCAACTTACGATCGATGTTTAAGAAGTAAAAAGAAACCGGCGTTAGCCGGTTTTTTATTGGCAGATAGTTATGTAAATGAGGTGATTGCCTTAGTGAAAGAGGGTCGCTAACACGATTGGTTAGTAGCTGCTGTTCTATAAATATCAGTAACAAAAGTACCGGCTAGTATTGATTTTATAAATAATATTAATAATAATTCTCATTACTATATAGTTATGAGTATTTATTAATGGTTGTCATCGCATGAATGACGTAGTTTGGGTCATCATCGCCGCAAAACATCCGGAGCAGAGCTCATGTTGACTGGATGGTTACTGTTGGCATTACAACTGATGACAATGGCTATTTTGGCTGCTATTGCACTAAGCGATCTTCGTCACCGCCACGTTTCCCATCGGCTGCTGTTTGCTCTGCTGATCCCAATCGTTATGACCACCCCATTTAATGTCGTCGGCGCACTCATTAGTGCTGTGATACTTGGTTTTGGTGTGGTGGCATTGCATTACCGTTGGTTAGGCGCAGCAGACAGCAAACTATTAGCGCTTTGCGCTTATGGTGCTGCGGAGCAATGGGGCGAACTCTTGCTCCAAACCGCATTATTCGGCGGTGTGCTAAGCGTGCTGTGCTTGGTGCACAACCACTTTGCTCACCGAGGCTGGATCGCACAGAAATCGGTTAAGACGGTGCCTTATGCGATTGCTATTTCTGGGGCGTCATTAACAACTCTTCACTATTTATAGTACTGACTCACTTAAAACATCCACCTCAAGAACTCACTCATGTGAGCGGGCTTTGTGTACCTGCTATGTTCAGGATTGATGGTGAGTCGCAAACGTATGCGTCGGTGCAAGACGCGCTCAATAGAGGATTCTCGCTGTATTGTGCTTAAGAGAGCAGTACAGCGCTTCAATGGTCTCACGACAAGTTATCACCAACTCACAAAAGGTTGGTGGAATATCACCATACAAGGAAATGGTTATGCCTTATCGCAAAGAGCAGCTAGAGCGTTTACCTGCTCGTATTCAGGCGTTCGTTACTCAATTTTCTACCGCTCAACTAGGAACGGTAGATGCATCTGGAACCCCCCTCGCTAGCTATGGCCCATTTATTCGACACGGAAATGACTTTGTAATGCTACTGAGTACGGTCTCAAAGCATGCACGTAACCTTCAGCAAATACCCAAGGCTTCATTGATGTTGGTTGAACCTGAAGAACAAGCCCGTCATCTGTTTGCGCGAGAACGCCTGATCATCGATTGCGATGTCATTGTGGTTGATAAACACTCTCAAAGTGCCATGCCGTTGAAACAGGAAATGCGTGACACCTTTGGTGACATCGTGGATCAGCTGTGTGGTATGAAAGATTTTACCTTTTATCGTTTTGTGCCGAAGTCAGGCAATTACGTTAAAGGCTTTGGCCAAGCCTTCCAGCTTGATGAACAGTTACAGCATGCGGTTCATCAAACTGAAGGCCATACCGAAGAAGAACAGGCCGAACCTGCTTAACCGATAGGTGTGAAGGAAACTTCACACCTTTTTTATAACAATAGCGCTAAGTGATCACCACTAAGGCGCAGTCTGAGCCAGCCTTCATGACGATACATAATGAACAGAATGAATTGGAACATGATTAAAAGATATGCCTTTTTAACTATCGGAGTCAGCGCGACCGGATTAGGTATGATCGGAGTATTCGTCCCGTTACTACCGACCGTCCCTTTTGCATTGCTGGCCCTGTATTGCTTTAGTGTCAGTTCACCACGTTTTCAGGCGTGGTTACTGAGGAGTCGCTTATTGGGGCCAACATTGCAGAATATTAAAGACAACCGTGGCCTGACTATTTCAGAAAAAATCCGAGTGCTCTTGATTGTGTGGGGCTCGATATTGGCGACGGTGATCTGGTTATTGGATGAACGCCCTTCCGCCCAAGTGACCTTGATTGTCATTGCGGTGATCGAAACGTATGTGATATGGCGTTACAAAACGCGCCCTGCCCAGAGTGAGGGCGCATCATGATTGGGCCAATTCCCCAAACCGCCAAGCGCTGGTTATTGGGTACGGTTGCCAGTGGTATCTTGGTTATTTTGGGTCTAGTGGGTCAATACTGGTTGGTAAGTCGTGTATTTGCTGATGACTTTCAAAGCATGGCGGGGTGGGTGATTCTGGCGGCAGTTGTGTTACTGGCAGGCCGTTTTTTGATCATCATTGGCCATCGCTATCTCGGTTCGCATACGGCATCTGAGGTGAAACGAAGCCTCCGAGCCGAGCTTTTGGATAAATTGGCTCAGCTTAAACCGAACCAAATGACCCCAGAGCTGCGAGGCAAACTCAGCTATCTGTTGGGTGAAGGTGTCGAAGTACTCGATTTATATTGGGGTTTGTTTGTACCACAGTTTTTTATCGGCCTACTTGGGCCGTTACTGGTGTGTGTGTTTATTGCATTTATCGACCCATTTTCTGGGTTAGTGTTATTGCTGATGATCCCACTTATTCCGGCGATACTGATGCTGGTATTTAAGCGCTTCGCTGCCGTTAGCGCCACCTATAAGCACAACTTGGCTTTATTGACGGAACTCTTTACTCAAAGCTTGCATGGCTTACCTGTGCTTAAGCTATATCAATATTCCAAACGCTGGGGCAGAGAAATTGAGTCACATGGGGAGCAATTACGCCGTTCGACCATGTCGCTTCTCAAAACCAACCAACTGGTGATTTTACTGGTGGATTTGTTGTTCTCGCTGGGCACAATCATTGCCGCTTCCTTGTTGGCGATCAGCCAGTATCAATCGGGTGTCATTGATGCTCCTTCTGCTGCATTTATTATTTTAGCCAGTGTTGAATTGATTCGTCCGCTGTCCTTAATGGGGGCGTTTTTCTTTGCCGGCGCGCTAGGTCGAGAAGTTCAGACTGATGTTCAAGCAGTACTCTCTATGGCAAATAATGAAGATTGCCGTTTGTTGCCTCATAGTCCTAATGTTGTGTTGGACATTCATGGGCTCAGCTTTGGCTACTCCAAGCAACCTAAATTATTTCATAAGCTTGAATTGACCGTTTATCAGGGTGAGCTGGTGGTATTAAGGGGGCCAAGTGGGTGCGGCAAGTCGACACTGTTCAAGTTGATCCGCGGCCAACTGCAACCGGACAGTGGCGTCATTACCCATCAATCAATGGGTTACCTGCAACAAATGCCGTACGTCTTTAATGGTAGCTTGGCGGATAACTGTCAGTTAGCGGCGACTGATGCTTCGCAGCAAGATATCCAAACCGCATTGAGGAAATGTGGATTGGAGGACTGGTTATCACAGCCGAATGCATTGCAAAGTCAGCCGGGTGAGGGCGGGCAACATATTTCGGGTGGGCAAGCTGCGCGGCTGGGGTTATGTCGTGCTTGGCTATCAAGGCATGCGCTGATGTTACTCGATGAGCCAACCCGCCAATTGGATGAACACACCGAACAGCAAGTCTTGGATACATTACACCAACTTAAGCAAACTACTGGCTTGCTGGTGATCAGTCATTCGCCTGCGGTGATCGAGCGCGCCGATCGCGTTATTGATGTGCGCGACTGGCAAAGCCAAACAAAACCAACGGAGGTCCGAGTATGATGATCCGCACGCTACTCAACCTTGCCCGGCCACACCTCTGGCCATTGATGATCTCATTACTATGCCGCGTCATGAACCAGCTTGGGACTATCGCTATTCTCGTGGTAGCAGGCCACTATGCTCAGGCGTTGTTTACAGGGGAGGCGAGCGCTATATGGGAACAGCTGCTTTGGCCACTTTTATGGATTGGTATTAGCAAAGCATTTTGCCGCTACGCAGAACAGTTGTCTGGACATAATGCGGCATTTCGAATTCAGGAGGATTTGCGTAACCGTATTTATTGGCAACTTGAGCAACAAGCTCCCGACAACATTCATGCGTTGTCGACAGGAGAGCTCACTGCGCGCGTGGTGTCAGATATCGAGCGAATCGAAGTATTTTATGCGCACACCATCGTGCCTGTTTTGTCTGCAGTGTTGGTGTCATCGATGGTCACACTCTATGGTTATCAGCTTGGGGGTACGATGGCTGCTGTAAGCCTATTGAGTCTGCTTGCTTTAGTTGGAGCGGCGATCCCGATATACCACCTGCACCGCCATGGAGAGCTGGGGCAAAATATCCGTCAGCAATTCGGTCAGTTAAATGTCACGTTAACGGACGTCGTGACTGGCATTAATGAAATACAGAACTGGCAAGCAATGCCATTCTTTAAACAGCAGGTCGTCAAACAAGGTGTTGCGTTACAACAGTCGCACAGTGCGCTAGCACGTCGCAATGGCATCAAAGATGCGATGACGGACGGTATTATCGGTTTAGGTTTTGTTGGTTTATTGGTGGTTGCTTGGTGGCAAGAAGGTTCAACAACGCTCACTGCTTTACCGGTTCTCTGTTTGTATGCCGGGGCGTTTGGCCCAGTATTGGCATTAACTCGTACCTTTGAAGACTTACCACAAACATTTCCGGCGTGCCGTCGTGTGTTAGCGATGTTGCAACCAACGGCCTATGGTGATGTAAATCCGTTAAAAAATGACTCTATACCAGCTGATAACAGCCCATTAATTGCAGTGTCATCTCTTTCTCATCGCTATCCGAATAGCAGTCATTGGTTATTTAAGGATCTGTCACTGACGTTGTCATCATCCCGCCATATGGTGATCCAGGGAGAAAGTGGCAGTGGAAAAACCTCATTGCTGCGTTATTTAGCTGGGGTATACGTCTGCCAAGACTCACCGGTAACGCTAAAAGGTCATCCTATGACTGAACTAAGCCGAGTAGAGCTTTGGCAGCAAATCAGTTATGTCCCTCAACAGACGATCATTTTCCCAGCTAGTCTGCGACATAACTTGTCATTGGGGCAACGCTACAGCGATGCCATGTTGTTGGAAGTGTTACAGCTTGTCTGCCTTGAGCCGATGTTTCATTTACTGGCAAACGGATTGGATACCGAACTAGGGCTCAATGGAGCGAGAGTAAGTGGTGGAGAAGCACAGCGAATTGCCTTGGCAAGAGCGATCTTGCGTGATACCCCCATTTATTTGTTGGATGAAGCATTCAGTGCACTAGATAAAACGACAGAGGCCACCATTCGTCAGCATTTGACTCATCGTTGGAAAGATAAGTTGGTGGTTGAAGTGGCGCATCAGCCGAAAGGATTAAGTGAGTATTGTGAACTTTGGAAGATGCAAGATGGGCATTTAATGAAGCAATCGTCTCTATAACTAAAGAGGGCTTGGTGTTGACCAAGCCCTCTTTATATAAGCAGAGATAATTACAGATCTTTAATCATGTGCTCGATAGCGGCGATGATTTCATCGTCTGAACAATCCATACATGAGCCTTTGGCTGGCATGGCATTGAAACCATTGATCGCGTGATCGGCGAGTACATCTTTACCTTTTGCGATACGTGGTGCCCAATCTGTTGCATCACCCGTTTTCGGTGCGCCACTGACGCCAGAAGCATGACAAGCGACACAGAAAGTGCCATAAACTGATGCACCATCACGAGGACCAGTAGGCTCAGCGACAACAGGCTCTGAACCGGCTAGGTAAACATCACCGACAGGCTTTATGCGTTCAGCAATAGCATCATATTCTTCTTGGCTCACACTCGCTGCAAAAGAGGCGCTAGAAAAGGTTAGTGCAGCGACAAAAGCGGTTACGATTTTTCGAGACATATCCATTAAACTCACTTTACATTCCTGACGGTAAGTCGATGCTTACCTAATTATTAGAGGTGTTAAATCGATTTATAGCGCAAAAAGCTGTTAAATCAATGTAAATATTGGGTGATTATATCCTGATAACTTGTTGCAATAAACAACAAGTTAAGACCATCGAGGGGGTTATCACTCATGAAATAGGTCTTTGTCACACTTTAATTGCCCAAAAAGGCGTCAAACGATAAAAAAAGTTGAAAAAGTACTAGACGCCATAGTGTGATATACGTATTATTCCACTCCGCCGATAGGGCATGCGCCCGTAGCTCAGCTGGATAGAGCGTTGGCCTCCGGAGCCAAAGGTCGAAGGTTCGAATCCTTTCGGGCGCGCCATTTTCGCCTCGGAGGATAATATCGGTAAAACTACAGTGGTGGCTATAGCTCAGTTGGTAGAGCCCCGGATTGTGATTCCGGTTGTCGCGAGTTCAAGTCTCGTTAGCCACCCCATTTATTCAGGTAGCTTTGCTTCCTTTCTTGATGAAAATCGAGATAAAACATAAGTCGGTGAATAGCGCAGCTTGGTAGCGCATCTGGTTTGGGACCAGAGGGTCGGGGGTTCGAATCCCTCTTCACCGACCACTTTTTATTTGTTCTGGCGATTAGCGAGAGCAAAACGGCAATAGCCGGTTGATACAAAATTTGATGGTGGCTATAGCTCAGTTGGTAGAGCCCCGGATTGTGATTCCGGTTGTCGCGAGTTCAAGTCTCGTTAGCCACCCCATTTATTCAGGTAGCTTTGCTTCCTTTCTTGATGAAAATCGAGATAAAACATAAGTCGGTGAATAGCGCAGCTTGGTAGCGCATCTGGTTTGGGACCAGAGGGTCGGGGGTTCGAATCCCTCTTCACCGACCACTATTGAAGCCCTAGTCGTAAGACTAGGGCTTTTTTACTTTCTAGCGTTTGATTTTTGATTCGAACCAAGATGGGGTTCGCCTGATGTTCAGAATATGGCTCTTCACCGACAACTACTGAGGCTTTAGTCGAGAGACTAGGGCTTTTTTATTTTCTAGTGTTTGATCTTTGATTCGAACCCAAGATGGGGTTCGCCCTGATGTTCAGAATATGGCTCTTCACCGACAACTACTGAGGCTTTAGTCGAAAGACTAGGGCTTTTTACTTTCTAGCGTTTGATTTTTGATTCGAACCAAGATGGGGTTCGCCTGACGTTCAGAATATGGCTCTTCACCGACAACTACTGAGGCTTTAGTCGAGAGACTAGGGCTTTTTTACTTTCTAACGTTTGATTTTTGATTCGAACCAGCCCTTCACTACCATTCATTCTGACAAATATTTCAGACTCGTTTAGATCACGATTTGTGCAATCGAATCTGGCACTTTTCCTCGTTCCTCCTATTTTTCCTAAACAGAGATATAGGTTAAATCCACCTATAATTTCAGAGTATGGTTATGGTTTTATATTCTATGTATTTACTTGAATGCTAGTTTGTACTTCTGTTTATTTGTATTTTTTTGGGTTTTGTTTCTGTTTTGTTAAAAATGGATGGTATGAATACTTTATCTTTTTCGTTTTAGACTAAAAAACCTGTTTTATTAGAAAAATGAGCCAAAATAGCTATTTAAATGACTTTTACTTAGCTGGTTAGTGGAATTTCTTAAAGTTATAACTCAACAGTTAATGCAGTTTAAGTGCATAAATATTTTAGTTTTTTGCTCTAAAAGTGTTCAATTTCGACTTTTTATACTATACATGTTGCTTTTCTGTGAAATATTTGCCAGATTGATAAGCTTATAAATTACCAGAACAATATTCTGGTGGAATGGATTCAAATGTTCAGACAGGGCAGAAAGCTGCCGAAGCAGTAGAGGTCTGGTTAATGTCACTCTTAGAAGTAAAAAATCTTCGTATTGAATATCCGTCGCGCCACGGGGTACATGCTGCGGTTAAATCACTCTCTTTTAATATTGAACGAGGAGAGATTGTCGGTGTGGTTGGTGAGTCTGGTGCAGGTAAGTCAACGGTCGGCAATGCCGTCATTGATCTGCTTAGCCCTCCGGGACGTATCGCTACGGGTGATGTGTATCTCGATGGAGAGCTGATTTCAGGTCTTTCTCCAGAGCAGATGCGCAGTGTTCGCGGCTCAAAAATCGGTTTTATTTTCCAAGATCCGATGACGTCGCTTAACCCGCTTTTCACCGTTGAACAGCAATTAAAAGAAACCATTCATGCCAATATGAAGGTTTCCGACGAAGAAGCGTATCAACGTGCATTGTCTCTAATGCAGCAAGTTGGGATTCCCCAACCAGAAAACCGACTAAAACAGTATCCGCACCAATTTTCTGGTGGTATGCGCCAACGTGTAGTGATTGCGATTGCCTTAGCTGGTGAGCCTGATCTGATCATTGCGGATGAACCTACCACCGCACTGGATGTGTCTATCCAAGACCAAATCCTCAACCTGATCCGTGAACTGTGCATTAAAAACAACGTCGGTTGTATGTTAGTGACTCACGATATGGGTGTTGTATCCAATGTGACTGACCGTGTCGCAGTGATGTATCGAGGAGATTTGGTTGAATTTGGCCCAACAGCAAAAGTGCTGGGAGACCCAGATCATTCGTACACACGTAGTTTGATTTCCGCGGTGCCTCGTTCTGATATTAAACTCGATCGCTTCCCATTAGTTAGTTATATCGAAGAAGCGCACGAGATGGAGCCGCTGGATGTGAAAAATCACTGGTTAGGTCAAAGCCAAGATCACCGTGATTACTCAGGGCCACTATTGAACGTTGAAAACGTTAACCTGCGTTTTGTTACCAAAGATTCGCTATTTGAAAGCCGCCGTGAGTATGTTCAGGCGTCCAATAATGTCAGCTTTGAAGTGTTTGAAGGCGAGACATTTGGGTTGGTGGGTGAATCGGGATCGGGTAAATCGACCATTGCCCGAGTGATTGCAGGCTTGTATCAACCAAACTCCGGTAAAGTGACCTTTGAAGGCATCGATCTGACGTCATTGAAATCGGAAAGTGAACGACGTCCGCTGCGTCGCCAGATGCAGATGGTATTCCAAAACCCATACACCTCAATGAACCCGCGCATGAAAATCTTTGACATCATCGCGGAACCTATCCGTTTCCATAAACTGACGAACAGTGAAGCGGAGACCAGACAGATCGTTAACGATCTGTTGGATCATGTAGGTTTGGGCAAAATGGCAGGAGTTAAATACCCACATGAATTTTCTGGCGGTCAGCGTCAGCGCATCTCGATTGCACGTGCGCTGGCAACCCGTCCACGTCTTTTGATTTGTGATGAACCAACATCTGCATTGGATGTTTCGGTACAGGCGCAAATTCTCAACCTGCTAAAAGATTTACAAGATGAGCTCAATCTAACCATGCTGTTTATCAGTCACGATTTACCTGTGATCCGCCAGATGTGCGATCGAGTGGGTGTGATGCAAATGGGGATGTTATTGGAAGTCGCCCCAACCGAGCAGCTCTTTAGATCCCCTCAACACGAATACAGTAAACAACTGATTTCACTGATGCCCGAATTTACTGGGCTCAGAGAAGACATAAAAACGGCGTAAGTCGTAGGTAATTGTCGGGCGTTTTGCCCAGACGAATAAACAGAAGCAAATACAACAACTAGGGATTTGGATTCCCGCATAAGGAGTTATGCAATGAAAACCATGAAAAGCAAACTAGCAGTGGCTTTGATGGCTGCAGGCCTCAGTTTTGGTGCAGCAGCAGCAGACATTACTGTCGCATATGATGCTGATCCGGTGTCACTTGACCCGCATGAGCAACTGTCTGGCGGTACACTGCAAATGTCTCACATGGTCTTTGATCCGCTTATCCGCTTTAACCAGAAGATGGAATTTGAACCTCGCTTAGCTGAATCTTGGGAGCGTATTGACGGTGAAACAATGCACTTTAATATCCGCCAAGGTGTTAAGTTCCACTCAGGCAACATGTTGACGGCTGATGATGTTGTTTGGACATTTGACCGTCTGAAAAACTCACCTGACTTTAAAGGTATCTTCGGCCCAATCACGTCAATCACAAAAGCAGGTGATTACAAAGTTGAAGTGAAAACAGATGGCGTTTACCCGCTAGTTGAAAACGTGATGACCTACTTGTTCCCGATGGATAGCAAGTTTTACTCAGGTAAAACAGAAGATGGTAAAGACAAAGCTGAGCTAGTGAAGCACGGCAACTCTTACGCATCGACCAATGTATCGGGTACTGGGCCATTTATCATCACGCAGCGTGAACAGGGCGTAAAAGTAACGTTTGAACGTTTTGATGGCTACTGGGACAGCAGCTCTGAAGGTAACGTTGATAAGCTAACGCTCGTGCCAATCAAAGAAGATGCAACCCGTGTTGCAGCGCTTCTTTCTGGTGATGTAGATATGATTGCACCTGTAGCGCCAAATGATTACCAGCGTATTAAGAAAGCTAAAGATGTTGATCTGTACACCATGCCGGGTACACGTGTGATCACCTTCCAAATGAACCAAAACAGCAATCCAGCACTGAAAGATGCGCGCGTGCGTCAGGCTATTGTGTATGCCATCAACAACGAAGGCATCACCAAAAAAGTCATGAAAGGCGCAGCGACAGCAGCAGGTCAGCAGAGCCCGGTTGGCTTCGTTGGTCATAATGCTGATCTGAAACCTCGCTACGATCTGAAGAAAGCGAAGCAGCTGATGAAAGAAGCGGGTTACGAGAAAGGCTTCACGCTAACTATGATGGCGCCAAACAACCGTTACGTGAACGACGATAAGATCGCTCAAGCATCGGCGGCAATGCTGTCTAAGATTGGTATTAAGGTTGATCTGAAGACTATGCCAAAAGCGCAGTACTGGCCTGAATTTGATAAGTGTGCGGCAGACATGCTTATGATCGGCTGGCACCCAGATACGGAAGATTCAGGTAACTTCACTGAGTTCCTTGCGATGACGCGTAATGCTGATACGGGTAAAGGTCAGTACAACTGTGGCCACTACTCAAATGCTGAAGTCGATAAGCTGATCGAAGAAACCAATAAGATGACGGATCTTGGCAAGCGTAGTGCGGCGCTGAAGAAAGTTGAAGAAATCTTATACAACGAAGCAGCGTTTGTTCCTCTGCATTGGCAAGACCCTTCATGGGCAGCGAAAGGTAACGTTGAGATTGGTCCAATCATCAACGGTATGAACTTCCCATACTTCGGTGATCTTGTCGTTAAGTAAGTCATCACGCATAGCACCCGAGGTGACTCGGGTGCCATAACTTTTTGGTGCTTAGCTCTGTTTCAGTCGGGTTAGGTGCCATTTTTAAGGCTGAAAGCATACTCATCATTGCTAAATCTATGGAGTAATGATGAGTGTGAACACGGTAGTTCAAGACTGAAATCTACGGAAAGTTAAAGGGGCAGGGAATGTTTTCGTTTCTGGTCAAGCGCCTGTTTCAGGCACTGATAGTGATGTTTGTGATCAGTTTAGTGGCGTTTGCCATTCAGGATAACCTCGGCGATCCATTGCGTGAGCTAGTAGGTCAGTCGGTTTCTGAAGCAGAGCGCCAAGCTTTGCGTGACGACCTAGGTCTGAATGATCCCTTCATTACTAAATACACACGCTTTGTTGGCAATGCGCTACAAGGTGATTTAGGTACGTCTTATTTCTTCAAGCGCCCGGCGGTTGAAGTGATTCTGGATAAATTGGTGGCAACACTAGAGTTAGTGTTCGGTGCCACATTAATCATTATATTCTGTTCTATTCCTCTGGGGGTTTACTCAGCGATCCACCCTAAAAGTCTGTTTACCAAAATTGTAATGGCAGGCAGTAGTATCGGGATTTCGATCCCCGTATTCCTTACCGCCATCATGTTGATGTACGTCTTCTCGATTGAACTGGGTTGGTTACCGTCTTATGGGCGAGGAGAAACGGCGAATGTGTTGGGCTGGGAGTCCGGTTATTTCACCTTAGATGGCTTGGCTCACTTGGTGCTGCCTTGTATTGCACTGGCGTCCATCATGCTGCCACTGTTTATCCGTTTGGTCCGTTCTGAAATGTTGGAAGTCTTGAGTTCTGAGTACATCAAGTTCGGTAAAGCGAAAGGCTTGGCACTGAACAAGATTTATTACCAGCATGCGCTGAAAAATACCATGTTACCGGTACTAACGGTCGGTGGGGTGCAGATTGGTACCATGGTGGCTTATACCATACTGACTGAAACGGTTTTCCAATGGCCAGGAACTGGCTTCCTTTTCCTTGAGGCAATCAACCGAGTGGATACACCACTGATCACTGCTTACGTTATTTTCGTTGGTCTAATATTCGTGGTCACTAACACCATTGTTGACTTGCTATACGGCATCATCAACCCAACGGTGAATTTAACAGGTAAAGGAGCATAATCATGAGTCAAACAGCACTAGCTCCTTCGCGTTGGGAGCGATTTAAACAATCTGATTTCTTGTACTACTTTAAGCGCGATAAAGTCGCGATGACCAGTTTTACCGTCTTTATGCTGTTCTTAGTGATGGCATTGGCAGCGCCGATCATTTCGCCAACAGACCCATACGATTTATCCTCGATCGATATTATGGACTCAGAGCTACCACCAGCATGGATGGAAGACGGTGATGAGCGATTCCTGTTGGGCACTGATGAGCAAGGACGAGACATCCTTTCGACCATTCTTTATGGGTCTCGTTTGTCACTGACCATTGGTTTCTTAGCGGTTGGCCTACAATTGGTACTTGGTATCGTGATTGGTTTGTCGGCGGGTTACTTTGGCGGCCGTATTGATAGCTTTTTAATGCGTTTTGCCGACGTGCAGCTCTCGTTTTCAACCATGATGGTCGCGATCATTGTCTCGGCCATTTTCAAAGCCAGTTTTGGCAGTGAGTTTTACAGTCAATATGCGGTCGTCATGCTGGTGGTGATCATTGGCGTGGCCGAATGGCCGCAGTATGCACGTACCATTCGTGCATCGGTATTGGCTGAGAAGAAGAAAGAGTATGTGGAAGCAGCACGGGTGATGGGCTTTAAGTCGCCTCGTATTATGTTCCGCCATATTTTGCCAAACTGTTTGTCTCCTATTTTGGTTATTTCGACCGTACAGGTGGCCAACGCCATTATGTCTGAAGCGGCGTTGTCGTTTTTAGGTTTAGGCCTACCAGTAGACCAACCCTCTTTAGGGGCACTGATCAGCATTGGCTTTAACTACATTTTCTCTGGGGCGTGGTGGATCACGGCTTTCCCAGGGTTAGTGCTAGTGACCTTAGTCTTGGTGATTAATCTGCTGGGTGACTGGTTACGAGATGTATTCAACCCTAAGATTTATAAAGGGTAATTTCCCATTTTAAGCAAGAGCCGCGATTATTCGCGGCTTTTTTGTTTCTCTCATTATTCCAAAACGGTAATCAATGTTTGCTCGATCGGGTTGGACGGTTTAGCAGGGTTACTTGTCTGATGATCAGGCCAAACATCGAGCCGCTGTATCATTGATGGCCCGCTTGGCTGAAATAATAACAATGATGATGAAGGAAGGTGAGTGAGTGAAACCAGGAAAAACCGGAATAACGCGCGTTATACATGCAACCCAGTATTCCATGAAAGGGCTTGTGTCCGCTTGGCAGCATGAGGCTGCATTTCGTCAAGAAACCGTGCTAAGCGCGGCTTTGTTTCTGGTAGCTATCTGGTTACCCGTGACCCCAGTCGAGAAGTTACTGCTGATAGGGAGTGTCTTGCTTGTGCTGATTGTTGAGTTGCTGAATTCGGCGGTTGAAGCTGTTGTCGATAGGGTTGGAAGTGAATGGCATGAACTTAGCGGGCGCGCCAAAGACATGGGCTCAGCAGCGGTGTTCATTGCCTTGGGTTTTGCCTTGCTGACTTGGGGCGCTATTGTGGGAGCACTATTATGAAAAACTGGCTCAACTGGCGCTCAAATGGGGTGACTTATGTGAAGCTAACTGCGGTATTGGCGCTTTATTTTTCATTAGTGCTGAATGCTCCCATTTATAAAGAATTGCATCGTCTTTTTGCTGAAATGGACTCGGTAAAGCTTGGTTTTATCCTTTCGATCCCGCTGTTTTTCTTTGCTGCTCTCAATTTAATATTCAACCTGCTGAGTTGGCCTTTTCTGACCAAACCCTTGTTTGTGGCACTGATGATTTTATCGGCTTTGGTGAGTTATGCCGGTTATAACTACGACACCATTTTTAATGTCGACATGATCGCGAATATCATGCAAACCGACAGCAGCGAAGCGAGTGCTTACTTGAGCTGTTACTCGGTGTTGTGGGTTGTTCTATTGGGTTTCGTTCCTGCCGCACTGCTTATTTCACTGCCGCTTAAACGAGAACCTTGGTTTAAGTTTATTGGTAAAAAGCTCCTCTCCATATTGGCCTCTGTGCTGATTTTGGTTGCCATTGCGGGCAGTTACTATCAAGACTATGCCTCATTTGGTCGCAACCACAGCTACTTAAAGAAAATGATTGTGCCGACACAGCCAGTGTATGCGATCAGTCGTTATGTCAAACAAACTTACTTTACGACGCCGCAGCCTTATATTGAGTTAGGATTAGATGCGCATCAGTCCAGCAAAGCTCTGGCGCAAGCTAAAGAAAAACCGAGCCTAGTTGTGCTGGTGGTGGGAGAAACTGCACGTTCGCAAAACTACCAATTGAACGGCTATTCACGAGAAACCAACCCTTATACCGCTGATTTGGATGTCGTTTCTTTCCAAGAGGTACGCTCTTGCGGCACCGCAACGGCGGTTTCATTGCCTTGCATGTTCTCTCGGCTGACCCATGATAATTATGATCACGACCAAGCGAACAACCAAGACAATGTACTCGATATCCTAAATCGGGCAGGGGTGTCGATGATTTGGGAAGACGATGATGGTGGGGATAAAAATGTCGCGCGTCATATCGAAAAGCAAATGATGGATCGCTCACGTAAAGACAGTGAATGTGATGGTAATACCTGCTATGACATGGTGCTATTGGAGAATCTAGACCGCAATATTAACAAGCTCTCTGGTAACCGAATGGTAGCCCTGCATTTAATTGGCAGCCATGGACCCACCTATTACAAGCGCTACCCGCAAAGCATGGCGGTATTCCAGCCCGATTGCCCTCGTGCAGACATTGAAAATTGTAGCAATGAGCAAATTGTGAATAGTTACGATAACAGCATTCGCTACACCGACTATGTGCTGAGCAAGGTGATAAACCGTCTGAGTGAATTACAGCAGCAATACAATACGGCGCTGATTTACCTTTCAGATCATGGGGAGTCATTAGGGGAAGGGGGCATGTATTTGCATGGCGCGCCGTATGCGTTAGCCCCAGACTATCAAACCACTGTGCCTATGATTGTTTGGATGTCGCAGGGTTTCCAGCAGGCCAAAAGCGTCGATTATGCTTGCCTCAAGCAACGTGCAGCCATTCGTGGGCAATATTCTCATGATAATTTATTCCATTCACTGCTGGGTATCATGGATGTGAAGACGAAAGCCTATCAGTCATCATTGGATATCTTTGCGGCCTGCCGTGTCGAACCACAGCACGAAGAATTGGCGAAAGGGTGATCTAACCCTAAGATTTAATAACAATAATTTTCCTAAACTAACAGCCGCTACATTTTGCGGCTCTTTTTTTGCATCCTGTTATCTCAGCAGTGAGCCGTCAATAATGTCACTATTAGAGATAAGGTTAGATTGAAGAGTATGGATATCAACATGACCGCAATGCCAAAATGGTCTTTTGCGAAGCTATTGAGTCTGGTTGTTTTGGCTGTGCCTGTTGTATCAGCGCCCGTTCAGGCTGAAGGGTTTCTGTGTGATGCAACTCAGGCATCTAATCATGAGCTACCCATTTTAGATAAGGCATGTCCGATTGGTCAGGGGCTTTGGGGTAAGCAGCAACCTAAAGGTCAAAAATCCATTTTCTGGATTCAATGTGGGGTATTCGCCAAACCTTTGTCGCTTGCTGAAGCTAAAGATCTTTATCAGCATATTTCTACCGATGTATGGGCAAAGCCTGAGGGTAAGGGTTACCGGTGTCTAATCGGTCCTTATGAAGATATTCGCCAAGCTCGAAAAGATTTGGTGGGTGTCAAAAAACAGCCGGGTTACAAAGAGTCTTTTGTTCGTGAAGTGGTGAGCGGCAAAAAAAGGCCCGTTCGCCAGCCGGTAAAAGAGGCATCGACCGCCGCTAAACCAGCACAAAAAACTACAGTTCTTCCGCCGGCGAAGCCAAAACCGGAACCTGTAGTGAAACAACCAGTGGTCGAGTCGCCACCTAAAGCCAAACAAGTGGAAATTGCCATTCGCCTAAGCACTGAAGTTGCTGGAGTAAGTTACAAAGTGCCGTACATGATGTTCAGCGATGATCAGTTCTATATGGAACATGGGTTGCCTTGGAATCGCTTGGATTATGATGGTGCGATGCAGGTTTGCTCACACTTGAACATGCGATTGCCTTCGGAATCTGAATGGAACCGCCTCTTAGCGGCAAATGTAATGAAAGAAAAATGGCCAATCCACTTACCTTATTGGGGAGCCGATCGCCGCGGACTCTTTACCAGTGGTAAAGTCACACGCTTAAAAGGCACGTCATTACTCAACGTGATGTGTGTGAAATAATCAAATAACAACCAGTAGCCCAGAGCTACTGGTTGTTTTTCTCCGCTTCTTTTAGTAACTCCAGATACTTTTTCTCAACGAATTCTTTCTCTTTTGCCACGTGGTGTAGTTGTTGTTGCGCCGTTTCTAACTGAGTTTTTAGCTCACTGCTATCCTCTTGCTCAGACAGCTTCTGTTTGTAACTTTCAATGACGGACATCAGCTGCTGTTTTTCTTGTCGATAGTTTTCTTCTACATCGCTAAAGCCACCTGCTTCACTGATCTGGATGTATTCTTTTTCTAACTGCTCAAATTGCTGTTCCAGCTGTTCTTTTTCCTGTTGTAGGCTTTCGACCGTATCATGCTGCTTGAGTAATTTACTTTTGGCTTTACGCAGTCCTTTCACGCTTTTATCTAAATCCCCTTTGAGCTTTTTAATCAAATGATGGGATTTGCTGAGTTTTTGGTTGAGTGCATCGATGGTGGCTTGGTCTTCTGCATTCAGCGTATGGTTAGCTGCGCGAATTTGTGACACCTGAGCTTCTAAGGCTTGCTGAATAATGATCAGATCATTGAGAGTATCGGTGTTTTCTGCAGTGTAATTCAGAGCATTGTCGACGGACTGTTGGCATAAATCATAGGCAGTGCGGTCAAGGTTTTGTCCATTCACCACCTGATGAGCGAATTGACGAAACTCCCGCAGAATAAGCAGCAAGATGACAAACCAAAACAGAAGGATGAGCAAACCTAAGTTGATCGCGAGGGCGTTGAAGTTGTCGCCAGTCAGTAAAGGCGGTAAGTCCATGAGATGCATTCCTAACGTTGACGCGCTGTAGTGGTTAAGTTTAGTTGTGATGAAAAAATGTGCCTATAATTTAGACAGTTTGTCGCTCAAGGTTGAATGCTGTTTGTGAAAATACTGATCGTTGATGATAGTAAGGCCACACTAGAAATTGTCAGGCGCGCATTGGAGTGCTTTGGTTATCGTCGTCTATCGATAAAAAAGGCCAATAATGCGGTGGAAGCCCTAGCGTTAGTCAATGAATGGCAGCCGGAGATCGTGCTGACGGATTGGTATATGCCGGATATGACCGGCCTAACACTGACAGAAGAGCTGATGAAGTTAGGGCTGGGTATCAAAGTTGGCATGATCACCACAGTGGATGATCAAATTCAGATCAAGCAAGCGAAGGCGGCAGGGGCGAGTTTTGTATTATCTAAACCGTTTGATGATGAAGAGCTGCATCGTCATCTACTTCCCTTAGTTCAAGGTGCAGAAGAGAGTCAGCAGACCTTGAATGGGCTTACGGAAGTGCAAAAAGAGCTGGCACTTCCCAAACTCTCCCAATTGGAGAAGTTGCTTAAACGGGAAGTGGGCGAGAGTATTCAACTCAACATTATTGGTGTACAAGCATTTGATGAAAGTAAAATTCCATGCTTAATGGCAGTGTATGAAGATGGTGAAACTCAACGGCCAAGAGCCGTAGCGATGCTTGATATCTATGCGGTGTGCGTGTTTGCTCGCAGCAATACCGCTATTTCGCCACAACAGTTACAGCAAGTGATCCAGACTAAAATGGTCAGCAAAGACATTCTCGATACCTGTCAGAAGGTGTTGGACAAATCCTCTCTCGCGTTTTTAGATTCCAATTCACGTAAAAGCTTACGCCTGAAAAGTGTCAGCTTTATCCCTTCCGCGTTTGATAAATTGAAAACCCTCTATGATAAAGAGGCCAGTAAACGAGTCGATTTCTCCTGCCAGCTTGAAGAGATGGCACAAGGTAAAGTGACTTTAATTGGGTTTTGAACCTCTCTTTTACTAGGTATAAGTTCTAATTGTAGAGCGAAAACTTGGCAGGTTGTTCTCTGTTTCTTCCAAATAAAAGGCGTAAACTCTACTGCATCCAGCGTAGTGAAACTGGTAACAGTAGGAAGGGAGAGATGACAGAATTTGAAAAAATGACGACAGGACAGCGGTTTGATGGCAGTGATGATTCAGTTAGCCGGATTCGCGATAAAGCCACCATGTTAGTGGCGGAGTTAAATACCTTGTCGGATGATACGTTACGAGTTCAATGGCTTGAGAAGCTGCTTGGAAAGTTTGGTCAGGGTAGCGTGATCCGTCCTCCTTTTTATTGTGAATTTGGCCAGACGATATCCGTTGGTGCACATACTTTCATTAATATGAACGCCACCATGTTAGATGGGGCTCCAATTTCCATCGGTAACCATGTGATGATTGGACCCAATGCTCAGTTTTATAGCGCAGGCCACTCGTTGGATTACCAGAGCCGTCGAAAGTGGGAAACACTTTGTAAGCCGATTGTGGTGGAAGATGATGTTTGGATTGGTGGGTGTGTGATCATCAACCAAGGGGTGACGATTGGCGCCCGCTCTGTGATTGCGGCGAACTCGGTGGTCACGCGAGATGTCCCCCCGGATTCGCTTTACGGTGGCTCTCCTGCCAAATTGATCCGGCCTTTGAATCAAGCTGAAATGGTTTAGCGGCAAAACGAATAGTGCACGATATGTTTAACCAGTCGCTAACAATTCATGACGATTGGCTGACTGAGAGACAAATCGGGGTTTTAGACTGAACGGGAAACTGCACACAACTTGTTCCCATTAGTGAAAGGTGCCCCCGATGAAAAAACTTATTTCTGTTCTTGCTCTTTCTGTTGCTGCGGCAACCGCAATGCCAACAATGGCTGCAAACCCAGTTCAAAATGAACTTAAAGGTGCGATTGAGCAAAGCTCTCAGGTTGCAAAACGTGTTGGTGAGATCCAAAAAGAGCTGTCCGAAATCCGCCAAAAAGCGTTTAAAGACAACCCTGATTTGGTGAAAGCAGCTGACGCGGCAAATAGCGCACTAGAAATTGAAGCTAAAGATGTCGGTTATGATCCAAAAGGATTTGAAGCTAAGCTTCGTACGGCTCGCAGTGAGTTGTCAAAAGAAGGCTTAACGGAAGAGCAACGTCAGTCCATTTTAGGTGAGCTGAAAAAGCAGCAAAATGACCAAGCGGAAAAGCGCGCGAAATTTTTAGCAAAACCTCAGGTTCAAAAAGTAAACGCAGATCTCCAAAAGCAGATCTTGGGTGCGATGAAAAAGACCAGCCCAGATACGCAAAAGCTGCTAAATGAGCTTGATACGCTATTAAAATCGATGAAGTCGTAAAGACAAAAAAGGCCGCATTCGCGGCCTTTTTAGTTACTCTGCATTTAGCAATTAACGCATTGTCACGAACTCTTCTGAGCCTGTTGGGTGAATAGCGACCACTGAGTCGAAATCTGCTTTGGTTGCGCCCATCTTCATCGCAACACCAAAGCCTTGGATCATTTCATCAACCGTAAAGCCGATGCCGTGTAGGCCAACAACGGTTTCTTCTTCACCTGCACAGATCAGTTTCATCTTACATGGCTGGCGGTGTTTAGTAACCGCTGTGTACATCGCAGTGAAGCCAGAGGTGTAGACTTTGATGTTGTCTTTGCCGTACTTCTCTTCCGCTTCTTGCGTTGTAAGACCGATAGTGCCAATTGGTGGGTGGCTGAATACGACCGTTGGTACCAAATCGTAGTCCATCTTCGCGTTTGGTTTGTTGTTGAACAGACGCTCAGATAATTGACGACCCGCTTTAACCGCAACAGGTGTTAGTTCAATGCCGCCTTCCATAATGTCACCGACACAGTAGATACCAGGAACGTTCGTAGCTTGGAATTCGTCTACCTTGATGTAGCCACGGTCGTTGGTTTCTACACCAGTAGATGCAAGGTTGATTGCGTCAGTAGCAGGATGGCGGCCAATCGCCCAGATCAGCTGATCCACATTTTGTGTGTTACCGTTTTCAAGGTGTAGCGTTAGGCTGCCGTCGGCTTCCTTCACCACTTCTTTTGGCACTGAGTGGGTGTGTAGCGTAGGGCCTTCGGCTTCCATCACTTCAACCAGCGTTTCGATGATCATTGGGTCAAAGCTACGTAGCGGAGATTCTTTACGGCAGAACAGGTGTGTTTCTGTGCCTAATGCATTCAGAACGCCAGCAATTTCAACTGCAATGTAGCCAGCACCGATCACAGCAACGCGTTTTGGTTGCTCAGCAAGCTCGAAGAAGCCATTTGAATCGATGCCGTATTCCGCACCCGGGATGTTCGGAATAGTAGGACGGCCACCAACGGCAATTAAGATATGGTCTGCGGTGTAGTGCTCACCGTTGACTTCAACCGTTTTCTCGTCCACAAACTTTGCAAAGCCTTTGATAACGTTAACTTTGTTGTTGCCAAGTACGCGATCGTAAGATTGGTGAATACGGCCGATGTAGGCTTGGCGACTTTCCACCAGCTTGCTCCAATCAAAGCCTTTTACATCAACGTCAAAGCCGTAGTCTTCAGCGTAAAGGTGCATGGCTTCTGCAATTTGAGCGCCGTGCCACATGACTTTTTTAGGCACGCAACCGACGTTTACGCAGGTACCGCCAAGGTCTTGTGCTTCGATCAGCGCTACTTTTGCGCCGTACATCGCCGCGCGGTTTGCCGATGCGATACCGCCACTGCCGCCACCGATACAGATATAGTCAAAATGAGTCGCCATTACTTTCTCCAATTATTGTTAGGGTGAGGCTTATGTGTAAATGGGTACTGCCTCTGGCTCCCTGCGTTTAAGTCTAAGCTAATACTTTCTATATGAGGTTGGATTGGTTGAACTCAATCCACCTCGATTAAATTCTAGGTTTATTCCGGTACAATCCAGTCAACTTTCCAGTGGCCTGTTGCCGGTGCAATTGCTTCTTTCAAGAATGGCAGAATGGTTTGCATCTGGCTTTCCAGTTTCCACGGTGGGTTAATCACGATCATGCCTGAGGCGGTCATGCCGCGCTCATTGGTATCGGGAGAAACACCAAGTTCAATCTGTAAAATTTTGCGAATGCCTAAGCCAGCTAAGCCTTCAATCATGTCTTCAATATCACAGCGGTTCACCACTGGGTACCAAATTGCGTAAATGCCAGTAGCCCATCGTTTGTGGCTTTGGTAAATCGCTTGCACGACATCACGATACTCTTTTGCCAGTTCATACGGTGGGTCAATCAATACTAATCCGCGACGCTCTTGCGGTGGCAGGCTGCCTTTCAGGCGCTTAAAGCCATCTTCCTTGTAGATGCTCACTTGGCGATCACGGTGGAATTCTTGCTCTAGTAGCGGGTGATCAGCTGGGTGCAGCTCAGTGAGTACCATACGGTCTTGAGGACGAATGTGCGCACGTGCCACACGAGGAGAACCCGGATAATAACGTAGCTTATCACCGTTGTTCAGTGTTTTAACGGCATCAAGGTAGCTTTGAATGTCTTCTGGAATGTTAGCTTGCTCCCAGACTCGTGCGATACCTTGTTTGTATTCACCGGTTTTTTCTGACCATTCATGGGTTAAGTCATAACGCCCAACACCGGAATGGGTGTCGTGGTACACAAAGGGTTTGTCTTTTTGCTTAAGCGCATTCAGGATCAGGCTTTGTACAATGTGCTTGACCACATCTGCGTGGTTGCCTGCGTGAAAACTGTGGCGATAACTTAACAAAATAATTCTCTCGAAATGGCTGCGTGAGCATGATCAATAATGGTTGATAGTATACGCCACTATTGAAAATTGCTGAACCTACCTATATTTACTATTTAAGACGCGAAATACAATCAATAGACGAACTCGTCAGTTCGCTTTTGCCTACAAAAGGAATGCTTTTATGCCAAATCCACTTTTAGCCTTCACTGGCTTACCTCCTTTTTCTCAGATCAAACCGGAACATGTTAAGCCAGCGGTTGAACAGGCAATTGCTGACTGCCGAACTCAAATTGAACAAGTACTTGATGGTAATACCACACCAAGTTGGGACAATGTGATTGCTCCGATTGAAGAGGTGGATGACCGCCTTAGCCGTTTATGGTCACCAGTGAGCCATATGAACTCGGTGGTAAACAGCGATGAACTGCGTGAAGCGTACGAAAGCTGTTTGCCGCTGCTGTCTGAATACGGCACTTGGGTTGGCCAACACAAGGGATTATTTGAAGCGTATAAAGCCATCAAAGCCAGTGACGCCTTTGCAACATTAACGCAAGCGCAGAAGAAAACCATCACCGATTCACTGCGTGATTTCGAATTATCTGGTATTGGCTTGCCTGCTGATGAGCAGCACCGTTATGGTGAGATCAGCAAGCGGATGTCTGAACTTGGTTCAAAATTCTCAAACAATGTGCTGGATGCCACGATGGGCTGGACCAAGCACGTGACGGATGAAACCCTGCTGGAAGGTATGCCGGACTCTGCATTGGCAGCAGCGAAAGCGGCGGCTCAAGCGAAAGAGCTGGATGGCTACCTGCTCACACTTGATATTCCATCCTACCTGCCAGTGATGACCTACTGTGATAATCAAGAGCTGCGTAAAGAGCTTTACGAAGCGTATGTGACTCGTGCATCTGATCGAGGTCCAAATGCAGGCAAATGGGACAACAGCGAAATCATCAGTGAGCAGTTGAAACTGCGTCATGAAATTGCACGTATGCTTGGTTTTAACAGTTTCAGCGAAAAGTCTCTGGCAACCAAAATGGCTGAAAACCCAAGCCAAGTGCTGAACTTCCTCAATGATTTGGCAAGCAAAGCCAAAGGGCAGGGCGAGCGCGAAGTGGAAGAGCTACGCCAATACGCCAAAGCCGAATTTGGTGTTGAGACGCTAAACCTATGGGATATCGCTTACTACAGTGAGAAACAAAAACAGCACTTGTTCCAGATTTCAGATGAAGAGCTGCGCCCGTATTTCCCTGAACAAAAAGCGATTAATGGCCTGTTTGAGGTGCTCAAGCGCGTGTTTGGTATGAGCGTTGAAGAGCGTCATAGTGTCGATAGCTGGCATGAGTCAGTGCGCTTTTTTGATATTTTCGATAGCCAAGGTACGTTGCGCGGCAGTTTCTACCTCGACTTATACGCTCGTGAACACAAACGAGGTGGGGCATGGATGGACGAGTGTCGTGTACGCCGTATCAATGCCCAAGGTGAACTGCAAACGCCAGTGGCTTACCTAACCTGTAACTTTAACCGCCCAGTGGGGGATAAGCCGGCGCTGTTTACTCATGATGAAGTGGTGACACTATTCCATGAGTTTGGCCATGGCATTCATCACATGCTGACGCAAGTGGAAACCGGTTCAGTATCGGGCATTAATGGTGTGCCGTGGGATGCGGTTGAGCTACCAAGTCAGTTCCTAGAAAACTGGTGCTGGGAAGAAGATGCACTGGCGTTTATCTCTGGTCACTACGAAACGGGTGAGCCATTGCCTAAGGCGATGCTAGAAAAAATGCTAGCGGCGAAGAACTTCCAGTCAGCGATGTTTATTCTGCGCCAACTAGAATTCGGTTTGTTTGATTTTACTCTGCACACTGAATATGACCCAGAAGTTGGCCCACGAGTGCTGGAAACTCTTGCTGAAGTTAAAGCGAAAGTCGCGGTGCTGCCAAGCCTTGAGTGGAATCGCTTCTCTCATAGCTTTAGCCATATTTTTGCGGGTGGATACAGCGCGGGCTATTACAGCTACTTATGGGCTGAAGTGCTTTCTTCTGATGCATTCTCACGTTTTGAGGAAGAGGGGATTTTCAATACCGAAACAGGACAAAGCTTCCTCAATAACATTCTTGAAATGGGTGGCAGTGAAGAACCAATGGAGCTCTTCAAGCGCTTCCGCGGTCGTGAGCCACAAATCGATGCACTGCTACGCCATGCTGGGATTGCCGTGTAAAGTTGCTGTGAATTCAGGTTAATTTTTGCTGAATAAACCCACCGTCATTGGTGGGTTTATTGTGTTCAGTGTTATTATGCGGTCAATGCATTCAAGGAGGTCGTATGTTGAAAATAATGAAAGGGTTGGCGCTTGCGTCAATAATGTTGCTTGGCGTGTCTGGTTGCGCGGAGCTGAAAGACGCGGGCAAGAGTATCGGCCACGCGACGCGCGACGCAACCACGGCAATTGGTCATGCTACTCGTGATACCACTAAAGCAATTGGTCATGCATCACGTGATGCGGTTAACTCAGTCAAAGATGATTTGAGTGAAGGTGGTGAAGGCAATTAAAGCATACCCAAGTAACATCATGTCACTTGGGTATATTGCTGTTATTTTGCTAGTTTATTGCGAATCAGTTTATCGATAGAAAGTGGTCCTGCTCCCCACACGACTACGATTAAGATCATTAATCCCCACAGCTGATGGTCATAGAAGCCCTGTTCCCACAATACTGGGTAAGAAACCACGGCAATGATATTAAACACAAACAGTGCTGCTGCCATTGGCCTTGTGAGTAAACCAAGTGCTAAAAATACCGGTAACACCAACTCAGCCGCAGTACCTAAATAGGCAGCCAATTCCCATGGCAGTAACGGAACTTGGTATTCTAGTTCAAACAGATACAAGGTACTGTCCCAAGAGGCAATCTTAACTAGGCCAGAATTAAAAAAGACATAGGCTACCCAGACGCGACAAAAAAGCAGCAACAGTGGCACAAAACCCATTTGAGCTTTTTCTATCCAGCTGTCATAAGTGGCAAGTAGGTTGTTCACTGGAGTCGTCATTCCATTATCCTTTTTATTGAGTGAGCGAAAAGCCTGCGATGAGACCAAGCCCCATAATTTGATTTAAATGCGGCAGCAAAGAGGCGGGAATTTCACTTAAATGTTGCCCGGCTTGAAGATGGGAAAGTAGCTGATAAGCTTCTTCGTCCAGTGGTTGGCTCCACGGGGTTCCATCTATTTGGCAAGCAATCACCCCCGCCTCTGCCTGATTGATCTCTAACCCATCTAACTGTTGAGCATGAATGGCTCGCTGTAGTGAAAATACGCGATAGTGCGAGGCAAACGTCATCACCGAGGGGGTTAAATGCAGCTGAATATGATCGTGCTGCTCTGCCGGAACGTCAGCCAGTTTGCTGATTGGCAAAATGGTTTGCGTTAAATGGACGCTGCCATGCAACTGCTGAGATAAATCCAAGCTCCATTCGAAACGTGCCACTTCAGGTAAATAGGGCGCTGCCTCCAAAACCACTGGAAACAGGGTGATGGTGTCGGAAAAGTGTTCACCATAATGGGTGACGTCACCAC
The DNA here is from genome assembly GCF_050113695.1 of Vibrio sp. TRT 17S01. Taxonomy (NCBI): domain Bacteria; kingdom Pseudomonadati; phylum Pseudomonadota; class Gammaproteobacteria; order Vibrionales; family Vibrionaceae; genus Vibrio; species Vibrio sp. TRT 17S01. The sequence goes on along the minus strand of NZ_JBNJOG010000014.1, from coordinate 22,927 downwards.
TTTCTAATGGATGGGTAAGCACATGTTGGCGTGCGAGTCCGTTAAAGCACTCTTCACCCACCAATGCCACTACCATAGGGTACGTGGCTTGCAGTACTTCCGTTAAACTCATGACAAAGTTATTGCGATAGATCTGCATTCGCTCGTCTGCGGTGAAGTTATCGCTCGCAATATTGCACTCTTCGCCCGTGGCTTGATAATGCAGCGCTTTGGCAAACTGGTTTTGCAGTGTGGTCAAAGAGAAGTTCATGATGCTCTCCTTTGCCTAGTTTCTGCATTGAATATACGGTCACTGGCTTTGCGCGCTTCGCCAAGTAGCACTTGTGGTTCGGGAATGTCTAAATCCCATTCGATCAAGGTGTGAGGAACACCGTGCTTTTCCGTCCATTGCTCGAACAGTTGCCAGACTTCATCGCACACTGGGCGACTGTGGGTATCAATCCAGATTTCCCCTTTGTCGAGTTTTTTTACGGTAAAACCCGCCAAGTGAATTTCGTCAACAGCATGTGCGGGTAGGGCATCTAGATAAGTTTGGCAGTCAAAACCATGATTGAACGCGGAAACGTATACGTTATTCAGATCAAGCAGTAGACGACAATCGGTTCGCTTCTGAACTTCAGTCAAAAACTCCCATTCATTGATGGTTGAGTGATGAAATTTAAGGTAACTGGAAGGGTTCTCAATCAACATTTGTCGCCCCAAGTACTCCTGAACTTCCATCACATTACGACAAAATACCGCTAAGGCTTCTTCTGTGTAGGGCAGAGGTAATAAGTCATTGAAATAATGTCCGCCATTTTCACTCCAACTTAAGTGGTCAGAGACGAGAAATGGATTGGTTTCATCAACTAGGGCTTTGAGCTGCGCTAAGTGTTTTGGGTTCACTCGTTCAACACTGCCAAGTGATAAGCCAATACCATGACAGCTGATTTGGTAATGTTCAGCCAATTTGCGCAGGCTCTGTCTGGCGGCTGATTTAGGTTGGAAGTAGTTTTCGCTGTGGATTTCCAACCAGCTTAAATTGGGTTGTTGTTGGGTAAAGAAGGCAATATGTGGTGAACGTAGACCGACACCTATTTTGTTATGATAATTTTCTGTATTCACGATGCCACCCTGAAACGATAAAAAACGGAAAGAGTGAAGTGCGCTGGTTGAGCGCCACGCACTTCACTAAGTGTGGAGCTTAAGACGATTGCGTGCTGCCACCTGTTAGCTTGCCACATAGTCCTTTTGGAACGACTACGAATGCATCTTTTTGGTTGTCTTCTTTTGCTGTACCAGCACATGAGCTGGTTTTGGTTGCACAGTCATTTTTACCTGCTTTAGACACGCCGTAGCATTTTTCTTTTTCAGCAGCCACCGCTGGTGCTGCAGTAAGCATGGTGCCACCTAGCGCAAGTAAACCTGTTACAGCAGCAGTTACAGCAAGATTTGATTTCTTCATAGTTATATCCTCAGACTTTTTCCTTTACTTTGAAATCGCAAACCATTTCGTTGGCTTGCCTAAATTAAAGGATAGAAAAGTGATGAAAAAACTTTCAAAAAAATCATAGATTTTGATTTTTATATAACGACCAGTTATTTAACATTTTGATTTTATGGACAAAAAAAGAACAAAAAATTTATCGATTTTGCTCTGAAATTGGTTGAGTGTTTAGGTTATAATCGTTCCTCATGTATAAATAACCAGTAGCAGAGCTCATGATGGATCCCTCTTTATTACTCGACGGCCTTAACGACAAACAGCGCGAAGCCGTGGCCGCACCGTTAGAAAATATGTTGGTGTTGGCCGGAGCTGGTAGTGGTAAAACGCGAGTACTGGTCCATCGTATTGCTTGGTTGATGTCGGTTGAACAAGCGTCACCGTTTTCCATTATGTCGGTCACCTTTACCAATAAAGCTGCGGCAGAAATGCGTGCTCGAATTGAAGAACTGATGATGGGTAGTGCATCAGGGATGTGGAATGGTACTTTTCATGGCATTTGTCATCGAATTCTGCGGGCTCATTATCTTGATGCGAAGCTACCGGAAGATTTTCAAATTATCGACAGTGATGATCAACAGCGCCTATTGAAGCGATTGATCAAAGCGCAAAATCTGGATGATAAACAGTGGCCAGCACGTCAGGTTGCTTGGTGGATTAACGGCAAAAAAGATGAAGGCCTGCGTCCGCAGCACATCGATGCCTATCACGATCCTGTGACCAAAACCTACCTTCAACTTTATACCGCTTATCAAGAGGCGTGTGATCGTGCTGGGTTGGTCGACTTTGCTGAGATCTTACTGCGTGCGCATGAGCTATTGCGTGATAACAAGTTTGTCCGTGAACATTATCAAGCACGTTTCAAGCATATTCTGGTCGACGAATTTCAAGACACCAACAACATTCAATACGCTTGGTTGCGGATGATGGCTGGTCCTGAATGTCATGTAATGATTGTTGGGGATGATGACCAGTCAATATATGGCTGGCGTGGGGCGAAAGTTGAAAACATTGAGAAATTTACTCTTGAGTTCCCAAGCGTCAGTACGATTCGCTTGGAGCAAAACTACCGCTCAACCAAAACGATTCTAGAAGCGTCGAATACGCTGATCGCCAACAACACTGAACGCATGGGTAAAGAACTGTGGACGGATGGCGCAGAAGGAGAGTTGATCTCGGTTTATTCGGCGTATAACGAGCTGGATGAAGCCCGTTTTGCGGTGAATAAAATTAAAGAGTGGCAAGATAAAGGCGGTGCGCTCGTTGATAGCGCGATGTTGTATCGCAACAACGCCCAATCACGTGTTCTGGAAGAAGCTTTGATCCAAGCCGGTCTGCCATACCGGATTTATGGTGGCATGCGCTTCTTCGAACGTCAGGAGATCAAAGACGCGCTGAGCTATTTGCGTTTGATCGCTAACCGCAATGATGATGCGGCCTTTGAACGTGTAGTGAATACCCCCACTCGTGGACTGGGTGATAAAACCCTAGAAACCATTCGTTTTGCTGCGCGCGATCGTGGCTGCACCATGTGGGAAGCTTCCATCGCATTGCTTGAAGAGAAAGTGCTTGCTGGTCGCGCGGCAGGTGCACTTAGTCGATTTATTGAACTTATTATTGCGCTCGAAGATGACACTATCGAACAACCGCTTCACCACCAAACCGATCATGTGATCAAATATTCGGGTTTGTACGCGATGTACGAGCAAGAAAAAGGTGAAAAATCCAAAGCGCGTATTGAGAACTTGGAAGAGCTTGTCACCGCAACGCGCCAATTTGAAAAACCGGAAGAAGCGGAAGAAATGACGCTGCTGACCGCGTTTCTAACTCATGCGGCACTTGAGGCAGGTGAAGGTCAGGCCGATGAATTTGAAGATGCGGTTCAGTTGATGACATTACACAGTGCGAAAGGTCTGGAGTTCCCATTGGTATTTATGGTCGGTGTGGAAGAGGGGATGTTCCCGAGCCAGATGTCGGCAGAAGAGGCGGGCCGTTTGGAAGAAGAGCGTCGCCTTTGTTATGTGGGAATGACGCGTGCAATGGAAAAGCTGTACATCACCTATGCAGAGATGCGCCGCCTCTACGGACAGGACAAATACCACAAGCCTTCGCGCTTTATTCGTGAACTACCAGAAAGTTGTTTGGACGAAGTGCGCATGAAGGCGAAAGTGAGCCGCCCGGCTAGCTCAGGTCGTTTTAGTCAAACGGTTGTGAAAGAGAGTTTTAATGAAACTGGCTTTAATTTAGGGTCACGGGTGATGCACCCTAAATTTGGTGAAGGGACCATTATTAATTTTGAAGGCAGTGGCCCACAAAGTCGGGTGCAAGTTGCTTTTAACGGTGAAGGTATTAAATGGTTAGTAACAGCTTACGCTAAGCTAGAGAAACTTTAAGGGAAGTGATAAGCCGCTACCGTGATGCTTTTTCTATACTGGTATAAGGGAAGGCATTGAGTGGGTGCTAAATGCGGAAAGAGCAACGAGGATTTTCATTGATTGAGCTGGTGGTTGTGATTGTGATCATCGGCATTCTTGCGATTACAGTCGCCCCCAGATTTCTCAATTTACAGAAAGATGCCCGAGTAGCAGCGCTGCTCGGTGCTAAATCTGCTTTTCTCGCTGTCGATTCTTTGGTGTACACCAAAGCAGTCCTACAAGGGCAAACTGAAGTCGATGCCAGCACGTTTAATATCGATCTCGACAACAATGGCAGCGCTGATGTAGCTGGTTATTTTGGTCACATCAAGTATGTGATACCCGCGAAAGAATTGTCAGGGCTGGATCCATCGCTAACCATCACCAAATCCCCGGGTGAGGCATTTAGTACGGCTTACTTCCTTATTTCATATTTGAATCGCCCACCCGCAGATAACATTCGTTGTATGGTGGAGATTTTCTATCCAAGCGTTTCAGATGCTAACGCTTCGATCACCACGAACGTGGTTGATGAGGATTGCTAAAGCTTATTGCCATGTGATTTTAAGATAAAGAAAAACCCCGAGGGCTTGCGCCCGTCGGGGTTATAGTCTTACTCGCAGCAATCCGGCTACTAAAAGTGCTCCATGCATCTAATCCATGATAGTTGCTGTATCCTTCAGCGTAGTCCTTGCGTCGCCTTCCTAGCGGTGTCCATGACCTTATCCTGGTCTGCTAACAATCCTCGTTAGCGCACATCACTTGTTCCGTGAGCGGTGTCCCTTACATCATCCTGATGTTCAGTCCTTGCCTCATCCTGAGGTGTCCATTGTCTTCCTTAGTAGCAACCATCCTAGTCACTATTGCGTCCGTTCAATGTCCTATTTGCTTTCCATGCCGATTATTCATCCTGAACAACCGTATCTTCTTCCTGAAGATTACCTAATCCGTGGTAATTTCCTGTTCCGTGTCAGCATCCTTCCGACACCATCCATAATACGGTTTCCCGAATTTTCAGCAATGATGTGCAAACGATTTCTCTAATTTAGCAGAGTTATATATTTATTAATCTTGTTTAAAATTAACAGGTTAAGTGTTTTTGTTGCTGTTTGCCTATAGAACAAAGAGACTTTTGCTCACCTTGTTGTGAGAGATCTCGCACAAGGCGATTGGTCGATCTGCTATTTTTCGTATGCCATTCTCAATATTGAACTGGAAACTTGGTCAGTGATGTCCTACAAGGTGACATCAAGCTGTAGAGGTCAGGGTAAGGCCGCCATACAATGCCAAAATGTGTTCTGCTCGGTTTACTGTTATGGCAAGCATTTTAGATAAACAGACATTGATTGATGAAAGTAAAAGAGGGGCATTTACTGAAGAGCTCCTTAATACGACTCAAGCGGTGTCAGTAGGTTTTTTGAATCAGCATGGATATAACCTGATAGTAAAAAACACTCGGATTAAACATGACTTTGAACAGTTGGATTACCTGCTAAGGGATGGGAAAGGGATAGAAATTGCGTGTCGCTGCCGTAAGGTGGATCCAAAAGCAAATATGAATGGTGCTGATTTTATCCCTTTTGTGATTTCCAAGTTGATTCGTTCGGAAAGGCCTTTCCAATTTTTTGCCTATGGCACACAAGAACCATGGTTAGAAAAAGGCGCGACGTCGCTATTCGAACAGCGTGAGTTTCTCAGTTTGGATGGTTTTCAGCAAGAATCCGATTATGTGGAGCATTATGCCCAGTATGCGGATCACAATATTTTGAAAGTGATCGTATTGGCAATGGGAATGCCAAAGCAGGAACGAGTGGCGGAGCTATTAAAGATGACGGCTGATTCGCCGGCACTTATTTTTTGCGGTGGTGCCGTTATTGATTTTCAGGCGAAACGGTTCTCTCGTGCTCCAGAAATCTTCCAAAAGTTTGGTTTGGAGTGGCTATACCGTTTGGCGATTGAGCCTAAACGTTTGTTTAGACGCTATGTGATTGGTATTCCGGTCTTCTTTTATCACTCCTTAGTCCAAGGCAAGTAACCACCTTACTTGTATAAATGGCACTACATTTTGCCCCTTGCTTGCTTCAAGCAAGGGGCGTTTCTTTTTACTCTCCGATGGCGATGCCTTCTCTGCGCGGATCCGCGGCACCTTCTAAGCCTGACTCAGTCATACGAATCACATGCAACCCTGAGTTCAAATCGCGAACATTGACCTTAAAGCCCATACTTTCTAGCTTTGGTGCGAATTTCTCTGCAGAAGTTCCTTGCTCGATATCCAGTTCGCCGAATCGATTGAGCAAATGCGGTTGATTGATCGCTTGTTGGATATCCATGTCCCACTGGGTGTGTGCAATGATAGCTTGTGCAACATACCCTATGATGCGACTGCCTCCAGGGGAGCCAATAGCCATATAAGGTTTTTCATTTTGCATGATAATGGTTGGCGCCATTGATGAGCGAGGACGTTTGCCCGGTTCAAGACGGTTGGCAATTGGATGACCTTCTTTATGGGTGCGGAATGAGAAATCGGTCAGTTCGTTATTAAGCAAAAAGCCCCGAACCATTAAGCGTGAACCAAATGCATTCTCGATGGTAGTGGTAATCGAGACCACATTGCCTTCTTTGTCCACCACATTGAAGTGGCTAGTCGAAGGTAGCTCGATGGACTCATCTTGGCTCTGTGTTTGTGCATAGGACCAAGGTGGCGTTCCCGCCGAAACGGTTTCCAGCGCTTTACCTGTGGTGATCAATTTGGCTCGCTCTTTGAGGTAAGCTTGGTCGAGTAAGCCTTGTGTTGGCATTGGCACAAAATCTTCATCAGCCATGTACATGCCGCGGTCAGCAAAGGCTAAGCGAGAAGCATCTGCAATCACTTGCCATGATGTGGCGCTGTCAGCTCCCCATTTTTTAAGATCAAACTGCTCTGTCATGGTTAGGATCTGCCCGACAGTTAATGCGCCGGAGCTCGGAGGGCCCATGCCACATATCTCGTAGTTTTGGTAGGGTGAACAAACGGCATCGCGTTGTTTTACCTGATACGTTGAAAGATCCCTGAGCTCCAGTACTCCTGGGTTCCCTGCGGCATGTTTCACCGTATCGATAATATCAGCAGCAATTGGGCCTTGATAAAACGCAGCTGCCCCTTGCTTTGCGATGGCGGTCAGCGTGTCAGCATAGTGGGGGTTTTTCAGTACCGTTCCCGCTGTCTTTGGTGAACCATCAAGGTTGAAGAAATACGCTTTAGTGGTTGGGAAGCGGCTTAGGCGCTCGGCGTCATTGGCGATCAATGTGGCTAAACGAGGGCTGATCTCAAAACCGTGTTGTGCTAGTTGAATGACAGGCTCAATGAGCTGCTTCCACGGTAGCTTGCCGTATTTTTGATGGGTGTCCCACATCAGCTTAACGGTGCCGGGGGTACCTACAGAACGCCCACCAACGACAGCATCGTAAAACGCTAATGGTTGTCCTTTTTCATCTTGAAATAGTGTTGGTGTGGCCTTTAACGGCGCGGTTTCTCTGCCATCATAAGTGGTGAGAGCTTGTTTTTTCGCATCCCAGTAGACTAAGAAGGCACCACCACCGATCCCGGATGATTGAGGTTCAACCAACCCAAGCATGAGCTGAACTGTCACCATTGCATCAATGGCATTGCCACCTTGTTTTAAGATGTCTGCGCCAGCTTGAGTCGCAATTGGGTTGGCTGCGGTCACCATCCAGTTTTTTGCTGTAACTAATGGCTTTTCTTGTGTGCCGCTGCTTTGTTCGGGAGCAACGGAATCCGCGGCTTGGTTAGCCCAGAGGGTGGTGGAAGCAAATAGTAGAGACGTCGATAAGAGGGTGTTTTTCCACTGCATGGTTTTTCTCCTTGTTATATGCAGATCTGATTGGGTTCAACAGAGCACTATTGAACTCAACTCAGATTGGCAGTGGTCGAATTGAATAGCTAGCTGTTTGTTATGAAATTGTAATATTGAATCAAAATTTAGACTGGTCAATCAGTGGGATTATTGATTGCCATAATATTCCGCTACCAATCAAGGTGAAAACAAAACCACATACGGTGTCGGTGTAGGTTGTGACGGCTTGTAATTTTTGTTGTAGCTTGTGGGTCGATAAAACCCAAGCTAAAAAAGAAAACCAGCCTAAAGATAAGCTAAACAATAAAGCTAACGCGCTGGCTTTGCCTTCAAGTGACATGCCTGCTGGGATCAGGCTCGACATCAAACTGACGAAAAAGACGAGTGCTTTGGGGTTAAGAATATTGGTGGCAAACCCTTTAGTGAAGGCTTGTCGTTTATTGCTTAACAACAAATGGGCAGGTTGCTCTTTGTTCTCTGAGCCAATCGCGCGGTTGTGAAGTGCGCTGCGTAGCGCTGTGATACCTAAATAGAGCAAGTAACTGCCACCAATCACTTGCAATAGGGCAAATAACGTTGGTTGTTGATGCACCAAATAACTGACGCCTGTTAGGCTCAAGAGTGAATGAATCAAGATGCCACAAGATAACCCTAACGCGATGTATAACCCAGTCTGGCGACCATATCGAGAGGCATTTTGAACCACTAAAGCGACATCTGGCCCTGGGCTCATTAAGGCAACAATATGGACAGTACTTAAGGTGGCAAGGATGGTGAGCTCGTTCATGAAAGACTCCGTTGATGATCAATGATAAGCATCATGCCGCAAGCTGCGATAGGGGACTTGTAAATAATCGACATTAAGGTCTGTTGATTTTTCGCTGCAAAAAACAGCTCGAAAGGTCAATAGACACTAATTAACCTGGGAAGGGGAAATCCCAAATGAGAGCTTAAAGGCTTTGCTGAAATGCGCTTGGTCGTAGTAGCCAACTTGGTGCGCAACCTCTGTTCCAGAGATTCCCGCTTTGAGTAACTTCATTGCTTGTTCTAAGCGAAGCCGGCTAAGCCACGCGTAAGGAGTCATGCCCATTTGGGCTTTAAAATGACGCTGAAATTGAGTTGGGCTTAATTGACATAATTGAGCCAGTTGTTCCAGCCGGATAGCCTGATCTAAGTTGGCTAGCAAATATTCTTTTAGCAGAGAAATCGACTTTTTACCAAGAGGTTGTGATGGGCGAGGATCAAATGATCCAAAGCGATCGAGCAATAAGGTAAGACCTTCAAAAGGCAGGCAATCTTTCGCCAATTGACTGATGGATTGTTCATTCAATAGTCGATGAAAGTTGCACAAGTGTGAAAAGATATCTGGATCCGAGATGATCAATTGATTAAAGCTGATAATTTGACCGCTTTGCTTAGGATCTGCCAGATCGCTAAACCAGAGTGGGTCGATCGAAAATATTTTGGTTTGATAACCAGAATCAAGGATAGATTGACCATCATGTAATTCATCGGGCTGCATAATAACCAGCTGGCCCTGATTGACCCGATGTGAGCTACCTTGGTAGTGAAACTTTTGCTGTCCTTGTGTGATAAGGCCAATATGAAGATCGAGATGATAGTGACGTGAAAAAGCGAAGCGCTGATAGCTTGCTTCTATCAGACTTATCGATGGGCTATGAGTATTGTGATAGCTGACCTGATCCATGACACAAAAAAAGCTTGGTGAATTTTTCACCAAGCTTATCGTTGTAGCGTTGAGATGTCTTGTAAAAAACGATCACTCTTGTTTGATAGCTTTCAACTTACTCTGCTTACTCGTTTTTAACCCATCGAAGCTGAACACGACCAAGGCTCCCCAGATAAAGGCGAAGGTGATGGCTTTATCTAAGGTAAATGCTTCGCCATACACAAGTACGGCGAGTAAAAACATCAGGCTGGGTCCTATGTATTGGAAAAAGCCAAGGGTTGAAAGTTTTAATCGGGTTGCCGCGCCAGTGAAACACAGCAGTGGTAGGGTGGTGATTACCCCCGCGGCGACTAATAATAAGTTGAGCGTTGTTGGGTTGTTGGCAAAGTCTGCGGTGGGAGAGTCAGTAAGCCACAATAAATAAATGGCCGCAGCAGGCAGCATTACTAAGGTTTCAATAAATAAGCCTGTCAGTGCACTCACACTGACTTTTTTGCGAAGCAGGCCGTAGCAGCCAAAAGTACAAGCCAGTGCGATCGCGACGATAGGAACAGAACCAAAAGCAATGAGCTGCACCAACACGCCGCATGCAGCTAAACCGACGGCAAACCACTGTAATTTACGTAAGCGCTCACCGAGAAATAGCATCCCCAGCACCACATTGATTAACGGGTTAATGTAATAGCCCAAACTGGCATCAAGCATGTGGTTCGCATTGACCGCCCAGATGAAAATTAGCCAATTGACGCCAACTAACACCGCTGTTGAAATCAAAAACAGCAGCTTAGTTTTATTTTGGATAACATCACGGACGCTGTGCCAATGGCGGCCAAAATGCAGTAATACGGCGAGCAATACAAATGACCACACCACGCGATGGCTCAATATTTCAAGCGGAGAGACCGAACTAATGGCTTTAAAGTAAATTGGTGCAATGCCCCACATGGTGTAAGCGCCAATAGCGAGGAAAATACCCTGACGCGCTCTTTGTTGTTCTTCGGGTGTCATTGTTTATCCCCTTTAAATCGGTTGAGCAGAATCGAAGTATACGGGGGTAACTTGCAATCTTCCTAACAATTTGCGGCGATAGTCGTCATGACCTTATCGAATAACCATGCAATAACTATGGACTAAGGAATCGTTGAGAAGCTCGCTTATTGTGAGTGGTTGGGTATACAATGTGCGCTTTGCTTTGCACCTGCAACGACACTCGATATCCAACAGAGAATTGAATGACCTCGACACTGTTAGCCGAACAACCTGAGCGATCAACCAGCCCTCAAACTGTATTAGAAACCGTATTCGGCTATCAGCAATTTCGTGATGGTCAACAAGAGGTGATTGATGCGGTAGTTCAAGGGCAAGACTGTCTGGTGATCATGCCTACCGGTGGTGGTAAATCTCTTTGTTACCAAATCCCTGCCTTGGTGCGAGAAGGGATCACACTGGTTATTTCTCCGCTGATCTCTTTGATGAAAGATCAGGTCGACCAATTAAAGGCCAATGGTGTTGCAGCCGAATGCATCAATTCCACAATGAGTCGAGAGGCGTTGCTGTCGGTGTACAACCGGATGCATTCTGGTGCTATCAAACTCGTGTATGTATCACCAGAGCGAGTGTTGATGCGAGATTTCATCGAGCGTTTGCACAACCTGCCACTTTCGATGATTGCGGTTGATGAAGCACATTGTATTTCTCAGTGGGGACACGATTTTCGTCCGGAATACGCGGCACTTGGTCAGCTAAAACAGCAGTTTTCACACGTACCATTCATGGCACTGACCGCCACCGCAGATGATGCAACTCGCACTGACATTACTCATCGTCTGCACCTCAATGACCCTCATAGTTATCTTGGCAGTTTTGACCGGCCGAACATCCGCTATAACTTGGTGGAAAAGCACAAGCCAGTTTCTCAGATCATCCGTTTTCTTGATGGGCAGCGGGGCAATTGCGGCATCATCTATTGCGGTAGCCGCAAGAAGGTCGAGATGCTGACAGAAAAACTATGCAATAACCACATTCGAGCGGCAAGTTATCACGCAGGGCTAGACGCCGATGAGCGTGCGTATGTCCAGGAAGCATTTCAGCGCGATGATATTCAAATCGTTGTAGCGACGGTGGCATTTGGCATGGGCATCAACAAGCCCAATGTGCGCTTTGTGGTGCATTTTGACATCCCGCGTAACATCGAGTCTTACTATCAGGAGACGGGACGTGCTGGTCGTGATGGCCTACCAGCCGAAGCGATGATGTTGTATGACCCAGCAGATATCAGTTGGCTGCGCCGTATGTTGGACGAGAAAGACGAAGGGCCACAGAAACAGGTTGAAGCGCATAAACTGAATGCAATGAGTGCCTTTGCGGAAGCGCAAACCTGTCGTCGACAGGTATTGCTGAACTATTTTGGTGAATATCGCGAGCAACCTTGTGGCAACTGCGATATTTGCCTAGATCCCCCGAAACGATTTGATGCCACTGATGAAGCGCGTAAAGCGTTATCTTGTGTTTATCGAGTCAATCAGAGCTTTGGTATGGGATATGTGGTTGAAGTGTTGCGCGGTATGCAAAACATTCGGGTACGTGAAAATGGTCATGATAAGCTCTCAACCTATGGTCTCGGGCGCGATCATAGCCACGACTACTGGGTGAGTATTTTCCGCCAACTGATCCACAAGGGGTTGCTGTTCCAAAACATCACCCGCAATTCGACTTTGCAGCTGACGGAAGAAGCGAGGCCATTGTTGCGGGGAGATATGGAACTCGAGCTGGCTGTACCACGCTTAGACACAGCGGCACGTGCTGCGAAGTCAGAAAAATTGTCCAACAAGCATTACGATAAGAAGCTGTTTGCCAAATTGCGTAAGCTGCGTAAGTCGATTGCCGACGAAGATGGATTGCCACCGTATGTGGTATTCAGTGACGCTACCTTGATTGATATGGCAGAAATATTACCGACGTCTTACGGTGAAATGCTGGCGGTGAATGGAGTCGGGGAGCGTAAGCTGGAAAAATACGCCGATCCATTTTTAGATTTAATTCAGGAGCACATTACTCATCATGGCTGATGCACAAAAGGAATTTGGTTTAGCAGAATATGATGCTGAGCAAGGCCGGATCATTATAACTACCCCACGCTTTGACTACGACAGCTTCCCATTACTTGGTGATAAACTGTTGTCATTGCTGTCTGCTACGCCAGTGGAGAAACAATGGGATGCCGATATCCATTCTTGGTTGATTGACTTTGAAGGTTGCCAGCTCTTTTTAAAAGCGGAGCATTACAGCGAATGTGTTTGGTTGGAAGCCTTATCCATCTGCGACAGTAAAGAAGAACTCGATTATCTTGCTGGCTTATTTCAACGTAGATTTTAGCTCTTAAACGTTTGCGTCTTTTCCCACCATTGCAGCCTGATTTGATTAATGTATAATCAGCGCCCGCTCATTTATGAGCAAACTTTATTGCGCTGATTGTCAGCGTTTATTTTGACATTGTTGGTAAGAGTCCGTTTGCGGTGCAAATTGATTCGATTTGGGTTCCCTCACCCCCAAACCAAACTAAAAAGGTATCGCATGAGTAACTTTACCCCTGCGCAGCAGCGCAACGCCCTTTTTTATCTGGTCATTTTTCATCTGATCATCATTGCATCGAGCAATTATCTGGTTCAACTACCCTTTACTGTCTTTGGTTTTCATACCACTTGGGGGGCATTTACCTTCCCATTCATTTTTCTGGCCACGGATCTTACGGTGCGAATTTTTGGCGCTAAGCTGGCTCGTAAAATCATTTTCTTAGTGATGCTCCCAGCGCTCTTGGTGTCGTACGTTTTATCGGTGCTGTTTTTCGAAGGTCAGTTTCAGGGCCTCTCTCATCTTGGCGAATTTAATTTGTTTGTTGCACGTATCGCAATCGCTAGCTTCATGGCGTATTTGCTTGGACAAATTATGGATGTGCATGTGTTTAATCGTCTGCGTCAAATGAAACAGTGGTGGGTTGCACCCACATGTTCCACCTTGTTTGGTAATGCCCTCGATACCATCGCTTTCTTTGCGATAGCGTTTTACCAAAGTCCAGATCCATTTATGGCGCAACACTGGCAAGAAATTGCACTGGTGGATTATGGCTTTAAGCTTGTGATTAGCCTTGGCCTGTTTGTGCCAATGTATGGTGTGCTGTTGAACTACCTGATTAAAAAGATCACGGCATCCAATCCCGAGTTTAAACCGACGACTGCGATGTAACATTGAGTCTAATTTATTGAAAGTAAAAGCCGCCTTGTAAATAAGGCGGCTTTTTTTTGATAAGGATAAACTTGAATGAAGCATTTGGATCATGGGTGTCCAAATACTATGAGAGCTGTACAACGGCGGCTATAGGAACAAAAAAGGCTCCTTAAGGAGCCTTGCTATTACTGAGCATGAATGGCGAGTGGCCAGCCAATGTCGGTTTGGCGGTTCGCTTCGATTTCCAGTTCAGCAGCGGTGAGTGGGTTACGTGCCAGCCACTGCTCATCAATGGAAAGCGTTAACTTGTCGTTTTCAGCACGTAGCGTAATGTGCGGCTCAAGTGAAGGATTACGTCTGTGAGTTAGTAACACCGCTAAGCGCAGCAAACGTAGCACCCGTTTACCACTGTTGCCTGATAAAGCGTGCTGTTCTGGCAACGAGGTGAGTTGTTCACGATAACGACGGACCACTTCACCCAAATAATGTTTTTGAGCACGGGTATAACCAGGTAAATCGAGATTTTGCAGCAGGTAAGCACTGTGTTCGCCGCCTTTTTTGAAATCGATGGTTAGGCCGATTTCATGCAGCTTGGCGGCGGTTTGCAACAGTATTTCCGCGTGCGCTTCTTCAATCCAGTTTCGGCCACCACATTGTGTCAGTAGCTTGCTGGCTAAAGTGGAAACCTGTTCTGCGTACTGAACATCAAGCTGGTAACGCTGTTGAACGCTACTGATCGTGCGGGCACGGATATCATCTTGACGTAGCTCTTGCACCATTTCATACACCAGACCTTCACGTAGTGCACCGCCAGCTAGTGTCATTGAGTCGATTTCAAGCAGTTCAAAAATCGCGATCAGGATCGAAAGGCCACTTGGGAACACTAAAGCACGCTCCAGCGTTAAGCCCTCAATTTCAAGCTCTTCTAGGTGATCAGCTAGCATGGCTTGTTTTTGTAGCCGTTTGAGCTTGGCATGGGTGATCACTTCATCCATCCCTTGTGCCAACATGATTTCTTGTAATGCCTGTACCGTGCCTGAGGCACCTACGCACACATCCCAACCAAGAGTTGTATATTGCTCAAGAATAGGCTGTAAGGTCTCTTTTGCTGCGGCAATGGCATTGTTGAAGTTGGTTGCGGTTAGCTGACGATCTTTAAAATGGCGTTCTAACCAAGTGACGCAGCCCATTTTTAGGCTGGTGAGTGCACTGGCATCAAAACCTTCACCGATGATCAGCTCAGTACTGGCGCCACCAATATCGACCACAAGGCGGCGACCTAAACCACCCGATGTATGCGCCACCCCTTTATAAATAGTTGCGGCTTCTTCTTCACCAGAAATGACGTCAATATTGTGGCCAAGGATCTGATTGGCTTTTTCCAAAAATACCGCAACATTAGTTGCGGTACGTAAGGTAGCCGTTCCCACAATACGGATATTTTCTTGTGGAATGTCTTGGAGACGTTCTGCAAACAGACTCAAGCAATCCCAACCACGCTGCATGGCTTCCTGACTGAGCGCATTATTTTCGTCCAGACCAGCAGCAAGGCGAACCTTGCGCTTAATTTTTGCCATGGTTTGTACGCTACCATCGATGTGACGCACCACGAGCATATGAAAACTGTTCGACCCGAGGTCGATGGCTGCGTAGAGCGGAGAGGAAACAGCTTGAGTCATAGTCTACTTAAGAATCCTTTTGTTGACGTTGGCGAGAGCGATTGTTTTGACGACGGTTACCCGAACGCGAACCACCTGTGTTAGTACGACGCTGCTGCGGACGGTTTGAACGCATGCGGATCGGTGCAGGTAAATCTTCAATTAGGGCACTTGGATCGTAATCCGATACCGGGATCGCGTGCTCAATGTATTCTTCAATCGGTGGAAGGTTAATCGCGTAATCTTCACATGCAAAGCTGATTGAGTGACCACTTGCACCAGCACGACCAGTACGGCCGATACGATGAACGTAATCTTCACAATCGTCAGGAAGATCGAAGTTGAACACGTGCGTCACTTGCGGAATATGTAAACCACGAGCTGCCACATCGGTTGCCACCAAAAGGTCAACATCCCCTTTGGTAAATTGATCTAGGATTCGCTCACGTTTTTTCTGTGGCACGTCACCTGTTAGTAGACCCACACGGTGACCATCGGCAGCAAGGTGGCCCCAAATGGATTCACATTTGTGTTTGGTGTTGGCGAAAATTATCGCGCGCTCTGGCCATTCTTCTTCAATCAGCGTTTGTAGTAGTGCCATTTTGTGTTCGTTAGAAGGGGAGAACAACTCTTCTTGAATACGGTGACCCGTTTTCACTTCTGGCTCAACCACCACATGCTCTGGGTTGTGCATGTGCTCGAAAGCTAATTCTTGTACGCGGTAAGACAGTGTTGCCGAGAACAACATGTTCAAACGCTCTTTTGGTTCAGGCATGCGACGGAACAAGAAACGAATGTCTTTAATAAAGCCCATATCAAACATGCGGTCCGCTTCATCAAGAACAACAGCTTGAATATGGTTTAGGTTAAACACGCGTTGCTTGTAGAAATCGATAATACGGCCAGTGGTGCCAATCAGTACATCAACGCCATTTTCTAGTTTACCGAGTTGCTTATCGTAGCTTTCACCGCCGTAAGCCAGTGCAGCTTTGATACCCGTACTCTCAATTAATGGTGCCGCATCATTGAAAATTTGGATCGCCAACTCACGGGTCGGAGCCATAATAATGGCACGTGGCTGCGTTGGCTTACGTCCTTCATGTTCTGGCGTATTTAGCAAATGGTTAAAAGTAGCGGTCAGAAAAGCCAGGGTTTTACCTGTACCTGTTTGAGCCTGACCTGCAATGTCTTGGCCGGTGAGCAGTACCGGCAACGCCAAGGCTTGGATCGGGGTACAAAACTCGAACCCTTTTTTCTCCAATCCTTCAGTAACTTGGGGGTGTAAACCCAAATCGGCGAACTTTTGCTCTGTGATATGCGTCTTTTTCATTGCTATAGAATATCAGCTTAAGCTTGCAATACGAAAGTAAATACATTCCAATAGGGCATCTATTTACTGGCTATCATTAAACCAGTTCAGAAAAAACACATTGGAGTGGAAGATGAGTGACAAGATTTTGCAGCTAACTGATGACGGTTTTGAAAACGATGTAATCAACGCTGCAGGCCCAGTTCTGGTCGATTTTTGGGCAGAGTGGTGTGGTCCTTGTAAAATGATTGCGCCGATTCTTGACGAAATCGCAGATGAGTACGAAGGCAAACTCACTATCGGTAAACTGAATATTGACCATAACGCAGGTACTCCACCTAAGTTTGGTATTCGTGGTATTCCAACGCTGCTGCTATTTAAAGACGGTAGTGTTGCGGCAACAAAGGTTGGCGCATTGTCTAAGACTCAACTAAAAGAGTTTTTAGACGCAAACCTTTAATCTCGCAAAAATAAAACCGTGCCAAAAAATTGCGCACGGTTTTATTTTTGAACCACAACAAAAGATAGACTAGGCTAGTATTTAGTGCTAATTTATCGCACGTTAATTAAACAGAATTCTCTTCTTGGTCGATCCTGTGACCAAATCCATCTTAACTAGAAAACAGATCCTATTTTGACTAAACAAGTATCCACCACCATGAATCTAACAGAACTGAAGAACAGACCTGTGTCTGAGCTTGTGAAACTTGGCGAAAGCTTAGGCCTGGAAAACCTGGCGCGTCTGAGAAAACAAGACATCATCTTCGCCATCCTTAAAGCACATGCGAAAAGTGGTGAAGATATATTTGGCGACGGGGTGCTGGAAATTCTTCAAGACGGCTTTGGCTTCCTACGCAGTGCTGACAGCTCATACCTTGCTGGTCCAGATGATATCTACGTATCTCCAAGTCAGATTCGTCGTTTCAACTTACGCACTGGTGATTCGATTGCCGGTAAGATTCGCCCACCAAAAGATGGTGAACGTTACTTTGCGCTATTGAAAGTTAACACGGTTAATGCAGACAAACCGGATAATGCGCGTAACAAGATTTTATTTGAGAACTTGACTCCTCTGCATGCCAATGAGCGCATGGTGATGGAGCGTGGTAATGGCTCTACTGAAGACATTACGGCTCGAGTTCTAGACCTTGCGTCTCCAATTGGTAAAGGTCAGCGTGGTCTGATCGTTGCTCCGCCTAAAGCGGGTAAGACAATGCTGCTGCAAAACATTGCTCAAAGTATTGCCTACAACCACCCAGAGTGTGAGCTAATGGTACTTCTTATCGACGAACGTCCGGAAGAAGTTACTGAGATGCAACGCCTAGTTAAAGGTGAAGTGATTGCGTCAACATTCGATGAACCAGCGTCGCGCCACGTACAAGTTGCAGAAATGGTTATCGAGAAAGCAAAACGTCTTGTTGAACATAAGAAAGACGTGGTTATCTTGCTTGACTCTATCACGCGTCTAGCTCGTGCATACAACACTGTAGTACCTTCATCAGGCAAAGTACTAACGGGTGGTGTGGATGCAAACGCATTGCACCGTCCTAAGCGTTTCTTCGGTGCAGCTCGTAACGTTGAAGAGGGTGGTAGCTTAACTATCCTAGCAACGGCTCTAGTTGATACTGGCTCTAAGATGGATGAAGTGATCTACGAAGAGTTTAAAGGTACAGGTAACATGGAAATTCACCTGAACCGTAAGATTGCTGAAAAACGTGTTTTCCCAGCGATTGATTTCAACCGCTCTGGTACTCGTCGTGAAGAGCTGCTTACTAAGAACGATGAACTACAGAAGATGTGGATTCTGCGTAAGATTGTTCACCCAATGGGCGAAATCGATGCAATGGAGTTCTTGATCGATAAGCTAGCAATGACCAAGACCAATGATGAATTCTTTGATGCGATGCGTCGTCAGTAATTCTTCATAAGAGTTTTTAAACGCCACCTCTATTCGAGGTGGCGTTTTTGTTTGCATTCTTGTTAAACAGTCTTCACAATGGATGAAATGTTACAAGGAGGTTAACATGCAACAAGGAATGTTGTCGTCAGTTCTCCTGTCACTTACGTTAATGACAGGCTCTCCTGTTATCTCTGCCACTGAGATGCAACCCGCTACGGTTGAACAGTGGCTGCAAGACGAACAATTGCAGCAAAAGGTCGCTGAAATGCTGCAGTATGTCGTTGAAGATGAGATAGACTCTCTCAGCTTTGCGCTTGAGCGCTTAGCCTTGCCCGAGCAAGAAGTTGTCCGTTACCTACTGCTTAAGAAAATAGAAAACCAGCAGATCATATTATCCCCTCATATGGCAATATTTGTTGAACAGCAAAAAGCCATGGTTCCTACCTATAAAATCCTCGAGCGCGGTGATGGCTATGAATTTACTGTGCCAGCCTTTAATTATCCTGCTATCGCGAGCCGATTGCTCAAACGGTGGAAACAAGATCAATCCACATTAGAATTTGTACTTGAAGCTGAGCGAAAAGAGTTGAATTTAAAAGATTGGTTGCGTGGCAGTGAGTCTTTGGTACAAACCAGAGAAGCATTGCTTATTAGAGAAATGGACAGCTTGTCACCAGAGGCCGTTTCTTTCTTAGTTGAGCAATTAACAGAAAAAGCGGTAACCAGTTGGCTTCCTTCTTCTGCCGTTGTAGTGCGTTTAGCGCAAGTGAGTGAAGATGCAAATATGTATAAGCTGCTATGGTTAATGCGTGCCGATTACAACAGTGAGCATGAATTGGCACGGTTAGCTCGAGTTGCTGATACATTTTCTCTGCAACAAGTCATGCTAGCGGCGTCAAATCCGAGCTTGAAAGCACAAGCAATTCAGGCGTTGAGCCGTGTTGAACCGATGCCAGAAAATGTGAAAGCGTTTTTAGTGTCGCGTATGACCTTATCGGAAGAAGCGCCTTTAGTTGCAGAAGCGTTGGCACAACAGGGTTATCGTTCTTGGTTAGAAGAGTTAATTGCTCAAAATCCCAATGTAAAACATCGTGCTATTTTGGGCGTGCTAAATCCCTGACACGATTGGTAATAGAAACCACACTAAAAAGAGGGATCGTCAGGTTCCTCTTTTTGATATACTGCCCGAAGATTAACCAGCCAGTAAAAGGCCTATGAGTTTTAAGGATTTACGCGATTTTATCAGCCACTTGGAGCAAGAAGGCAAATTAAAACGCATTACTCACCCGGTAGACCCTCACTATGAAATGACCGAGATCAGCGATCGTACTTTGCGTGCTGGTGGTCCTGCTCTTCTGTTTGAAAATCCCATTGGTTACCAAATGCCAGTGCTAACCAATTTATTTGGCACGCCGGAACGTGTAGCAATCGGCATGGGGCGCCAGCATGTCAAAGAACTTCGCGAAGTTGGAAAGCTGTTGGCCTATCTAAAAGAGCCAGAACCGCCAAAGGGTTTTAAAGATGCATTGGACAAATTACCGCTGTTCAAACAAGTACTAAATATGCCGGCTAAGCGCTTGCGTAAAGCGCCTTGTCAGGAAGTGATTTGGAGTGGTGATGCGGTCGATCTCGATAAAGTCCCAGTGATGAGTTGCTGGCAAGACGATGTCGCTCCGCTTTTAACATGGGGACTAACGGTTACACGTGGACCAAACAAAAAGCGCCAGAACCTTGGGATTTATCGTCAGCAGAAGTTAGGCAAGAATAAAATTATTATGCGTTGGTTAGCTCACCGAGGGGGTGCACTAGACTTACGTGATTGGATGGAAAAACATCCGGGTGAACTTTTTCCCGTCTCCGTCGCTTTTGGAGCGGATCCCGCCACTATTCTAGGCGCCGTAACACCAGTACCAGATACGCTATCTGAATATGCGTTTGCAGGTCTGCTGCGTGGCAGTAAAACCGAAGTGGTTAAATCGATAAGCAATGACTTAGAAGTCCCTGCCAGTGCAGAGATTGTTCTCGAAGGGTACATTGATCCTAACGAATTCGCTGATGAAGGGCCTTATGGCGATCATACTGGCTACTACAACGAAAAAGAAAAGCACCATGTGTTTACCATTACGCATATCACCATGCGTAAAGAGCCTATTTACCACAGTACCTATACTGGTCGTCCACCTGATGAGCCTGCTGTACTAGGCGTAGCACTGAATGAAGTGTTTGTGCCGATTCTGCAAAAACAGTTTCCTGAGATTGAAGATTTCTATTTGCCACCAGAAGGTTGTTCGTACCGAATGGCCGTGGTAACGATGAAGAAGCAATACCCAGGTCATGCCAAGCGCGTCATGATGGGTGTGTGGTCTTTCCTTCGTCAGTTCATGTATACCAAGTTTGTTGTCGTTTGCGATGACAGTGTTGATGCGCGTAATTGGAATGATGTTGTCAAAGCGATGACAGAGCATATGGACCCAGTGCAAGATACTTTGTTTATTGAAAACACGCCAATTGATTCTCTCGATTTCGCCTCACCAGTTGCTGGGCTTGGCTCAAAAATGGGCTTAGATGCGACTATGAAGTGGCAAGCTGAATTGGTTGGTTCGCAGCAGAGTGATCAACAGCACTCTCAATCAACCCAAGCAGAACTTGATGCTTTTATCGAGCAAAATCCAGAAGTCGTTGATATCTATATTCCTCCGACTGCAATGAATAACAGCTTTGCCGTCGTAACGATGAAGAAAGAGTATGCTGGTCAATCGCAGCAACTGGCAGAAAAAGTTGAGCAGCTTCTTCTAGAGCGAGGGGAGCCTAAGTTTATTGTTGTTTGTGATGATGACGTAAACGCTAAAGATTGGAACGATATCATTTGGGCGATCACCACGCGTATGGATCCAAAACGCGACACTAAACAAGTCACCAACCTTGAGCAAAGCTCTTCACGTCTCGTGTTGGATGCAACGAACAAAGTTGAAGGTGAAGAAATTGTTCGAGAATGGGGGACGCCTATCAAGAAAGATCCTCAACTTGTGGCGAAAATCGATACGATATGGAATAAGTTAGGTATCCTATGAGCCATATCGCTGTCTTGCATCCAAATAACCTAAAATTTGAAATACAAGATGGGCAAACGGTGCTGGAAGCTGCGCTCAACAACAATATTTGCTTCCCGCATCGTTGTCAGGTAGGAGCATGTGCAGCCTGCCTATGTAGAAAAATAGAAGGCGAAGTTACATATCACCTTGAACCTATGCTCACAGAGAAAGAGCAACAACAAGGGTGGATATTTGCTTGTCAGGCCTTTGCAGAAAGTAATTTAGTACTTACTTTTGAAGAGTAAGATTAGAGGAAGACCATGAGCATTCAATGTAAAGTTAAGTCTATTCAGCCGTTAGCCTGCAATACATACCAAATCCTACTTCACCCAGAAAGTCCGGTAAGCTTCAAAGCGGGACAATACTTGATGGTTGTTATGGGTGAGAAAGATAAACGTCCTTTCTCTATCGCAAGTAGTCCTTGCCGACATCAAGGTGAGCTTGAATTGCATATTGGTGCTGCAGAACATAATGCTTATGCGATTGAAGTGGTAGAAGCAATGCAAAAAGCGCTGGCGGAAGACGGTGAGATCACCATTGATGCGCCCCATGGTGAAGCTTGGATAAGAGAAGAAAGTGAACGTCCTCTGCTACTCATTGCCGGTGGAACAGGTTTTAGCTATGTTCGTTCGATCCTCGACCATTGTGTGGCACAAAATAAAAAGAACACCATCTATTTATACTGGGGTGGTCGTGATGATTGCCAATTGTATGCTAAAGAGGAACTGAATGAGATCGCTGAACATCATAGTAATGTTCATTTTGTTCCTGTAGTGGAAGAAGCAAATACTCAATGGAAAGGCAAAGTGGGTAATGTATTGCAAGCCATTACTGAAGACTTCGAATCATTAGAAGATTACGATATCTATATTGCAGGTCGTTTTGAAATGGCAGGGGCTGCGCGTGAACAGTTTACGCAAAACAAGAATGCAAAGAGTGAACACATGTTTGCAGATGCTTATGCTTTCATTTAAAAGCTAGTTAACTTCAGAAAAAGAGAGCAAAAACGCTCTCTTTTTTGCCTTTTTGCTGCTTTATTCAACGAAATGGTATTTTTTTTAATTTTTTTTGAAAAAGGGGTTGCGCTAAAAGCTTAACTCCCTATAATGCGCTCCCACTGACACGGCAGACGCCACAAGGCTTCAGCCAAGGTCATAGAGGTGAAAAACTTCTGAGAAAAGAAATTTGAAAAAGTGTTTGACTCTTCAAATTATCTCGTTAGAATGCACCTCCGCTTTGAGAGAAAACTTCTCGCAAAGCAAAGCTCTTTAACAATATAAACCTATCAATCTGTGTGGGCACT
>NZ_JBNJOG010000013.1:0-108240 GCF_050113695.1 Vibrio sp. TRT 17S01 | reverse complement strand
CAGAAGTGAAACGAATTAGCGCCGATGGTAGTGTGGGGCTTCCCCATGTGAGAGTAGGACATCGCCAGGCTTTAAATTTAGACTTTAAGTCTAACCAGTGCGGAGCGGTAGTTCAGTTGGTTAGAATACCGGCCTGTCACGCCGGGGGTCGCGGGTTCGAGTCCCGTCCGCTCCGCCACTTATTCGAGAGTCGTCTCATAAAATACGAAGCTTAGGGGTGTAGCTCCAATTGGCAGAGCAGCGGATTCCAAATCCGCGTGTTGGGAGTTCGAATCTCTCCACCCCTGCCATATTTAAGGCCTTAGTCGAAAGACTAGGGCCTTTTTGCTTAAACCGCTAACTTCCATTCTTTCTGCTTCTCTTTTTCTTCAAGAGTATACCTTTCGGAACTGCATCAAAATATCTGCATACGGCTAGTTACTTTGATACTTGTTGTGTTGTTGAAATAATTCAACCTAGTTACATGAAAGAGATTCAGAAAATTTCACAGTTAAAGTAAGTTTTAAACTTTTCCCACCAGAACTCGTGCATATATAGAAGTCTCTTCCCGTTTTCTGCGAATCAGATAATGTAGGAGTTTCATTTATAAGTCGTGTAGTACAAAAAAGCCCACTCTAATGAGTGGGCTAAGAATTCAGCTGTGACGGAGCTAGTATTATTTCAAAATAGCATTGTTGCCGTTTTCACGAACATGTTTTAGTAAGTTTTTAACGCCGCGTGCGCTAGATGCTACAACGTTGCCTGACTTCATGTATTCTGTGCCACCAGCAAAGTCGGTAACAATTGCACCAGCTTCACGAGCAATTAGCTCACCAGCTGCAATGTCCCATGGTTTTAAGCCAAGCTCAAAAAAGCCA
Source organism: Vibrio sp. TRT 17S01 (assembly GCF_050113695.1). Lineage (NCBI taxonomy): Bacteria > Pseudomonadati > Pseudomonadota > Gammaproteobacteria > Vibrionales > Vibrionaceae > Vibrio > Vibrio sp. TRT 17S01. The sequence continues at coordinate 107,383 of NZ_JBNJOG010000013.1, read as the reverse complement.
TCTACACGACCTGATGCTAGGTAACATAAATCAAGTGCCGCAGAGCCTGTGCGACGGAAATCGGCACAATCAACGAACAAAGAAGATAAGATCTTAAAATAAGATTCAGAATGCTGCTTTTGTTTGAATGGGAAGCCAGTTGCTAAAACAGTGCCTTGAAGATCTTTTACTTCTTTCACACGAATGCGAGCATTATTAAGCTGAGCACCGGCACCGCGCTGCGCAGTAAATAGTTCATTCAGCATAGGGTCGTAAACGCAGGCTACTTCTGTTTTGCCTTTCAGGCGTACAGCGATAGAAACAGAGAAGTGAGGCAAACCTTTTACAAAGTTTGTAGTGCCATCCAGTGGGTCAATGATCCATTGCACGTCTGAGTCTTTACCTTCAATAAGGCCGTTTTCTTCAGCGATGATGCTGTGATCAGGGTAAGAGTTTTTGATCACATCAATAATGATTGCTTCTGCTTCTTTGTCTACGTTAGTTACAAAGTCATTAGTGCCTTTCTGAGTAGATTCAATTTTCTCAGAGTTTTCAAGTGATTTAGCAATATGATTGCCTGCTTTTCGTGCAGCACGAATAGCAATATTTAGCATAGGATGCATAGAAATTTCCCAACGGATGTTAAAGAACAGAAAAACGGGCGCAGTATACACATACTCTACTCAAAATGGAAGTGATGTTTTTTTGAACTTTCAATCGGTGAATTATCATAGGACCTGACTATTTTAGTCGGGTATGTGGTAAGATTCTGCGGCTTAATTTGTACTGGAACTATCACATGCTAGACAACGTAAAAGTCGTACTCGTAGGAACTTCTCACTCTGGAAATATTGGCTCAGCAGCAAGAGCGATGAAGGTGATGGGGTTAAGTCGTATGGTGCTTGTTGACCCACAATGTGAAGTCGATGCTCAAACAGTAGCGCTTGCCGCTGGTGCTAGTGAAATTGCTTTGAATGCAACGGTCGTGTCGACGTTACAAGAAGCGATTGAAGATTGTAATCTAGTGGTTGGTTCGAGTGCTCGCTCTCGGACATTGGAATGGCCAATGTTAGAGCCTAGAGAGTGTGGTAAAAAGTTCGTTGAGTTTGGTAAGTCCTCAAATGTTGCTTTAGTTTTTGGACGGGAAAGAACAGGACTGAGTAATGATGAATTACAAATGTGCCATTATCATGTTTGCATACCTGCAAACCCTGAATACAGTTCACTTAATTTGGCAATGGCAGTACAAACATTAAGCTATGAAATAAGAATGGCATTTTTGGAGGATCAAGCGGCTGAATATCCAGTTCAACCAGAGCATGATTACCCAAGACATAAAGAGCTCGAACTTTTTTATGCACACCTTGAAAAAGTGATGCTCAATACCCAGTTTTTAAAAGAGCAACAGCCCGGAAAAGTCATGAATAAGATTCGTCGCTTGTTCAGTCGTGCTAGACCAGAGAGCCAAGAGCTCAATATTTTACGAGGCATTCTAACTGCAATAGAGCGTAAGATATCGAACTAACTAATCCATATTAATTTAATGGTTAAATACCTGACTAATTTAGTCAAATAAATACTTGACCAATTTATGTGGTTATGAAAAACTTCATGGTACATAAACGATGTGGATACGGGTGAGTTATGAGACTTACATCTAAAGGAAGATATGCTGTTACAGCCATGCTGGACGTTGCGTTACATTCACAGCAAAGCCCAGTACCTCTTGCTGATATTTCTGAACGTCAGGGAATTTCTCTTTCATACCTAGAACAACTGTTTTCTAAGTTGCGTAAAGCAGGCTTGGTTGCGAGCGTTCGAGGCCCTGGTGGTGGTTACCGCTTAGGTGCAGAAGCAGATACAATTGCTATCGGAACAGTGATCGCGGCTGTAGATGAGTCGGTTGATGCAACTAAATGCAACGGTAAGGGTGATTGCCAAGGTGGTAGTCGCTGTTTAACGCACACTTTGTGGCGTGATTTAAGTTCTCGAATCAGTGGTTTTTTGAACAACATCACTTTGGGTGAACTGATGCGAGATAACGAAGTCCTTGAAATTTCAGATCGTCAAGATGTTGATTTGGCGATCAATCATGGGTTGGCAAATAAAAAAATCAACACCGCACCCATTGGTGTAAATGCCCGCTCGTAATGCGGTCAGTGTTTTTACATTGGAGTAGAGAATGAAACTGCCTATTTATCTAGACTATTCGGCAACATGCCCTGTGGATCCTCGTGTTGCTGAGAAAATGGTTCAGTACATGACGATGGATGGTACCTTTGGTAACCCAGCATCTCGTTCACATCGTTACGGCTGGCAGGCAGAAGAAGCAGTAGATACCGCTCGTGAACAAATTGCAGACCTCCTAAATGCAGATCCTCGCGAAATTGTATTCACATCTGGAGCGACAGAGTCTGACAACCTTGCTATTAAAGGTGCAGCACATTTTTACTCTAAGAAGGGTAAACACGTAATCACTTGTAAAACAGAGCATAAAGCGGTACTTGACCCATGTCGTCAACTAGAACGCGAAGGCTTTGAAGTGACTTACCTAGAGCCAGAATCAAACGGTCTGATCGATCTAAACAAACTTCAAGCAGCAATGCGTGAAGACACTGTTTTAGTATCAATCATGCACGTTAACAACGAGATTGGTGTCATCCAAGACATCGCTGCAATCGGCGAGCTATGTCGTGAACGTAAGATTGTTTTCCATGTGGATGCTGCACAGTCTGCGGGCAAACTACCAATCGATGTTCAAGAATTGAAAGTTGACCTAATTTCACTGTCTGCGCACAAAGTATACGGTCCTAAAGGCATTGGCGCACTTTACGTACGTCGTAAGCCTCGTATCCGTCTGGAAGCGCAAATGCACGGTGGTGGTCATGAGCGTGGTTTCCGTTCGGGTACACTTCCAACACACCAAATCGTGGGTATGGGTGAAGCGTTCCGTGTAGCGAAAGAAGACATGCAAAAAGATTACGATCACGCGCTAGCACTTCGTAACCGTCTTCTCGATGGCGTTAAAGATCTAGAAGCAGTAACGGTGAACGGTGACCTAGAGCAGCGTGTTCCACACAACCTAAACGTGAGCTTTGCATTCGTAGAAGGTGAATCTCTACTGATGTCACTGAAAGACCTAGCCGTTTCTTCTGGTAGTGCTTGTACATCAGCGAGCTTAGAACCATCTTACGTTCTTCGTGCACTTGGTCTAGATGACGAATTAGCGCACAGCTCAGTACGTTTCTCATTTGGTCGTTTCACGACTGAAGCAGAAATTGATTATGCAATTGAACAAATCCGCGTAGCCGTTACAAAGCTACGTGACATGTCTCCTCTATGGGATATGTACAAAGAAGGGATTGATTTGAGCACTGTTGAATGGGCTCACCATTAATCATTCCAAGGAAAGGTAGAGGATTCGAGGTAATTTATCATGGCATATAGCGAAAAAGTAATTGATCACTACGAGAACCCACGTAACGTTGGTTCGTTCGATAAAGAAGACCCAGCAGTAGGCAGCGGCATGGTTGGCGCGCCAGCTTGTGGTGACGTAATGAAGCTTCAAATCAAAGTGACGCCAGAAGGCATCATTGAAGATGCGAAATTCAAAACATACGGTTGTGGTAGTGCAATCGCTTCAAGCTCTCTTGTGACTGAGTGGGTTAAGGGTAAGAGTATTGATGAAGCGGCAGCGATTAAAAATGCTGAAATTGCAGAAGAGCTTGAATTACCACCAGTGAAAGTACACTGCTCAATTTTGGCAGAAGATGCGATTAAAGCAGCGGTTGCTGACTACAAGAAAAAACACCAAGATTAAGTAATCTGTATATAATGGGAGCCGTGCTCCCATTCCGAAACGTAATTTAGACAGACTAAGGTGCAGTATGGCCATCACAATGACAGAAACAGCGGCAAGTCGCGTAAAAGCATTCCTAGATAACCGAGGTAAAGGGATCGGTTTGCGTCTTGGAGTGAAGACGACAGGCTGTTCCGGTATGGCTTATGTACTTGAGTTTGTTGATGATCTAAATGAAGAAGACGAAGTATTCGATCACTCAGGCCTGAAGATCATCATTGATAAGAAAAGCCTAGTATACCTAGACGGTACTGAGCTGGATTACGTTAAGGAAGGGTTGAATGAAGGTTTTGAGTTCAACAACCCGAACGCGAAAAGTGAATGTGGTTGTGGTGAAAGCTTCAACGTCTAATTGATTGTCCTTCTGGGCAAACGAGTCCAGAAGGCGTTACTAGGACCCGATCTTAATGAATCACTTTGAATTATTTGGGCTACCAAGTCAGTTTCAGCTGGATGGTAGCCTTCTTTCTTCTCAGTTCCGAGAACTGCAAAAACGCTTCCACCCAGACAACTTTGCGACCGCCTCTGAACGCGACCGTTTGATGGCGGTTCAAAAAGCAGCGCAAATCAACGATGCGTATCAAGTACTTAAACATCCTATCTCTCGCGCTGAATACATTCTGGCAGAAAATGGCACAGAAATTCGTGGTGAGCAACAAACCATGCAAGACCCAATGTTCCTAATGGAGCAAATGGAATTGCGTGAAGAACTGGAAGACATTGCTGACAGCTCTGATCCTGAATCAGCGCTTTTTGACTTCGATTCTAAGGTCAGCAAAATGTACAAACAGCATTTGGCGAGTGTAGAACAAGAACTTGATCAAGGTCTTTGGGCGGAAGCTGCAGACCGAGTTCGTAAACTCAAATTCATTGCCAAGCTAAAGAACGAAATTGAACTGGTTGAAGATAAACTCCTCGGCTAGTTAGCGCGACAAGGACCCATCATGGCACTACTTCAAATCGCAGAACCGGGCCAAAGCTCGGCACCTCATGAGCACAAGTTAGCAGCGGGTATCGACTTAGGTACCACCAACTCTTTGGTTGCATCTGTTCGCAGCGGCGACGCAAAAACACTGACAGATGACCAAGGTCGTAGCATTTTGCCGTCTGTGGTGAACTACGTACAAGATACGGCGTTAGTTGGTTATGAGGCCAAAGCAAAAGCAGAGCAAGAACCAGAAAACACCATTATTTCGGTAAAACGTCTAATTGGTCGTTCATTAAAAGACATTCAAGCTCGCTACCCATCTTTGCCTTACCAATTTAAAGAAAGCGACAAAGGTCTGCCTATTCTGCAAACTGCGCAAGGTGACAAGAACCCGATTGAAGTGTCTGCCGACATTCTTAAATCACTAGGCAAACGTGCAGAAGAGACACTAGGTGGCGAGTTAGCTGGCGTGGTTATTACTGTTCCTGCTTACTTTGATGATGCTCAACGTGCTGGTACAAAAGATGCGGCGAAATTGGCGGGGCTTCATGTGCTACGTCTGCTTAACGAGCCGACAGCTGCAGCGATCGCTTACGGCCTAGACTCTGGTCAAGAGGGCGTGATTGCGGTTTACGATCTAGGTGGCGGTACGTTCGATATCTCCATCCTACGTTTGTCAAAAGGCGTATTTGAAGTATTAGCAACAGGTGGTGATTCTGCGCTAGGCGGTGATGATTTTGACCACCTATTAGCGGATTACCTAATGGAGCAAGCTGGTCTAGAAGCGCCGCTTTCTGCTGAGAAAAACCGTGCACTACTGAACATTGCAACAGCAACTAAGATTGCTTTCTCTGAGCAAGACAGTGTTGATGTTGATGTATTTGGTTGGAAAGGTTCTGTGACTCGCGAGCAGTTCGAAGATCTGATTCGTCCGCTAGTGAAGAAAACCCTGATGTCTTGCCGTCGTGCATTGAAAGATGCGGATGTGGATGCGGAAGACGTACTTGAAGCGGTTATGGTTGGCGGTTCAACTCGCACATTGCTTGTTCGTGAAATGGTAGGCGAATTCTTCGGTCGTACACCACTGACAAGCATTAACCCAGATGAAGTTGTTGCAATCGGCGCGGGTATTCAAGCAGATATCCTAGCGGGTAACAAACCTGACTCTGAGATGCTGCTTCTGGACGTTATTCCTTTATCTCTTGGTATTGAAACCATGGGCGGCTTGGTTGAGAAAATCATTCCACGTAACACCACTATTCCTGTGGCTCGTGCGCAAGAGTTTACGACGTTCAAAGATGGTCAAACGGCAATGAGCGTGCACACCGTACAAGGTGAACGAGAAATGGTGGATGACTGTCGTTCACTGGCTCGTTTCTCATTAAAAGGCATTCCACCGATGGCGGCTGGTGCTGCACACATTCGCGTGACGTACCAAGTGGATGCTGATGGCCTGTTGTCTGTCACTGCGATGGAAAAGAGCACGGGTATTCAGGCTGAAATCCAAGTGAAACCTTCTTACGGTCTAAGTGATAATGAAGTCGCAAACATGCTGCGTGACTCGATGACTTACGCGAAAGAAGACATGCAAGCTCGCGCACTGGCCGAGCAGCGCGTAGAAGCGGACCGTGTGATTGAAGGCTTGATTGCAGCGATGCAAGCTGATGGTGATGAACTACTATCAGACCAAGAGAGACAAGACCTAGTAAAAGTGATTGAAGCGCTGATTGAACTGCGCAACGGCGAAGATGCGGACGCCATCGAGCAAGGCATCAAAGACACCGACAAAGCAAGCCAAGATTTTGCGTCGCGCCGTATGGATAAATCGATTCGAGCTGCACTGTCAGGTCAGTCAGTTAATGATATATAAGAGATAAGTAGTTATGCCTAAGATTATTGTATTACCACACGAAGATTTGTGCCCAGAGGGTGCAGTGTTGGAAGCAAACACTGGTGACACCGTTCTAGACGTAGCACTAAAAAATGGCATTGGTATCGAGCATGCATGTGAAAAATCATGTGCATGCACTACCTGTCATGTGATCATTCGTGAAGGTTTTGATTCGCTAGAAGAGAGTGAAGAGCTAGAAGACGACATGCTAGATAAAGCATGGGGTCTGGAGCCTGAGTCTCGCCTTGGATGCCAAGCGAAAGTAGCGGATGAAGACTTGGTTGTCGAGATCCCTAAATACACGCTAAACCACGCATCAGAAGATCACTAATACTATCTCCCCAATATAAGGGATGAAGCAAAAGGAAGACGAGCAATGAAATGGACAGATTCACGCGACATCGCGATTGAGCTTTGTGATAAGTTTCCTGATTTAGATCCTAAAACTGTACGTTTTACCGATCTCCACCAGTGGATCATGGAACTAGATGAGTTTGACGATGAGCCAAGCCATTGTAATGAAAAGGTTCTAGAAGCGGTTATTCTGTGCTGGATGGATGAGATGGACTAGAAATCTCACAGAGTTAACAAATTTTACTAAAAGAAACGGACCTTCGGGTCCGTTTCTTTATCAAATTGACATTTTAACCCTACATAATGCTAACATCCGTTAGTTACTACAATAATGGCGACAAAACACTAATTAAGACAAGGAGAAACCATGTCTACACAGATGTCGGTATATTTAAGCCAAGAAGCGGCGGCTGCCCAATGGGGCGATAAAGCAATTCTATCTTTCAACGAGAGTGGGGCAACGATCCACCTTGGGGAAGGTCATGATCTCGGTGCGATTCAACGTGCTGCGCGCAAGCTTGAAGGGCAAGGCATTCAAGCGGTATTTTTGGCGGGTAATGGCTGGGACTTAGAAACAGTTTGGGCATTCCAACAAGGATACCGAGCGCCAAAGAAAAAGGCGACACTAGAGTGGACAGCGTTAAGTGAAGAAGACGAAGCCGAACTGAAGGCTCGCATTAGCGCGACAGAATTTGTTCGCGATATCATCAATAAGCCAGCTGAAGAAGTTGCACCACGTCAGCTTGCAACCATGGCTGCTGAGTTTATTAAGTCTGTTGCACCTGAAGGCACAGTGACAGCAAAAGTTGTAAAAGATAAAGACTTACTTACCGAAGGGTGGGAAGGTGTTTATGCGGTAGGTCGAGGCTCTTCACGCACGTCAGCCATGCTGCAGCTAGATTTTAACCCAACGGGTGATGAAAACGCGCCAGTATACGCATGTTTAGTGGGTAAAGGCATTACGTTTGATTCAGGTGGTTATAGCATTAAACCATCTAACTTTATGACCGCGATGAAAGCTGACATGGGCGGCGCGGGTACTATCACAGGTGGTTTAGGGCTTGCGATCATGCGCGGTTTAAATAAACGTGTGAAGCTGATCCTTTGCTGCGCTGAGAATATGATCTCTGGTCGTGCACTTAAACTTGGTGACATCATTACTTATAAAAATGGTAAGACGGTTGAGATCATGAATACCGATGCGGAAGGTCGATTAGTATTGGCTGACGGTCTTATCTACGCAAGTGAACAGAAGCCTGAGCTGATCATTGACTGTGCAACGCTAACAGGGGCTGCGAAGAATGCTCTGGGTAATGATTACCATGCATTAATGAGCTTTGATGATGAGCTGTCTCACCAAGCTCTTACTGCTGCAAATCATGAGAAAGAAGGGCTATGGTCATTGCCATTGGCTGATTTTCATCGTGGTATGCTACCTTCAAACTTTGCTGACTTGTCTAATATTAGCTCTGGTGATTACTCTCCTGGTGCAAGCACGGCTGCGGCATTCTTGTCTTACTTTGTTGAAGATTACAAGAAAGGCTGGTTACACTTTGACTGTGCAGGGACTTACCGTAAATCGGCATCGGATAAGTGGGCAGCTGGCGCGACAGGTATGGGCGTACGTACTCTGGCTCGCATTCTTACTGAACAAGCTAAATAAAAGCTTTGAGCAGCCTGAAATGGCTGCTTACTATAACTACAAAGAACGAAGTAAAAGGATACCTTATGGCTCTAGAAAGAACTTTTTCTATTATCAAGCCCGACGCTGTAGAACGTAATCTTATTGGTGAAATCTATCATCGTATTGAACAAGCCGGATTACGTATTATTGCTGCAAAAATGGTTCATTTAACGGAAGAACAAGCCAGTGGGTTTTACGCTGAACATGAAGGAAAGCCCTTCTTTGACGATCTGAAAGCCTTTATGACTTCTGGGCCAATCATGGTTCAAGTACTTGAAGGTGAAAATGCGATAGCGAATTATCGTGAGCTAATGGGTAAAACCAACCCGGAAGAAGCGGCGACAGGTACGATTCGTGCGGATTACGCATTGAGCATGCGTCATAACTCAGTCCATGGTTCAGATAGCCCAGTATCTGCAGCAAGAGAAATAGAATACTTTTTCCCTCAAGCTGAAATTTGCCCACGCAAATAATCACAATACATTAAGAAGAAGCCTCAGCAATTGCTGAGGCTTTTTGTTTTATAGCATGTCAGCTGCTCTGTGGACGGCATTGATGAGCAGAGCAACATCTTCTTCAGTATTGTAAGGGCCAAACGACACTCTGATGGTTCCAGAAAGGCCAAGAGCATCCATTAAAGGATGGGCGCAATGATGCCCGGCTCTAACTGCAATACCTTGTTGATCCAGTAATGTGGCCATATCTTGATGATGAACCCCATCCATCACAAAGGTGAGCACTGAAGCATTGACCTGATAGCCAATAACCTGAATGTCTTCAATTGAAGAGAGGGCATTATATGCTAGTTGCTGAAGGTGATGTATATGACATTCTACGTCTGCTTGATCATATTGTTGATACCAAGCGATAGCTGAACTCAATGCAATGGCACCGGCAACATTAGGGGTGCCTGCTTCAAACTTTCCCGGAAGTTGTGAGAAGGTTGTTTTTTCAAACGAGACTCGCTCTACCATCTTGCCACCACCGTGCCAAGGCGGCATGGATTCTAACAACGCTTGTTTGCCATACAGTACACCAATGCCTGTGGGAGCATAGAGCTTATGACCTGAGAATACGTAAAAATCGGCATCGAGATTGTGTACATTAACGTGTTCATGAACAATGCCTTGAGAACCGTCAATCACTGCAATGGCACCGTATTGGTGCGTAAGCTCAATAATTTTCTCGATTGGTAAGCGCGTTCCGGTCACATTGGTAATATGAGCCACTGCCACAATACGTGTTTTTTCTGAAAGTAACGAGTGAAAGGCATTCAGATCAAAACGACACTCTTTTGTCATCGGGATTTTAATGACTTTCGCCCCTGTTTGTTCGGCGACAATTTGCCAAGGTACGATATTGGCATGATGCTCCATTTCGCTAACCAGTATTTCATCACCAGCTTGCAGGGTGTTTCTGGCATAAGTTTGCGCGATCAGGTTTAACGCTTCAGTTGCCCCTCGTGTCCAGATGATTTCTTTACTGTTTATTGCACCGATGAAGTCGGCAACATGGCTACGAGCAGCCTCGAATTCAGTGGTAGCATGAGCGGTGAGGCTATGGCTGCCACGATGCACGTTTGCATTTTGATGGCTGTAGTACTGAGTGATGGTGTCGATCACTTGTTGGGGTTTTTGGGTTGTAGCTGCGCTGTCGAGGTAAACTAAAGATTGCCCGTTCACTTGCTGAGTTAAGGCTGGAAACTGCGCTCTAATTGCTTTTACATCTAGCATGCTTCATCACCCAACTTGTGATATTGCAGGGTCGGGATGGTAATCATAGGTTCTGCAACTGTCCAAGCATGCTCTTTTCCTGAAAGGCGAATGATGATCTCCATTGCGAATTCAAGTGCAGTTCCAGGGCCTTGGCTTGTGATCAGATTATGATTAACGTCAATAGTCACACGCTTCACTCGCCATTTCTGCTCAGGGATGTGAGATTGAAAACTTGGATGGCAGGTCATTAGTGCATCAGGGTAGAGCTGGTGATGTTGAAGAACCAGCGCGGGCGCGGCACAGATTGCTGCAACTAATTTCCCTTCGTACATTTGTTGGCGAACAATCTCAACCAAAACGGTGCTATCTCTAAACGTTTCCGAACCACCGACACCACCAGGAAGTACAATCGCATCAAACTCATCATCTGCGATATCTACGAGTTTACAGTCAGCGGTTAGAGTGACGCCACGAGAAGCTTGCATTGTAAGTTTGCCGTCGGAATCAGCACTTGCAACGACGATATCATAACCTGCGCGAACCATCATATCGATAATGGTGACGGCCTCCATCTCTTCAGTTCCAGAGGCAATAGGGACGAGAATTTTCTTACTCATGATTCTTTCCAACTGTTTTCTATTTGTTTGATGCGGTTATACAAGTCGCGGTTTTTTGGTGTTTCAATGTGATGTTTGTCAGCTTGCTGCAGCATGTACCCAGTAATGAAGTCAATTTCAGTTTGACGTTGATGAGCAATATCTTGCCTCATTGAAGAGTAGTTCTCGCTGGTGGCTTGTGCGACATTCAGTATCGTTTCAAGTAGCTCTTTAGGGTTGGTGTCGATGTGTTCAAGCGTCATGACTTCAACCAACTCTTGAGTGAGTTCTCGAAGTGTTGTTCGCCATTTTTCTTGAGTCAGTTGACCATTCTTAAATTGATGGAGACCCGTTAATGGATTAATAGCGCAGTTGACCGCCAGTTTCGTCCACAGTGCTTGGCGAATATCTTGATTCCAACTGACAGGTGCCAAAGCGTGTTGGAATACCTTGGCTAAAAAGTCGCATTGCTTACCTAACGAGTTATAGCCACCGAGCTGGGTATGACCTGAGCCCGTGTGATGAACCTGCGATTTAGTCGATTTATAGGCCCCATGCGTAGTAGTTGCAAGAATAATGGGATTCTTTGGTAGCAACTGTGCGACGATCTCTGCTGTGCCCATTCCATTATGCATAAGAGTAATTATGGTATCACTGTGTAGCCATGGGATTAGTGGTGTGATCGCCGTTTCTACTTGCCATGCTTTAACGGTCACTAGAAGGAGATCTGCTTGAGAAAGCGATTGGGTTCTGCGGTGAGCAAACACTTCTGGTTCGTTTTGATCTAACTGTACTGATGCTGTTTCTGATTGAGACGTCCCCCAAAGAGAAACTTGGTGTCCTGCGTGTTTGAGTTTGATCGCCCACAGTGAGCCAATGGCTCCCGGGCCTAGAATGACAATATTCACCCAATGTTCTCGGTAAAAAGCTTTGCAGCAAGGATAATGGGTGGGATTGGGAAAGCAAATAAAAATGGCGCTAAATAGCGCCATTTATTAAGTGTTGTTTTATTCTACTTGCTTAGAACTTGTAAGTTACTGCAACGTAGTGGCCAAAGCCTGTTGATTTGAAACCGTCACTATCTTTGATGCCGTATACGTCTTTGTATCCTTTCAAACCGTAACCTACAGCGAAGCGGTCTGAGTGCCAGTAGATACCATTAAACATCGCACCACCGTTACTCGCTGTTGAGTACTCATCCTTCATGCCAAATTGGTAATCAATGTAACCTTGGTAAGAAATGAATGAACCATTTTCGAAGAAGTAGAAAGGTTTAAACCAGTTTGTCGAGATCTGGAAACCATTCCAATCTTTACGGTTACCATCGTAGTTTCCGTATAGGTTTAGGCCAATTTTGCCTAACCAAGGCACATTTACGTCAGAGCCAATACCAACTTTTTGGTTGTTTACTGAGAATGGGTTTGTTTTGTAGTCAGTACCATCCCATTCAAATAGCGTTGCAACGTATACTTCTTGAACTGGACCAAATGAAAGATCTGCACCTGTTAGAGCGTCTAGCGACATACGCGGTGCAAACTTCATAAAGATTTTTGGATCGCCAGCTTTATCGCTACCTTTATCTGAAGTTAGGTTAAATACATCAACGTAACCGTATAGATCGAAGATACCTGAACGACCACCAAACTCCATTTCTAAATAGTCATGGCTTGACTCGCCTGGTAGCTCATCGAAAGCACCCATAAGGTTAAACTGAAGCCACTTGTAATCGTTTTTGTGGATATCGCCGTCTGAGTAGTCAGCAGCTAGAGCTGGTGCAGAAGTTGCTGCAAGCAGGCTAAGAGCTAAAAGTGATTTACGCATAAGGGAACTCTCTATGTCTGTTTATTTTACATTTAGCTAACCTATGTCGTGGGTTGCACATTGGCTGCTATTTATTGTCTGCGGCGAATAATATCGATAAAAATCTCAATTTGAAGTGCTATAGAGTGTAAAAAAATATAAATCGAGTGATCGTAGTCACATTGTTGATATTAAAAATGAGTCAGATGCAAGGTTTCAGTGATTTGCACACAAAGTGATATGGGTATCGTTTACGCAAGCGTTTACTTGATTTTTTATGTTTATCGAATAACCAACATTTCTAGTTAGTGATCTCTTTGTCTCTTTCAACGTACATGTTACTGAAAGGTTGTATTTTGGAGTGTTCATGACAGAAATAATGCTATTTCCTATCAACGCGATTGTATTACCGGATGGTGTTGTAAAGCTGAGAATATTTGAGTCTCGCTATCGACGTTTAGTAAGAATAGCCTCAATGTCGGCAGCAACTTTTGGTGTTTGCTTGTACGACGTTGAAGAGCAAAACATCTCTAAGGTTGGGACCTTGGTTAGGATTGTCGATTATGAATGGCTTTCTGGTGGTGTCTTAGGGTTATCTGTTGTTGGCGAGCAGCGATTTGAAATTGAAACTCTTCGTCATGATTACGATGGATTACGTTGGGCGAAAGTAAATTATTTGCCTTCCTGGTCAATGCAGAGTGATGCTCTGAGTTATGCGCCATTAGTGAAAAAGTTGGAAGCCTTGTTTATCAATATTCCACAGCTTGCTCAGCATTATGATGAAAGACGTTTTGATGACATTAGTTGGGTCGTCCAACGTTGGCTAGAGTTACTGCCATTAGCTAAGAAAGAATCTGAACACCTATTAAAAGAAGAGGATGGTACTAAAGCGTTAGAGTATGTGATGAATGCGGTATCCGATAAAAATTGCAGATTAAATTGATCGTTTTTTTTAGGGGCGCGTATTCTAATAATAAGAATGATAAGTTCGCACTGAGGTACCTAGATGGAAAACAAAGAGCCAACGAACTTTTCCAAAGCAGACTGGATTGAGTGTATGGAGCGAGTGAAGTCCAAAGACAAGCATGCCTTTGAGCTTATATTTCGTTTTTTTGCTCCCAAGTTAAAGAGTTTTGCTTTCAAACAACTGAGAAATGAACAAGTCGCAATAGAGTTGGTACAGGAGTCATTGGCGATTGTGTGGCAGAAAAGTCACCTATTTGATGGTAACAAGAGTGCGTTGTCGACTTGGATTTATACTATCGTCAGAAATCAATGTTTTGACACATTACGTAAGCAGAAAGGTTCAGCCTCTTTATTGTTAGCCCAAGATATTTGGCCTGAAGATGTGAGCCCTCCTGAAATGGTAGAGCACTACACGCCAGAACATGATCTAATGAAAGAGCAGGTGGTTAAATTTTTGCAAACACTACCAGAAGCACAAAGACAGGTTGTGGAGGCGGTTTACTTGGAGGAGTTGCCTCATCACGCTGTTGCTGAGCGATTTGATATTCCAGTTGGTACGGTGAAGTCGAGGCTGAGGTTAGCCGTGGAAAAATTAAGGCATTCGATAAAGGTGGGTCAATTATGAATCATCATCCAGACAAACACTTGTTACAAGCTTATGCTGAGGGTTCTATTGATGCTGCCAACGGTTTTGCCATTGCGATTCACCTAGAAACCTGCCCGCAATGTAAAGCGATTGTGGCTCAAGCTGAGGAGTCGTTGGCAAAACAATCTTTAAGCTTAGATAGCGGCCTCAAGAGTGAGTTGGATTGTTCGTTTGATAATATGCTGAGTCAGATCACGGCATTACCTCAAGAAGAGGTTGGTAGGGTTCTCCTAGAATCTCCACCTGAGGTAGAAGTTAACGGTAAGTCTTTTCATTTGCCTCGTGCATTGAGCCGTTTTACTGATCAACTCGGCAGTTGGCGAAGCTATGGTGGGCGCGTTTATAGTTCCACGATTGATATTGGTGAGAAAGCCCGGGTAAGCTTGTTGTACATCGGTGAAGAGGTTCAAATCCCCCATCATACGCACAAGGGAGTTGAATCGACATTGATACTTCATGGTGGTTTCAGTGATGAAGATGGGCATTATGAAGCGGGTGATTTTATTGTTCGAGATACGCGCACTGTGCATTCACCATATACAAACGTTGGGGAGGATTGCTTATGTTTAGCGATTTTGACGGAACCGATGCTATTTACTCAGGGTGTTGCGCGTATTTTCAATCGATTTGGTAAAGGAATGTACCCTTAATAAGGGATACAACAGGCATATTAAGCGAAATAAAAAGGGTTGCACTAGTGCAACCCTTTTTAAATGAGATGACTAGTTAGTCGTTTCCTGAGAAGAGAGTTTAGCTTCTTCATCTGCAGCGTTGGCTTTGGCTTTCTCTAGCATGTTGGTAAAGTAATGTCGTAGCGAGTACAACATGATTAGGCTAGGTATTACCATCAATGCGGTTAAAATGAAGAAGGTTGACCAATCATTGAGGTAATCAACGAGCTCACCACTGAATGACGCCAATGTTGTTCGACCAAAGTTCCCCAAGGAAGCTAATAATGCATATTGTGTTGCAGAGAAGGCTTGCCCAGTAACGACGGTTAAGAAAGAAACAAAGGCCACGGTAGAAAACGCAGAGGTAAAGTTATCGACAACCAAAGTCGCTAAAAATAGCTGCTCATTCGGTCCTACGTTGGCAATCCAAGAGAACATCAGGTTACTTGCTGCCATTGCAATGCCGCCAATCATCAAACCGCGAACAATACCGAATTTCACGTTGACCATACTGCCTAATAAGGTAAATAGAATGGTTAGTCCCCATCCAATCAACTTGGAATAGTAGCCAATTTGTTCGTTTGAAAAGCCGATTTCTTTATAGAATGTTATCGACATTCGACCAAGGAAAGCTTCTCCAATTTTAAATAGGAAAACAAACAGCAGTAGCGTAAGGGCAACGCGGAAACCATTTCTTCTGAAAAAGTCCAAAAATGGTTCAGCAACGGTTACGGTTAACCAAGCAATCACTCGATTCCCAACCACATCCGAGTGGCGCTTTTCTGCTTGTTGTTGTAATGCATCTCGCTGTGTTTTTGGCTCGCCTACAAGCAAGGTGAACACCATCAATAAGCCCACAATGGCAGCCATGCCGTAGTAAACCCCATTCCAGCCGATGGAATCAGCATTAATAAACGCCAGATAACCGGGTAGTGAGTAACCTGTCCACCAACCAATTACAGCCATAGCTGAGGCTTGAGGAAGTTTTGATGGCTCAGATTTAGGGAAAGTGTCGATACGGAAAGCATCAATGGCAATATCTTGTGTTGCGGAAGAGATTGCAATTCCAAGCGCCAACATAGAGGTCAGCATTAAGTTTTTAGATGGGTCAACGCCTGCAATTAATAAAGTACAAACTAGAACCACGGATTGACAAAGGAAAATCCAGCTACGTCTTTGCCCAAGTACAGCGTGTAAAACAGGAAGCTTTACGCGATCCACTAAAGGTGCCCATAGAAAGTTAATGGCATAAACAGCAAATACACTACCAAAGTAACCAATCGCAGCGCGTGTTAATCCCGCATCTTTTAGCCAGCCAGACATATTGGAGCCGATGAGTACCCACGGGAAGCCACTGGAACAACCCAACATGAAGACCCACAGCAAGCGTTTATCCATGTAGCTGCGAATCGTCTCAGCCCAAGATAAAGAAGAAGAGCTTGAAGACATAAATAAGTCCTTATTTATAAAAATAGAAAAGGCTCTGTATCGTTCAGAGCCTTGATGAGTTACTTAAGTACCGTTGCATTGATAATAATAATGGGTTGAACCGGTACATTCTGATAGCGACCCACATTATGCGTTGGTTTGGTGGCCATTTGTTTCACAACATCAAAACCTTGAGTCACTTTACCAAAAACTGCATAACCGGGAGGTTGTTGGTCATAGTCAAGAAAGGTGTTGTTATTGTAGTTGATGAAAAACTGGCGGGTTGCGGAGTCAGGATCGTTGGTGCGAGCCATAGCAACAGTAGCAACTTCGTTTTTTAATCCATTTGAAGCTTCATTTTTGATCGGGGCATAAGTTTTTAACATCTTCATGTTTTTATCAAAACCACCACCTTGAGCCATAAATCCCGGAATTACACGATGGAATTGGCTACCAACATAGCTACCATCTTTAACGTATTTAAGGAAGTTAGCGGCTGTTATTGGGGCTTTTTCACTATTTAGTTCGACAACAAATGGTCCAAGGTTTGTTTCAAACATCACTTTAGGCCCAGCCACAGCCAGCTGGCTGATAAGAGCCAGAGAAGCAATCAGTAATTTCCACATATTTAGAAGCGCTCACTCATGTAGTTTTGTAATTCGCGATCATTGGCTACTTCTTTGAGTACAAGGTTAGCCACGTCATTTAGCACTTCTTCGATATCATCGTTTGAAGCACTTAAAGCTCCATTGCGTTTACCTGTACCAGTGTAAGTTTTTACTAACTTGCCAGCAGGTGTTTCAGCGGTGACTTCGAGAACGATTTTCGCATCCATTTGATTCTCCATCACTGAATGCTTAACCGTCACTAACGCTTCTTGAACTTCAACTTCAATTGAATTCTGGCTACTTACTGTGCTGTGGAAGCCTTGAGACTGAAACAGTTGTTGCAGTGCGTTTTCTAACGTAATGCGAATATTTTGTTTTGCATGGATCGGCTCAATGTTAGAGCGACCACTGTCAACCAAAGCGACATATTGAGCCGCGCGTACATCTTTACTGGTTAAAGAATACGTTTTGCCTTTAACTAAGCTGTTTGTGCTCAGCTCGGCTTGAGGCATAAAATTAACTTGCTCTTGTTGTGGAGCGGAACAAGCTGTAAGTAGAACCATTGACGCAGCGAGAACCAGTTTTCTCATCATTTTTTCCTTTTTCTTTTACTCTCAAGTGAGAATTCAATAACTAGAGAGATAATAGTTAACTATTTAGTCGCTTGTAAAATAACAAATTTCTTGTTTGATGCGACAATCTCTACATTCGACTTGCCAAATAACCGACTTAACTTCCCATCGTAGCCGAGGTGACGGTTACCGATAACTAATAATTGGCCACCGGTTTTCAGAACATGCTTTGCATCACAGAACATTTGCCAAGCGATATGATCCGTGACGGTTTGTTGTTGATGAAACGGCGGGTTACAAACCACGAGGCTAGCGCTGTTTTTAGTAAAACCGTCAAGGCAGTTGTTGGCGATACAGTGAATATCTCGTTCTTGGCCTAAGTTGTGAATTAAATTTCGTTTTGCAGACTCCACCGCCATATGACTTTCATCAACACATGTTATTTTTGCCTGTGGGTTTAAACGCCCAAGTGCGACAGACAAAACCCCATTACCACAACCTAAATCAACAAAATCACTTAATTCTGGGTCTTGCGGCAAATGTTGCAAGATGAATCTTGCTCCTAGGTCTAAGCTCTCTCCGGAATAAACGTTGGCAAGGTTTTGCAATTCAATGCCTAATTCATCAATAGTCCATGTGGCTGATTCATCCACGGGCTTGACTGGCTGACAATTTGCTTTGCTAAAAACAAGGCGATGTTTTTTCCATGCTAAAGATGTTGTGGTATCACCTAAGTATTTATCAAATAGCTTTAGCGTAGAAGTGTGAATTTCACGAACTTTGTTTACTGCGATAATTGGGCAGGTTTCTGGCAATGACTGCCTGAGCTGGGTCAGTTGCCAAACTAAATGGCGATTATTTTTTGGGAGCTGATAAAGGACAAGATCAACGTTATCAGGAATAGTGTCCATGGTGGAATGAAAATGGACTTTATTACATTGATTTCGTTGTAAGTTTTTGAGTGTAGCTAAGTGAGAGATGTGTGAGTCACTCATCATGCTCACCTGATGTTGTCGTGAAAACCAACAGGACAAGGCACCGAACTGATCGTTTAAAATTAAGACATGCTTTCCAGGCTCTAATTGCAGCTCCTGTTCAACATAATTGATTAGGTATTCATCACCTGCGTCCCAAGCCTGTAAAGATTCATTGGCTAGCTTAGGGTAACGGTATAGCGTTAAAGTACGGTCATGAAGCGTAAGCTCAGTTTTCATTTTTGCAAGGTTACTGGGTGATTGGAAAAGTGAATTGTCTCAGAAGGCGGGAAAACAAGAAACTAAAACCTTGGGTTCAGGCATAAGTGAGCTTATGATATCACTTCTCTTAGACGTGAATATGTCACTTTATTAACAAAAGATGAGAAGAAGAATATGATCCAGGAAGTCATTGAATCAAAAATCAATACTGCGTTAAAACCAAGTCATCTAGAAGTGCTGAATGAAAGTTATATGCATAACGTTCCTTCAGGCAGTGAAAGTCATTTCAAAGTGATTATTGTTAGTGATGAGTTTGAAGAAAAACGTTTAATTGCACGCCATCGCATGGTTAACCAGATTTTAGCAGATGAACTTGCTCATCATATTCACGCTTTAGCGATTCACACTTATACACCTGATGAATGGACAAAGCAGCACGGTTTTTCCCCTGATAGCCCTATGTGTCTAGGTGGTTCGAAAGAAGAGTAGGTGGATTATTTCGTGCTAGTATTACTTTGAGATATCTCTAGTAACATTGTGTAAACAATTGGCTGTCATGAGAGTAATTAAAATGGATTGTTTCACTTTGTTAATGAAGAAGGTCAATGCAAACCGTATGGTTACTTTTCTTTGTGCGATGGCTCAAAGTTATGACTAATATTTAGCCTTTTAACCTCAATTCCTTTCAAATATCCCTACTTATCCTATCTTTGGTCATGGCATCGTATTCCTAAAAAATGCTAGACTATCGCACCTGATAAATCTCGCTTTCAATTTGTGATGAGATTTTTACTAGGATGTTGCGATTTTGGTGTTTAAAACAGCACCGAAACCGGACACTAATGTCGTGTCTAAAAGTTACGCAAACAAAGAATCTTTTTCCCGATAAAAGTAGTGCAAGTGCGTATGATTACAATAAAGAAGGGTTTGGATCTTCCTATTGCAGGAGCTCCTACCCAGGTGATTAATGATGGTAAGTCCATCAAAAAAGTCGCCTTGCTTGGCGAAGAGTACGTTGGCATGCGTCCTACCATGCATGTCCGCGTTGGCGATGAAGTGAAAAAAGCGCAAGTTCTTTTTGAAGACAAGAAGAACCCAGGCGTGAAGTTCACTGCTCCAGCAGCCGGTAAAGTGATCGAAGTTAACCGTGGCGCTAAACGTGTTCTTCAATCAGTAGTGATTGAAGTGGCAGGTGAAGAGCAGGTTACATTTGATAAGTTCGAAGCAGCTCAGCTAGCTAGTCTAGATCGCGAAGTGATCAAGACTCAATTGGTTGAATCTGGCCTTTGGACCGCTTTACGTACTCGTCCGTTCAGCAAGGTTCCAGCAATCGAGTCTTCTACTAAGGCAATTTTTGTCACTGCAATGGATACTAATCCACTCGCAGCACAGCCTGAGTTGTTAATTAATGAACAACAAGACGCATTCGTTGCCGGTCTAGACATTCTTTCAGCCCTGACAGAAGACAAAGTTTACGTATGTAAATCTGGTACTAGCTTACCTCGTTCTTCTCAGTCAAACGTAGAAGAACACGTTTTCGATGGCCCTCACCCAGCAGGTCTTGCTGGCACCCACATGCATTTCCTATACCCAGTGAATGCAGAAAATGTGGCATGGAGCATCAACTACCAAGACGTTATTGCGTTTGGTCAGCTTTTCTTAACTGGTGAGCTTTACACTGACCGTGTTGTATCTCTAGCTGGTCCTGTTGTGAACAACCCACGTCTTATTCGTACTGTTTTAGGTGCTTCTCTTGAAGACCTAACAGACAGCGAGTTGATGCCTGGCGAAGTTCGTGTGATTTCTGGTTCAGTACTGTCTGGTACTCAAGCTTCTGGTCCACATGCTTACCTAGGTCGTTACCACCAACAAGTTTCTGTATTACGCGAAGGTCGTGATAAAGAGCTGTTTGGTTGGGCAGTTCCTGGTAAAAACAAATTCTCAATCACGAAATCTTTCCTTGGTCATATCTTCAAAGGTCAGTTGTTCAATATGACAACGACGACTAACGGTAGTGACCGTGCAATGGTTCCAATTGGCAACTACGAGCGTGTAATGCCTCTTGATATGGAACCTACATTGCTACTTCGTGATCTATGTGCTGGCGATACTGATAGTGCTCAAGCACTGGGTGCGCTTGAACTGGATGAAGAAGATCTAGCATTGTGTACCTTTGTATGTCCTGGTAAATACGAGTACGGTCAGCTACTTCGTGAATGCCTAGATACCATTGTGAAGGAAGGGTAATCCATGCTTAAGAAATTCATAGAGGATATCGAGCATCATTTTGAACCAGGTGGTAAGCATGAAAAGTGGTTTGCTCTGTATGAAGCAGCAGCGACACTATTCTACACACCAGGTCTAGTAACAAAACGTAGCTCGCACGTTCGTGATAGCGTTGACCTAAAACGTATCATGATCATGGTTTGGTTTGCGGTATTCCCAGCAATGTTCTGGGGTATGTACAACGCAGGTGGCCAAGCTATCGCAGCACTTAACCACATGTATGTAGGTGACCAACTAGCAGCTGTTGTTGCTGGTAATTGGCATTACTGGCTAACCGAAATGCTTGGCGGCTCTTTAGGCGCTGATGCTGGTGTCGGCAGTAAAATGCTATTAGGTGCGACTTACTTCCTACCTATCTACGCAACAGTATTTATTGTTGGTGGTTTTTGGGAAGTGCTTTTCTGTATGGTGCGCAAGCACGAAGTAAACGAAGGTTTCTTTGTAACTTCTATCCTATTCGCACTTATCGTTCCACCAACGCTACCTCTATGGCAAGCAGCACTAGGTATTACCTTTGGTGTTGTTGTTGCTAAAGAGATCTTCGGTGGTACAGGTCGTAACTTCCTTAACCCAGCACTTGCTGGTCGTGCGTTCCTATTCTTCGCTTACCCTGCTCAAATTTCAGGTGACGTTGTATGGACTGCGGCTGATGGCTTCTCTGGTGCAACAGCACTTAGCCAATGGGCACAAGGTGGTAACGGTGCACTAGTGAATACCGTGACTGGCGCTCCAATTACTTGGATGGATGCTTTCATCGGTAACATCCCTGGTTCAATTGGTGAAGTATCGACTCTAGCACTATTGATCGGTGCAGCAATGATCGTGTACATGCGTATCGCTTCATGGCGCATCATTGCGGGTGTAATGATCGGTATGATTGCTGTTTCTACACTGTTTAACGTGATCGGCTCTGACACTAACCCTATGTTTAACATGCCATGGCACTGGCACCTAGTTTTGGGTGGTTTTGCATTCGGTATGTTCTTTATGGCGACAGACCCTGTATCTGCTTCATTTACCAACAAAGGTAAGTTGTGGTACGGCATCCTAATCGGTGCAATGTGTGTAATGATTCGTGTGGTTAACCCTGCATACCCAGAAGGTATGATGCTGGCTATCCTATTTGCGAACCTGTTTGCACCTCTGTTCGACCATCTAGTTGTTGAGAAGAACATCAAGCGGAGAAAAGCGCGCTATGGCAAGTAATAACGATAGCATTAAAAAGACGCTGTTTGTTGTTATCGCGTTGAGCCTGGTGTGCTCAATCATCGTATCAACAGCAGCAGTAGGCCTGCGTAGCCAACAGAAAGCAAATGCAGTGTTGGATAAGCAGACGAAGATTATCGAAGTTGCAGGAATTGACACTGAAGGTAAGAAAGTACCTGAGCTATTTGCACAGTACATCGAACCTCGTCTTCTAGACTTTGATACTGGTAACTTTGTTGACGGTAACGCAGCTGAGTACGATCAGCGTAAAGCGGCTAAGAACCCTTCTGAGTCTATCAAGCTAACTGCTGAACAAGACAAAGCGAAGATCCTACGTCGTGCTAACACTGGCGTTGTTTACTTAGTTAAACAAGGTGATAACGTTGCTAAGATCATCCTACCTGTTCACGGTACTGGTCTATGGTCAATGATGTACGCATTTGTAGCAGTTGAAACAGACGGCAACACAGTTTCTGGCATCACATACTACGAGCAAGGTGAAACTCCTGGACTTGGTGGTGAAGTTGAAAACCCAACATGGCGTGCACAATTTGTTGGCAAGAAACTGTTCGACGAAAACCACAAGCCTGCAATCAAGGTTGTGAAAGGCGGTGCACCAGCTGGTTCTGAGCACGGTGTTGATGGTCTATCTGGCGCAACACTAACTGGTAACGGTGTTCAGGGTACATTCGACTTCTGGTTAGGCGATATGGGCTTTGGTCCTTTCCTAGCAAAAGTTCGTGACGGAGGTCTGAACTAATGTCTAGCGCACAAAACATTAAAAAGAGCATTATGGCGCCGGTGTTGGATAACAACCCGATCGCGCTGCAAGTTCTTGGTGTATGTTCTGCTCTTGCAGTAACAACTAAACTAGAAACTGCATTTGTTATGACTCTAGCGGTAACGTTTGTAACGGCTTTGTCTAACTTCTCAGTATCTCTAATCCGTAACCACATTCCTAACAGCGTGCGTATCATCGTTCAAATGGCGATCATTGCATCTTTAGTAATCGTGGTTGACCAAGTGCTAAAAGCATACCTATACGATATCTCTAAACAGCTATCTGTATTCGTAGGTCTGATCATCACGAACTGTATTGTAATGGGTCGTGCTGAAGCATTTGCGATGAAGTCTGCACCATTCCCATCATTTATCGATGGTATTGGTAACGGCTTGGGTTACGGCTTCGTTCTTATCACTGTAGGTTTCTTCCGTGAACTATTTGGCTCAGGTAAGCTATTTGGTATGGAAGTTCTGCCTTTGGTGAGCAACGGTGGTTGGTATCAGCCAAACGGCATGATGCTTCTTGCACCGTCTGCATTCTTCCTGATCGGCTTCCTAATCTGGGTAATCCGTATTCTGAAACCAGAACAAGTAGAAGCGAAGGAGTAAGGGCGTCATGGAACATTACATTAGTCTATTAGTTAAATCGATTTTCATCGAAAACTTAGCACTATCGTTCTTCTTAGGTATGTGTACTTTCCTTGCCGTATCTAAGAAAGTTAAAACTTCGTTCGGCCTTGGTGTTGCCGTTGTTTTCGTACTGACAGTAGCAGTACCAGTAAACAACTTGCTTTATAACCTCGTACTGAAAGAAAACGTGCTAGTGGAAGGTGTGGATCTAAGCTTCCTTAACTTCATCACCTTTATCGGTGTAATTGCCGCATTAGTACAGATTCTAGAAATGATCCTCGATCGTTTCTTCCCACCTCTGTACAACGCGCTAGGTATCTTCCTGCCACTGATCACAGTAAACTGTGCGATCTTTGGTGGTGTGTCTTTCATGGTGCAGCGCGACTACAACTTTGCTGAATCTGTAGTATATGGTTTCGGTTCTGGTGTGGGTTGGTTGCTGGCAATCGTTGCTCTTGCAGGTATCCGTGAGAAGATGAAGTACTCAGACGTGCCTCCAGGTCTTCGTGGTCTAGGTATCACGTTTATCACTGTAGGTCTTATGGCGTTAGGCTTTATGTCTTTCTCTGGTGTTCAACTGTAAGTCGGGTAAACCGCAACAATTAAGGAATAGTCAATGGACATTATTCTTGGTGTAGTGATGTTTACTCTGATCGTACTTGCGCTAGTTCTAGTGATTCTTTTCGCTAAATCTAAGCTTGTACCAACAGGTGACATTACAATTTCGGTGAACGATGACCCATCATTGGCGATCGTTACACAACCAGGCGGTAAGCTTCTGGGTGCTCTAGCTGGTGCTGGCGTATTCGTATCTTCTGCTTGTGGTGGCGGTGGCTCATGTGGTCAGTGTCGCGTAAAAGTTAAATCAGGTGGTGGTGACATTCTACCTACCGAGCTTGACCATATTACAAAAGGTGAAGCGCGTGAAGGTGAGCGTCTAGCGTGTCAGGTTGCAATGAAAACTGACATGGACATCGAACTTCCTGAAGAAATCTTCGGCGTTAAGAAGTGGGAATGTACTGTTATCTCCAACGATAACAAAGCAACATTCATCAAAGAGCTTAAGCTACAAATTCCAGATGGAGAATCAGTACCTTTCCGTGCTGGTGGTTACATCCAGATTGAAGCGCCAGCTCACCACGTGAAATACGCTGACTTCGATGTACCTGAAGAGTACCGCGAAGATTGGGACAAATTTAACCTGTTCCGCTACGAGTCTAAAGTAAACGAAGAAACGATCCGCGCTTACTCTATGGCTAACTACCCAGAGGAAGAAGGTATTATTATGCTTAACGTGCGTATCGCTACGCCGCCGCCTAATAATCCTGATGTACCACCTGGTATTATGTCTTCGTTCATCTGGTCTCTTAAAGAAGGCGACAAGTGTACGATTTCTGGTCCATTCGGTGAGTTCTTCGCGAAAGACACAGATGCTGAAATGGTATTCGTTGGTGGTGGTGCGGGTATGGCGCCTATGCGTTCGCACATCTTCGACCAACTTAAGCGTTTGAAGTCTAAGCGTAAGATGTCTTTCTGGTATGGTGCACGTTCTAAGCGTGAAATGTTCTATGTGGAAGACTTCGATGGCTTAGCGTCTGAGAATGACAACTTCGTATGGCATTGTGCTCTGTCTGATCCACTTCCAGAAGATAACTGGGATGGCTACACAGGCTTTATCCACAATGTACTTTACGAGAACTATCTACGTGATCATGATGCTCCAGAAGACTGTGAGTACTACATGTGTGGTCCACCAATGATGAACGCAGCTGTTATCGGCATGCTAAAAGATCTTGGTGTAGAAGATGAAAACATTCTGTTGGATGACTTCGGTGGTTAATCCCATTTAAGTACCTGAATGTTATGGCTGGCTCATTTGAGTCAGCCATTATTTTTTCACCAAGTTGATATAGAAGAAAGTCATTCTGTTTCAATGCAGTCTTCTATATCCATTTAATGATAATAGGAGTAAACAAGTGAAAAAGTGGCTTGTTGCATTCGCTTCTCTATTGATTCTTGCTGGTTGTGACCGAGCAACAGAGCAGGTTCATTTAAGTGGCCCTACGATGGGAACCACATACAACATTAAGTATATTCCAGCTAAAGAGAGTCCAGCTCCCGCTGAATTGCAAAAAGAAATCGATCGTCTGTTGGAAGAAGTAAACGACCAAATGTCGACGTATCGCAAAGACTCAGAGCTTAGCCGTTTTAATCAGAATCTTTCCTCTGAAGCATTTGAAGTTTCCCCTCAAACAGCGACCGTGGTGAAAGAAGCGGTCCGACTAAACGGTCTTACTTTAGGTGCATTAGATGTAACGGTTGGGCCGTTAGTGAACTTATGGGGCTTTGGACCGGAAGCACGTCCTGAGGTAGTACCAACTGATGCTGAGCTCAGTGAGCGTAAAGCGATGACAGGTATCCAACACTTAACGGTCAAAGGGAATACGTTGCAAAAAGATATCCCGAATCTTTACGTTGATCTCTCGACGATTGCTAAAGGTTGGGGGGTAGATGTTGTTGCAGATTACATTCAGTCCCAAGGTATCCTAAACTACATGGTTGAGGTTGGCGGTGAAATGCGTCTTAAAGGTGTAAACCGTGAAGGCGTTGCGTGGCGTATTGCGATAGAGAAGCCTTCAGTAGAAGAGCGTGCGATCCAAGAGATTATTGAACCAGGCGACATGGCGATAGCGACCTCAGGTGATTACCGCAACTACTTTGAGCGTGATGGTGTACGTTATTCCCACATTATCAACCCAGAAACAGGTAAGCCAATTAACCATAAAGTCGTTTCTGTTACCGTACTAGACAAGTCATCGATGACAGCGGATGGCTTGGCTACAGGATTGATGGTTTTAGGGGAAGAACAAGGGATGAAGGTTGCGGAAGAGCACAATATTCCTGTATTTATGATTGTAAAAACGGATGATGGTTTCCAAGAGCTTGCATCATCGGCCTACAAACCATACATGAACAAATAATATTTAAGTGAGCATGTCATTATGAGTACATATCTAATTACATTTGGTGTGTTTATGGCCGTGATTGCTGCTATGTCAATCGGCTACATTATCCAAAGAAAAGTTGTGAAAGGCAGCTGTGGTGGTCTTGGGGCTGTGGGTATTGAAAAAGTGTGTAATTGTCCTGAACCATGTGATGCACGTAAAAAGCGTGAAGCTCGAGAGGCAGCTCGACAAGAAAAACTCGCCGCTTGGGAAAAAGATAGAATTGCTTAAGTAAAAAAGCCCATTTATGGGCTTTTTTTATTGATAAATCAGCTTATTCCTGCCGGCTTCTTTGGCCTGATAGAGGCGGTCATCTGCCCCTGTTATTTGCTGGGCAAGTGGAGCAAGTTGCTGATTAGCTCCAATACTGACTGTGAGGTTTATCGGACTACCTTGATGAGAGATTGGCGTTTTCTCAACGCGTTGTCGCATTTGCTCTAACCGGGTAACAAAATCATCATACGGCCCACAATTAACGATACAAAACTCCTCTCCACCAAAACGAACAATGGTGTCGTTGGCGAAATAGATTTTGAGGATATTTGCGACCATCAGTAATGCCGCGTCTCCGCCATCGTGACCATACACATCGTTCACCTTTTTGAAGTAATCGATATCCACCATGGCAACAGAGCGATCATGACAGTTTTTACATGTTTGTTCGAAGAGGTAACGACGATTCCAAAGCCCAGTTAGTGCATCTTGGTTTGCTAGTTTAAAAAGCTCATCTCGTGCTTCTTTCATATCGAGCATTTGGTGAATGCGGCAGTAGAACTCTTCATGATTAAAGGGTTTATGAAGGAAGTCGTTAGCACCTGCTTTTAGAAAACGTGCTGTCATGGTGCGATCATTACTGCCCGATACACCTAGTATCGCCATGCTATTTTTATCGTGGATCTGGCGAATTTCTTTGGTCATGGTAATGCCATCTTTCTCTGGCATGTCGTGGTCACTAATGACAAAGGTGATATCTGGGTTACGTTGAAGAATGTCTAACGCTTGCTGCCCGTTTTCTGCTTGAGTTGTTTTTATGTACTGGTGCTCCAAAAGGGAGGAAATATGTTTGCGTACTGTCGGAGAGTCATCCACAACCAAAGCATGATGGTTTGGGTTATTCATCAATCGTTTGGCTAAAGAAATAACGTAAGAGACAGAGCTGGTGCTTTCTTTGAGGATGTAATCGACAACGCCTTTAGAGATAAAATGTTCACGAGTATGCTCGTTAAACGTGGCTGTCAGTACAATGACCTTTTGTTGCCGATTTAAGACTAAGTCGATGACTTCGCCATTTTCTGCATCAGGAAGACAATAATCCAATAACGCAAAAAGGAAGTCGTCTTGCTGCTCAAGTACGTGTTCGGCTTCTTTATACGAACCAACGTCTACGATCTCAAAACCTAACGCAGAGAGTTGCTGGCAAAGGTACTTTCTAAATGTACGGCTGTCTTCAACTACGAGGATCTTGTAACTCAACCGAAGGCTCCTTGATAAAATTTTCGCCACTTTAGTTTAGCGTGATTATTAATCATATTTAATAATTTAATTTATAAATTGTATACCTAGACAAGGTTATTGGCTTCTTTGTTGTAAAATAATATACTGTTTTTTTATACAGTCCGGTAAAAGGTGTGATATGGAACCCGCAACACTCCGCAAGATCATTCATATCGATATGGATTGTTTCTATGCTGCTGTTGAGATGCGTGATAATCCAGAATATCGTCATCGACCCTTCGCCGTGGGTGGTAGCGAGCGCCAACGGGGAGTGATCAGTACGAGTAATTATGAGGCGCGTCAATTTGGCGTTCGAAGTGCGATGTCTACGGCAAAGGCCCTCCAATTATGTCCTGAGTTACTTGTCATTCCTGGACGAATGTCCGTTTATCAAGCCATTTCAAAGCAAATTCGTGAAATCTTTTCTCGCTACACAAGCCTTATTGAACCGCTGTCGTTAGACGAAGCATTTCTAGATGTGACGAATTCAACAGCATGTAAAGGCTCTGCGACACTCATCGCCCAAGCGATCCGAAATGACATATTTAAGGAGTTGGGTTTAACCGCATCAGCAGGCGTCGCACCGATTAAGTTTTTGGCTAAAGTAGCGTCAGATATGAATAAGCCGAATGGTCAATTCGTTGTTCCGCCAGAGCAAGTGCAATCGGTTATAGATACATTGCCGTTAGAGAGGATTCCGGGGGTGGGCAAAGTATCACTCGAGAAACTGCACAGTGCTGGATTTTATTTGTGTAAGGATGTCAGAGACAGTGACTATCGTGAGTTCTTGCGTCAATTTGGGCGCTTAGGCGCTTCTTTGTGGCAGCGCAGTCATGGCATTGATGAACGTGAAGTGATTGTAGAGCGAGAGCGTAAATCGGTGGGGGTTGAGCGCACCTTTACTCAGAATATTGTGACCTATGAACAATGTTGGCAAGTCATTGAAGAGAAACTTTATCCAGAACTAAAATCGCGGTTGGATGAAGCTCGGCCACAAAGAGAGATCATTAAACAAGGGATAAAAGTTAAGTTTGCTGATTTCCAACTGACGACCATTGAGCACATTCATCCCAAATTAGAGTTGCAAGATTTTAAAGCGCTACTTGGTAAAATATTAGAGCGTCAAAAAGGGCGAGAGATACGTTTGTTGGGCTTGAACGTCATGCTCAAGCCCGAAGTAGAGAGTAAACAACTTAGCTTTTTTGAATAGTTAGGGTCTCAACGGTATTCACTACTTGTTGAAAAGGTACGTTCGCTAGTTTCCCAAATCCCTCCATCTTATTTGCTTTCAGCTTTGTGGTGAGTGGGGTGGCAATTCCGCAGAGAAAGCGCGCTTGGGCTTGTAATGATAATTTTTGACTTGCCGCCTGAGTAAGAGGCGTTAGCCAATGATGGACTTGTTCTACCTCAACATCTTGTTGAGGTTGTATTGGAAGCTGAGCAACATTTCCTCGGCATACGGAGCAGTGGCCACAATGCTCTGGTGCATTGGTATCGGCAAAATAGCGTGCCAGTTTCGCACTCAAGCAGCTATCAGACTCAAAAAATGCAAGCAATTGCCTTAACCGCTCTATCTCGTGCGTTTCTTTAGTTAAGAATAATTGATGCAGTTGTTCAGTCAGAGTCGCAATAGATTGAGGGGAGTCTTTTACGCTATAGACGTCTGTGATCTGCTTACTTTCCAGCTCGATCCAACCTTGCTCGTGGAAGTAATCAAGTGCACTGATCACTCTTTGTCTATCTGCGTGATAATTGATCCAAAGTGCTTCGAAGTCGAGTTGGCACCATAATCTGGCTTGTGGAGCACATTGAAAAATCGCTTCAACAAATTGTCTACGTTCGGCTTGAAAGTGTTGGACGATCTGCTCTTTAGGACGGATAAACTTAAAGCGATAGTCGGCAAAGTAGCTGTATTTGGGCTCAATGACATTGGCAAGTTCTAGATAAACCAATAACGTTTTTAAAGGGAGCTGACGAATATTACTCTCTTGCGATAAACGGTTGAGCATGAGTTCCCATTGCGGGGCGTGTTGGATTGCTTGCTCAATCACATACTGTATGGCAGTGGCATCTGGAGTATCGCCAAATACAAAGTTTTCTAATGTATTTAAGCCGTTTTGATTTGCCAAAAGTAAGCATTGTGATGGTTGTCCATCTCTTCCTGCTCGGCCGATCTCTTGTGAGTAGTTCTCGATCGACTTAGGTAAGTCATAGTGGATCACGCGGCGAATATCCGCTTTATCCACTCCCATACCAAAGGCGATAGTAGCAACAATGCAAAAAATCTTCCCTTGCATAAATTGTTGCTGCAGTTCGCTTCTTACTTCACTTTTTAGTCCTGCATGATAAGCCAACGCATGAATACCACTGTCTCTTAGTGCGGCAGCTACTTGTTCTGCACTTTGCTGCAATGTGACATATACAATGGTGGGGGAATTAGGCTGCTGGTTTATGATTGAAATTAAAGTTGGAAGCTTTTCTTCATCTTGGCAAGGCTGAATGGTTAAATCTAAATTTGGGCGATAAAAGCCCGTTACCGTAATATTTTCCGGTGCAAGTGCAAACTTACTCTTCATATCGGCAATGACATCATTTGTTGCCGTGGCAGTGAGTAGCAAAACCTGCGGAATATTCAGTTGACGTTGGTAGTCTGGAAGTTTTAGGTAGTCCGGACGAAAATTGTGCCCCCATTCAGAAATACAGTGGGCTTCATCCACGACCAACAAAGAAATTGGAATTTGCGAGATAAATTGACGAAAGCGCTCGTTTTTTAATCGCTCAACGGAAATCATGAGGATCTTCGTTTGGCCTTCTCGTACTGATTGCATGACCTGTTGGGTGGTTTGGCGATCTTGTCCGGAATCAATTGAAGCGGCAGCGATTCCTTTACTGTGTAGAAAACTCAGCTGATCTTTCATCAAAGCGAGTAAAGGAGAGATCACCAAGGTCAGATGTGGCAGGTGAAGTGCTGGAAGTTGATAACAGAGAGACTTACCAGAACCCGTTGGAAATATTGCAGCGCAAGAGTGTCCTTCTAGGATGGCATCAATCACTTGCTTTTGTCCTAGGCGCAGTGAATCGAAGCCAAAGGTGGTCTTTAAAGTGTGTTCTAGCATGGCATTTATCTCTGTATCAGTATGGCGCTTATACTACCGGATTTTTACAAAACCTGTACCTGAAAAGGGCATGCGTATAAGCTGTCGCCATGAGCAAATTGACGTTGAATAGTATGAATAAGTTTGAGCTTGTAGAAAAAATTTGTCAGCAGTTAGAGCACAACCTGAAGATTGCTCAGTCAGCGACACAACAGGCAATGTCGGCGGCAACGGATGAAGAAACGGTCCCTGAGCACAAGTACGATACATTGGCGTTAGAGGCCTCTTATTTGGCTCATGGCCAAGCAATGCGCGTTGCAGAATATGAAGCTGATTTAGCGCAGTATCGTGCTTTAATTGTGAAAGAGGGAATGGATAAAGTGGCATTGGGAGCGTTGGTGGAACTGGTGGATGTTGAAGACAGTTATCGCTACGTCTACCTTGGCCCATGCGCTGGTGGAATCAAAGTCTATCACGAAGGCGTCGAAATTAGTGTTGTGACGCCAAAGTCGCCAATAGGCGCGGCACTCATTGGCAAAGTATTGGATGATGAAGTCAGTTATCAGATTGGAGACAACGTATTTAGTTACGAAATTAGCGCGATTGATTGACAGTTTGATAACGATAACTGAACCTAATCTGTTATGTTGTGATGAAAAGCTATGATGAGTAGATGATGATGAAACGTTTTATTTTTACCTTACCATTCTTATTTACCAGCCAGATTTGGGCGGCGCAGTGTCAGGTCGATCTTAAAAATGAAATCCGCCTTGATGGTCAACAGCTAGAGATCCATCAAGCAAATGGTGAGACCGCAATTCTGGATGACAATGATAACTTAGTGATCCACGGTGAGAAAATTGAATTAGACGCAGGGCAAAAAGAAGCCATTGCTCAATACCGCCAACATTTGAATGATCACTTACCACGAGCTAAGCAGATCGCTGAAGATGGTCTGAATTTAGCGAATGATATCATTGATGATGTCGCTAAAAGTTTAGATTCTCCCGAAGCATTCGATAGCGTCAAAGTTGCGATGAAAGATTTTTGGGCAAGCATTGAAGCTCGTTATTATAAAAATGGTGATTTGATTTTACCTGCTGAAAGTTTTGAATCCATGAGTAACACTTGGATGGAAGATTTTGCCAAGGCAAAAGACATATTTAATGATGAGTTCATTACCAGTGCCTTTGAAGCCATGTCTGCCAAAATGAAAGAAGAGGGTGGTTTGAACCTAACTGAGATGGCGAACAGCATGACTGAGCTTAAAGCTCGTATTTCTGAACGTATTGAATCTCACTCGGCAGATATTGAACAGCAAGGACAGGAGTTTTGTGACTCTTTAAACCAAATGGCAGAAGAAGAGCAACAACTTCATAAGAAGATCCCAGAGCTAAAAAATTATCAGATCTTCACCATATAATTTAGCGCCTTAGATAAAACAAACGTCTGATAAATAAGAGCGCCATATTGGCGCTCTTTTAGTTTCTCTCTATTGCCCGTTATTCATTTGGGTCAGCTTGTTCCCCACTGGCGTCGAGAAGTTAAAACCATCATGTTGATCCCAGTTTATTGACCATGTCATGACGCCTGCATAATTCGGATAATTAAATGCAGGAACAATTGAGCCACATTTGCTGCCTTTGGTCAGGCAATCCAACGCATCTAAAATATTTTGTGTTGGAGCTTGGCCTGAGTTAGCAGAACTTGGGCCCGAAGGCAGTCCGATAGCAACTTGATCATCACGTAGCGGTGCAAATAGGGTACCGTCTGCCAGTTCAAAACCTTCAATCAACATTTTTGATTGTGCAACCATCATATCTACAGAGCCTTCCGGAGCGCTACCTGGCATGTATGGGTTAGGTAATCCTCCGTTGTTGTACAACTGAACATGCAGCAAATCCAACGTACTACGTGTGTCATTGATCACCGGGATATAAGCCCCCCAAATTCCACTGTAAGCTACGTAGCCACCTTGAACATATGGATGTTCCGGCGCCATCGTCAAGTACATGTCTCCGCCCATGTTTTGCTCAATTTGCAATAATGCACGACCTAAACGAGCTTGAATTTGTGAACCATGAACGAGATTCGAACCACTTTCTAGATCCACATCTAAACCATCAAAGCCCCATTCTTGAATGATCGCGGTGAGGCTGTTGACGAAGTTCGCCTCATCGGTGTCTGTGTTGAGTGTAATGGTACCTTCAGCGCCACCTAAAGATAGAACAAACTTCTTACCTTTCGCTTGTAACGCTGCCATATCTTGCTTGAACTGAGCTGGGTCTAGAGCAGGACAGCTGCTATGGATATCACCAGAGTAAAGATTGAAGTGAACCGTACCATCGCTATTGCGATCGTTTTCTGCAAAAGCAATATCAATCACATCCCATGCTTGTGACATGTCAGCCAATCGAATCGGACAACCTGCACCATTGACGAAGTTGTGCCAGTAACCGATCAATTGATGTTTCTTCTGCGTTTGTTCAACAACGGTTACCGCCGCTGCATCGGACAATACGCTGCTGCCAACTGCATCGGTTGCTTGTGCTGCAACGGTGTAGTTACCAACGGCACCCGGCGTCCAGCTATAAGAGTAGGGTGCTGTTGTATCCGTGCCGACGACAGCGCCGTTCACCATAAACTCAACTTTGTTCACTGAGCTTGTCAGAGAGGTCGCATCAGCGGCTAGATTTAATGCCTTACCTAATCCCACTGTTTGACCAGAGGTTGGAGAGGTTAGTGATACGACCAAGTCCTGATCACTGACCGTGACGGTAACGCTGCTTTCATTGGTGTTACCATCATTATCGGTGGCGATGGCTTTCAAAGTATTCGCACCGATATTTGTTGCTAACCAGTCAACACTATATGGTGCTTGAGTGATGACACCAAGCGAGGTGTTACCGGCAAAGAACTCAACGCCAGTGACGCTACCATCAGCATCACTTGCTGAAGCGCTGATCGTTACATTAGCGCCCGCCAGTATAACCTGATTATCTGTTGGAGAAGTTATGCTGATGCTTGGCGGTGTGCTGCATGCTCCTAAGCCTGTCCATGCTTCTTGCCAGTAATCCCCTTTGCCAGGCTCGTAAGCCCAAGCCGAATCAGAAGAACACCAGCCTGCAATGTCACATTGATATTTCTGATTTAAGTTTTGTACTAACTGGCCTGCTGAATAGCTGGTTCCTGCAACATAGTGAGGTAATCCAGCACACCCGCCATTAGATCCGCCTGCAACTGAAAGAGATACTTGAGCACTATGGGTTGATTGATTGTCGTTGTCGGTTGCTTTAGCTGAGAAGGTTTGGTTGCCAGAAATGGCGCTCCAATCATGTTGGTAAGGTTCGGTTGTATCCGTTGCAACGACCTGTCCATTAACAAAAAACTCTACTTTTTCGACGCTACCATCACTGTCGCTGGCGTTGGCACTGAGCGTGACCACATCGCCTTCGCTGACCTGTTCTGATCCTGTCGGACTGGTAAGTGTGACACTTGGAGGGACTAGCGTGCCTGTTGGGGTTACTGAAATCGTTGCGCTGCTGGTGGTTGAGGCGTTCTCGTTGTCAGTAGCGGTAGCTTGGATCTGGCTTGCCCCTAACATCGCAGTCCAGCTAGCGCTGTATGGTGGTTGGGTTACTACAGCAATACTTTGACCATCAACAAAAAATTCTACTTGAGCCACGCTGCCGTTCGCATCTGTAGCAGTAGCTTCAATGCTGGTGACTGTGCCTTCTGGGATCTCAGCATTGTTAAGCGGTGAGGTTAACGATACTTCTGGTGGAATATTACCGCCAGCTGTATCACACAGTCCTAAGCTTTGCCATGCCTGCCAATCGCCTGAATTAGTCGCTGGATCATTGCCTTGTGTCCAATGTTGGGCTTGGTATGCGGTTCCAGATTGTTGAACCTGATCGCCAGACGTATAGATTGAACTTGAGTCCCAGATTGTTAGCGTCGAACAATCATAAGCATAAGCTTGAAAGCTCATTCCCAAGGCGGCGATGATCGCCCCTCTAAGTACATGAGAACACATGTTCCTCTCCTTGTTTTTTAACGGGTAGATAACTGATTAACTAATAAGACAGGAACAGAAAATTGCTGAAGAAACAGGCAATTCAATCTGAATTTTCCACATGGCTTCACGAGAAAACAAAGTATGAAAAAGTGCTTTCACGACTCTTTCGGCTCACTTCACGAAATTCTCGTTATGTTATTAGTCAGTTTTTTATCCTCTGACAATTGGTGAATTAATAGTCTTATAAACTGGTAATTTTGCGATGGATGGCGAATCTGGTGACTTTCTGGTTGAGTTATCGATATATCTGTAATACCGTACTAGCCAACTAGTTCGGTGGTATTGTGTAAGTGGTATGACACAGCAAACAAACTCTTCTTCTCGTGAGCATTTTGGCTCCCGTCTTGGTTTTATTCTCGCAGCAGCAGGCGCTGCGGTTGGTCTTGGCAACATCTGGGGTTTTCCTACCCAAGCAGCAAGTAATGGCGGCGGCGCGTTCTTACTGGTCTATCTAGTGATGATCCTTGTGGTTGCGTTTCCTATGCTGGTGGTTGAAATGGCAATTGGTCGCCACGGTCAAGCGAACCCAGTCGATAGTATGCGCTCACTTACCAGTAATCCTGTTGGTAAGCGTGTTGGTGCTGCCGTTGGTTGGATAGGCTTAAGTGTGCCGAGTGCGGTATTGGCTTTCTACAGCATCGTCGGTGGTTGGTTGATCTGCTTCTTACTTGGCGCTGTGGCTGATGTGTTAGGTATGGAGGCGGCAACCGCTTGGTTTAAAGGCTTTAGTGTTGAACGTAACCTTTTTGGTACGATTACTTTTTACGTTCTCACTATTTTAATTGTTCAAGGTGGTGTTAAAGAAGGGATTGAGAAGTGGTCGACACGCTTGATGCCGGCTCTGTTCATTTTATTTGGTCTGCTGTTTATCTACATCATGACGCAAAATGGCGCGATGGAAGGTTTAAAACATTACTTGATCCCAGACTTTGAGAAGGTGATGGACCGTAAGTTGATTCTAGCGGCAATGGGGCAAGGGTTCTTCTCGCTCACTATTGGTGGCTGTTCAATGCTGATTTATGGTTCTTACCTCAGTAAGAAAGAGAACCTGCCAAAGATGGCGATGAATGTGACGCTGGTGGATACCGCAGTTGCGTTTATTGCAGGACTGGTCGTGATGCCTGCTATGTTTGTCGCAATGCAAAAAGGCGTACAGATTTATGCGGAAGACGGGTCACTACTAAGCTCTGATACCTTGGTATTTACGGTGCTACCGTTGATGTTTGATAGCTTAGGTCTGTTAGGCCAGCTATTTGCGATAGTGTTCTTCTTGCTCCTGACCATTGCTGCGTTGACCTCTTCTATTTCAATGTTGGAGTGTCCTGTTGCTCTGGTAAGTGAACGTTTCAATACCAAACGTACCCCAACGAGTTGGGTACTTGGCGGTCTGATTGCCCTATTTAGCGTGGTCATCGTCTATAACTTTGGTGAGTTGTTTGGCTTGGTGGCGATGGTCGCCACACAGTACCTACAGCCAGCAGCAGCACTGCTATTCTGCCTATTTGGTGGCTGGGTGTGGAACCGTCATTCAAAGATTAAAGAGCTAGAGCAGGGTTGTCCTGAGTTCACGCAAGGCTGGTTTGGTAAGTTATGGCCTGCCTACGTGAAGTTTGTCTGCCCGATTCTAGTCGCGACGGTTATCTGGGCATCATTTGGTTGATAAGCCAGTAATGGATAGTAAAAAGCCCGCATAGTGATATGCGGGCTTTTTGTGTTTAACGGCTTCTGTTTACTGAGCAGGGGCGTTGATTTGACCAGTTGTTAAAGGATCAACGTCAAGGTCTGTGACCTCTTCAATGAACTCTTCTACGACTTGTTCCACTTCTTCGTCATCTTGCTCGAAGTAAGCTAAGTGGAAGATTGCATCGCCTTCGTTGACCAAAGGTAGTGTCTGTTGACCGATAACAATACCGCCTTTGCGAGCAGTCAGTTCAATCTCACTGTGGCCGAGTGGGGCGCTGATGTAAGCCAGCACCTGGCCTTTTTCAACTTTTTCACCCAGTGTTACCACCGTACGCAAGATGCCATCACTTTCAGCACGCAGCCAGCTAGTAGATTTCGCAATCACGGGGGTTGGCAGCCTTTTACGACTTGAGCGCAGCATGCCAATCGCCTGCATAACACGTTGTACACCGATGAAACCTGCACTGATACAAATTGGCTCAAAGCGTAATGCTTCGCCCGCTTCGTAAGTCAGAACCGGAATGCCTAGGCGTTCAGCCTCGCTACGCAGAGAACCATCACGTAGTGGAGCATCGACTATCACTGGCGTAGCGAACGCCTGAGCAATACGAAGTGTTTCTGGATTACTTAAATCTGCACGAATTTGTGGCAGGTTAGTGCGGTGAATTGCACCTGTGTGTAAGTCCAGAATGTAATCACAGCGCTTAGCGACCTGAGAGAAGAAAGTATTGGCCATACGTGATGCCAATGAACCTTTCTCACTTCCTGGGAAGCAGCGGTTTAGATCGCGTCGATCCGGTAGGTAACGCGATTTATGAATAAAGCCAAATACGTTGACGATTGGCACAGCAATCACGGTACCTTTGAGCTTGTTAGCGTCAATGGTGTTGATTAACTGGCGTACAATCTCAACGCCGTTAAGCTCATCACCATGGATAGCAGCATTGACCATTAAGACTGGTCCTGCTTGCTTACCATTGATGATCTCAACAGGGATCGATAAAGGCGAATGGGTATAAAGCTTCGCAGCTTCTAACTCAACAACCTTACGCTCTCCCGGCGAGATAGACTCGCCGAGAAATTCAAATGCGCTATTCTTCTTAGCCTTTGCCACGAGTTTTAGTCCTTTTGCTTGCCGCATTCTTTTCAATAAATTCGACAATCATTCCAGCAATGTCTTTACCAGTTGCGGCCTCAATACCTTCAAGACCTGGAGATGAGTTTACTTCCATGACTAATGGACCACGGTCTGATCTTAGTAGATCCACCCCAGCCACATTTAGACCCATTATCTTCGCCGCCGCTACCGCAGTACGGCGCTCTTCTGGAGTGATCTTAATTAAAGATGCGCTACCGCCACGGTGTAGGTTTGAGCGGAACTCGCCTTCAGCACCTTGACGCTTCATTGCTGCAATTACTTTGTCACCCAGTACGAAGCAGCGAATATCCGCGCCGCCCGCTTCCTTGATGTACTCTTGCACCATGATGTTTGCTTTTAGGCCCATGAACGCTTCTACAACACTTTCTGCAGCTTTACGTGTTTCAGCTAGAACCACACCGATGCCTTGAGTACCTTCTAGTAGCTTAATAACAACTGGCGCACCGCCAACCATTTCAAGTAGATCTTTTACGTCATCAGGCTTGCTTGCAAAACCTGTGATTGGCATGCCGATACCTTTGCGTGATAGCAACTGCATTGAGCGTAGCTTGTCACGAGAACGAGTGATCGCAACAGATTCGTTGACTGGGTAAACACCCATCATTTCGAACTGGCGTAATACCGCAGTACCGTAGAATGTTACTGACGCGCCGATTCGAGGAACAATCGCGTCAAAGCCAGACAGCTCTTCACCTTTAAAGTGGATCTCTGGTTTCTCTGAGTTGATATTCATGTAACAACGTAGCGCATCGATCACTTTCACTTCGTGACCACGGCTTTCTGCCGCTTCAATTAGACGCTTGGTTGAGTACAGGTTCGCGTTGCGAGACAGAATACCAATTTTCATTATTTGCTTTCCTCGAAAGGGACTAAAAACGATTCAACAGGGTCGACAATGATGCGATCGTGCATTGCAGTGCGACCTAATAACATGCGAAAAGCCATGTTTTCGCGATTAGTTAAAGTAATTTCGATTGGCCAACATTTTCCGCCAATGCTCAGTTCTGACTCGATAACGTAACGTGATTCTTCGTGACCACCCGAGTCGCGTACGATGCGCTCATCAATTACTTTAGCTTCACATACTGTTTCGAAATCCGTGTCATGTTGTTTTGGGTGAATCCAGAAGCGGACCCACAGAGCTTCGTCCTTTTTAAAGCTCTCTACTTTGAACGCGTGTAAGCAAGACGTCCTAGCTCCGGTATCAATTTTTGCGTTAATTTCATTAATACCTAAACCTGGCAGGCTAAGAGTTTCTCGCCAACCGACTAATAGTTTTTCTTTCATCGCAGTAACATAATTTTAGAGAGTATTTAAGATGCTCGAGTGAAGTGAGCATCCCCAACATAACACGGTCGAATTGTGCCGAGTCTTGTGCTTGAAGAGGGTAAGAATGTACCCAAAGGCGCTTCAAGGAGGGCGACTGTAGCAACCAAGGATGGGTGTGACTAACGAAAAAATAATACCGTTACGACAAAAATTATTTATCGATAGAAAAAGAGTGGCAATAAAAAAGCCAGCTAATCTGAGCTGGCTTTTGGGATAAGTTTTTCTAATGGAATGTTGCTATTTTAGCAAATTATGCCTTTTCAGGAATTGCTTCAAGAAGTGCAACCATTTGATCCCAGAATAGAGCAACGGTATCAATTTTCACTTTTTCATCTGGCGAGTGAGGGAACTTGATGGTTGGGCCAAAAGAAACCATATCCATGTTCGGGTAAGGTTCTTTAAATAGACCACATTCAAGACCTGCGTGGATTACCATGATGTTTGGTTTGTGACCGTAGATGCCTTCATACATATCACGGAAGATCGCCATGATTTCAGAATCAGCGTCTGGTTTCCAACCAGGGTAAGCGCCAGAAAATTCAATTTGTGCACCTGCCAGTTCAGCCACAGAAGCCAGCGTGCCTTCTACTTGTTGACGACCAGAGTCTATTAGTGAGCGAACAAGGCATAGAACTTGAATCTGGTTCTCTTCTGTTGTGATAACACCCACGTTAAGAGAAGTTTCTACCACGCCTTCGATTTCGTCGCTCATGCGGATCACGCCATTTGGACATGCATTTAGTGCTGCGATGAAACGTTGATGGTCTGCAACCACTAGAGCGTGAGCGTCAGTGTCGATGGCTTCGTTGAACGAAACAATGTCCGTTTCCACTTTACCTAGTTCTGTTTTAAGCAGGTTAGTGTAGAAGTCAAATAGTTCTGCAAGTTTTGCTTCGTTTTCAGCAGGAACCGCTACCGTTACGAATGCTTCGCGAGGAATCGCATTACGTAGGCTACCACCGCGGAATTCCACTAGACGAAGATCAAGCTCTTGTGCGTGACCCGCTAGGAAACGAGCAACCAGTTTATTTGCGTTACCACGACCGGTGTGAATATCACAACCAGAGTGACCGCCTTTTAGGCCTTTAAGCACTAGCTGGCGAGTAACGTAACCTGCTGGGATTGCTTCACGTTTGATATCGAACGTCATTTGACCATCAATACCGCCAGCGCAACCCATGTAGACTTCGCCTTCTTGCTCAGAGTCAGTGTTTAAAAGGATCTCACCTTCTAACCAACCAGCTTCAAGACCAAACGCTCCAGTCATACCTGCTTCTTCATCAATTGTCAGCAGTACTTCAAGAGGGCCATGTTTGAGATCTTTTGATGCAAGCACTGCCAGACAAGATGCCATACCCATACCATTGTCTGCACCAAGTGTGGTGCCTTTTGCTGTTACCCATTCACCATCAATGTAGGGTTGAATTGGATCTTTGGTAAAGTCGTGGTCTGTGTCTTCATTTTTTTGAGGAACCATATCAATGTGAGCTTGAAGCACCACACCTTTACGGTTTTCCATTCCAGCCGTCGCAGGCTTTTTGATAAATACGTTGCCGATTGGATCTCGGCGAACCTCTAGACCTTGTTCCGTTGCCCAATCTACGATGTATTGAGCTAGCGTTTCTTCATGTTTTGAAGGGTGTGGAATAGAACAAATCTTGTCGAAGAACTGCCACAAAGGCTGTGGTGACAAGTGGCTAATTTCAGAATGGAATTCAGACACGGAAGACTCCTTTTGTAGTGTTTTTCCACATATTTGATTGCATTTTTGCCTATCAAATAGAGTTAATATCCAAAATTTGGGTATTGAGTAGAGAGGGCAGCATACCACTACAGCGTCTCTTGGAGTAGTCGCAGTGGCTAGATTCCATCATTCTCATCAAGAGTTGCAAGATTGGTATTTATCGAATATGACACAGGGTTTGTATTGATTTGTTCTTTACTTAGAAAATTGATTGATAATGCTGTAATTTAATTACTAAATTTTATTGATTATTATCATATTATGAACTTTTTGTGACTTTGGTCACTTTTGGGGTTGTAATTTTATTTCTTTGGGGGTATATTGTAACCAACTTCGCAAGCGAAGAGAAAATGCTCAAAGGATGAGTCCGATTTATCGCCTCCAAGGAACCGAGAAATCAACGTATGTTTCATTGATTTAGAAGGTGATGTTTATGAAAGGTTTACCAAGTGCAACGTTCTGGCTAAACAGCTCTGTTTACACAAGTAACTTTGCATACCCTACAACTTTTGGCTACTAAGCCGGGAATTGTAACTCTCGAACAGTATGTTCACCCCTATATATTGGAATTTATCGACAGCGTGTTTGCTGACATGATTCAACCGCCGCTCAAATTGAGCGGCGTTTTTTTATCCTTAATTTCTATTTTTATTGCAACTCGTGATATTTTTATTCGTATAAATTCATATTTCTCCATTCAAAAATGCCTTCAATACGAGAAGTAAACTTCGACAGAGTACAAAAAAACATCATTTGATTTTTATTCGTTTTTTGATTGATTGTTTAATATTATCATGTGGTTATGTTGTTTTTACTTGCTGTTGTACACCTCTGTTGCCTACTTAATAATAACTATTGTTGATTTGGGTCAGATTTCTGTCTGGAATTTGTTATTTGATAACTTTATAATCCACGGCCAATCGATTACGCAACCGTTTACTTTTACCGTTATAGGATTCGAACATGCTCGAAAGGCTATTTAAACTAAGCGAAAATGGCACGAACGTGAGAACTGAGATCATCGCGGGTCTTACTACGTTCTTGACAATGGCTTACATCATTTTTGTTAACCCAGCAATTCTCGCTGATGCAGGAATGGATCGTGGTGCAGTATTTGTGGCCACTTGTTTAGCTGCGGCTATTGGCTGTTTCATTATGGGCTTTGTTGCCAATTACCCAATCGCGCAAGCACCGGGCATGGGGTTAAATGCATTCTTTACCTATGCGGTAGTGCTTGGCATGGGCTACACCTGGCAGGTTGCGTTAGCGGCGGTTTTTGTGTCGGGTGTTCTATTTATTTTCCTAAGCGTGTTCAAGATCCGTGAATGGATCATCAATTCGATTCCGATGTCGTTGCGAACAGGTATTTCAGCGGGTATCGGCCTTTTCCTTGCTTTCATTGGTTTGAAAAATGCAGGAATTGTCGTTGATAACCCAGCGACACTTGTTTCTATGGGCGCAATCACATCGCTGCCTGCCGTGCTTGCTTCAATTGGCTTTTTCTTGACGATTGCTCTGGTTCACCGTGGTGTGAAAGGCGCAGTGATGATTGCTATCTTGGCTGTGACAGGGCTGGGCTTAGTGTTTGGTGATGTACAGTGGGGTGGAGTAATGTCAGCGCCTCCAAGCATCGCACCTACGTTCCTTCAATTGGATTTCTCCGCTGTATTTGAAGTCGGCATGATCTCAGTGGTGTTTGCTTTCTTGTTTGTGGATTTATTTGATACAGCAGGCACGTTAGTTGGCGTTTCTCAAAAAGCAGGTTTAGTGGGTGAAGATGGCAAGATCCCTCGTTTAAATAAAGCGTTACTGGCAGACTCTACTGCAACATCGGTTGGTGCACTTTTGGGTACATCAAATACCACGTCATACATCGAAAGTGTGTCTGGTGTTGCTGCGGGTGGACGAACTGGCTTAACTGCGGTTGTGGTTGGCATTTTGTTCCTACTTGCACTGTTCTTCTCGCCATTAGCTGGTATGATTCCGGCGTATGCGACAGCAGGCGCGTTATTTTATGTTGCGATTCTGATGCTTTCTGGCTTAGTTAGTATCGATTGGCGTGACCTAACGGAAGCTGCACCTGTTGTGGTTACTTGTTTGTTGATGCCTCTGACGTTTTCTATCGCAGAAGGTATTTCGCTAGGCTTTATTGCTTATGCCGCAATCAAGTTGTTCAGTGGTAAAGGGCGAGAGGTTTCCATGAGTGTATGGGTGATGTCTGCTATCTTTATCATCAAATATATTGTCGCTTAAGAATTCAAAAGACTTGTAGGGGCCATTATAAAAGCGTCTACAAGTTTTCATTTTTATAAATTAGGTTATTGCAATGAGTAAGAAATTCATCATTACCTGGGATCAGATGCACTCTTTTTGTCGTGAACTCGCTGCGAAGCAAATGCCAGCCGAACAGTGGAAAGGCATTTGGGCAGTAAGCCGTGGAGGCTTAGTTCCTGGTGCTATTTTGGCTCGTGAACTGGGTATTCGCTATGTCGATACTATCTGTATTTCAAGCTACGACCATGATCATCAACGTGACATGAGTGTACTGAAGGCGCCTGAAGGAGATGGTGAAGGTTACTTGATTGTTGAAGATCTTGTAGATAGCGGTGATACCGCACGTAAACTTCGTGATTTATATCCTAAAGCGAAACTGATTGCGGTATGTGCAAAACCTTCTGGTGCTGAGTTGCTGGATGACTACGTTGTCGACATTGCTCAAGAAACTTGGATTGAGCAACCATGGGACATGGCAATCCAGTACATCGAGCCAATTAATCGTAAACAAAAATAATCATTAAGCAGATTATTGAAAATGACCCTTTCACGGGTCATTTTTTTTATTACTATGTAGAGTAAGTTCTCCAATTGGGCGTATTCATGTCTGAAGAAGTAAGTAAAAACCTCTCTGAAACTCTCTTTGTGAAGCACAAGCAAGCAAAAGAAACCTCCGCTTTAACTCGATATATGCCAACCAGTTTGGAGACGTTAGAGCAAAAACGTCAGTCAGAAGGCTATCGTTGGTATCGAAACTTAAGGCGTTTGCAGTGGGTATGGCAGGGAATTGAACCGATTGAACAAGAGAGTGTGCTGTCACGTATTGCTTCTTCAGATGGTTCGCGTACAGAAGACCAGTGGCTAGACACTGTGATGGGCTATCGCAGTGGCAACTGGGCTTATGAATGGACCAAATTAGGCATGCAGCATCAAAAGCGAGCGAATGATCTCGATGGTGATCAAGCGGCTGATGAGCTGTTTAGTGCATCGCTCTGTTTTAGTATTGCTGGTTACCCT
This sequence comes from Vibrio sp. TRT 17S01, assembly GCF_050113695.1. Taxonomy (NCBI): domain Bacteria; kingdom Pseudomonadati; phylum Pseudomonadota; class Gammaproteobacteria; order Vibrionales; family Vibrionaceae; genus Vibrio; species Vibrio sp. TRT 17S01. Next base: position 62,707 of record NZ_JBNJOG010000013.1, on the reverse strand, counting down.
CACTTAAAAAATGACAACCTTGCATTACAAGCACAGGTGCTGGCGAACAGTGCTTACAATGAAGCAGCGAAGAAAAGTCGCTTTATTATCAAGCAAATTGAAGTGCCTTATAAAAATAAGCGGATCATAGCTAACTTACACCTTTCTAAAACAGATAAACCTCAACCTGTGGTGATCGTCAGTGCCGGATTAGATAGCTTGCAAACTGACATGTGGCGATTGTTTCGCGATCACCTAGCTGAACGTGATATTGCAATGTTAACCGTGGATATGCCGTCGATTGGCCACAGCAATCACTGGTCTTTGAGTGAGAACTCATCGTGCCTACATCAAGCCGTCTTAGATTATTTACCGCAATTGCCATGGGTTGACCATTTCCGTGTCGGCCTGATTGGTTTCCGCTTTGGTGGCAATGCGATGGTGCGGTTATCGTTTGTTGAGCAAGAAAAAATCAAAGCGTGTGTGACATTGGGGGCGCCCATTCATGATGTTCTTTCTTCACCAGAAAAACTGAAAAAAATGCCTAAAATGTACTTGGATGTGTTGGCCTCTCGCTTAGGGAAAACCGCTGTCGATATTAATAGCTTAGCGTCACAAATGATGGCGTGGTCACTTAAGGTGCAAGGCTTTTTGACCAGTCGCAAGACAAAAGTGCCAATTTTAGCGCTGAGTTTGGAAGGCGATATGATTTCGCCACCATCGGATAATCAGCTAGTAGCACTTTTTAGTGAATACGGCAAGGCGAAGAAAATAAGTGCAAAAACAATTACTCAAGGATATGAGCAATCCCTCGATTTAGCCATAAAATGGTTAGAGGATGAGTTATTGAGATGACAAATCTCCTAATTTAGTTAAGAGTGATATTAGAGGTTAGTTAATAACCCGCTGATAAATAAAAATAATAGTCATTCTTAACATTGAATATGGAGAGTCAATATGTCTGAGATGACGGCAAAACCTACTCATTACCGCTTGCTGACGACGTTAAAAGCCATTGGTCCTTATCTTAGAGAGGGACAATGCAACGAGGAGCAATATTTGTTCGATTGTTTGTCGGTTTGTGTTGACGACAAGAAGTCACCTGAAGAACGAGAGTTCTGGGGCTGGTGGCTAGAATTGGTCAAAACGGATGAGGGGTTCGCTGCAAAATATTACACGGGACAGTACGATGTCTCTGGAAATTGGCAAGATCTAAAGATTCCAGCGAAAATCGTACCAGAAATAAATCGAACTCAAGAAGTATTTCATCAAAAGCTGGTTGATACTTTGCAAGAAAAATTTTCTTTAGACGTTAATTTACATGCAGAGTCAGCGGAATTTGTCTGATATTCCCCATTAATTCCCTTCCAACGATAAAAAGGTGCTTTTGAGCACCTTTTCTACTTGTGCATTATTCGTTTGATTGCTAAAACATCAGCTCTTATACGTAAATTCATTTTTTAGACATCATGACAATGAATCAACACAACGGAAAAGCTCAACAACCACAAACGGTGGTTGTAAAACTGGGAACCAGTGTGCTTACTGGTGGAACCTTGGCGCTGGACCGTGCTCACATGGTTGAGCTGGCGCGTCAATGTGCGGAACTAAAGAAACTTGGCCATGCAGTGGTCATGGTTTCCTCTGGTGCAATAGCTGCAGGCAGAGAGCACTTAGGCTACCCCGCACTCCCCAATTCGATGGCGAGTAAGCAATTACTTGCTGCAGTTGGTCAGAGCCAGTTGATTCAAACATGGGAGTCACTCTTTGCGATTTATGGCATCAAAATTGGTCAAATGTTGCTAACACGTGCTGATTTGGATGACCGTGAGCGTTTCCTTAATGCGCGCGATACCATCAATGCTCTGGTTGAAAACGACATTATTCCAGTGGTAAATGAGAACGATGCAGTAGCGACCAGCGAAATTAAAGTCGGCGATAATGATAATTTGTCTGCTTTAGTCGGTATTTTATGCGGCGCAGATAAGCTGCTACTGCTGACTGACCAAAAAGGTTTATTTACTGCTGACCCGCGCAAAGACCCAAATGCCGAGCTGATTAAAGAAGTTAAGACCATTGACGATACCCTGCGCAAAATTGCAGGTGGTAGTGGTACCACGCTAGGTACGGGTGGTATGGCAACTAAGCTACAAGCGGCAGATATTGCACGCCGAGCGGGCATTGAGGTCATCATTGCAGCGGGTAGCGCACCAAATGTAGTGTTTGATTCACTTGGTGATAATCCTCAAGGAACGCGTTTCTTACCATGTGAAGAAGCGTTAGAAAACCGCAAGCGTTGGATTCTAGCAGGACCAGCCGCTTCAGGTGACATTGTGATTGATGATGGCGCAGTCAACGCTGTGGTGGGTAAGGGTAGTAGCCTACTTGCGAAAGGCCTCACCAAAGTGAGCGGAGAGTTTGCTCGCGGCGACGTTGTACGCGTGACCGACACACAAGGCAAGTTGATTGCACGTGGTATCGCCAGTTACTCAAGCCAAGATATGGCAAAAATTGTCGGCAAACACAGTAAAGATATAATTGGAATTTTAGGTTACGACTACGGCAATGAAGTATTGCACCGTGACGATATGGTCGTAATTCAGGAATAAGGAAAGAAAAGTGGAATTGATTTCTATGGGTATCGCTGCCAAAGAGGCGGCTTTCCAACTGGCAACAGCATCAACAGCGCAAAAAAACCAAGCCTTGGCAATTATTGCTGATGAACTTGAAGCCAATGCTGATGCGATTTTAGCGGCAAATGCGAAAGATATCGAACAAGGTCGTAATGCAGGCCTAACAGAAGCGCTGCTTGATCGTTTGTTGTTAAACCCAGAGCGTTTAACAGGGATTGCTAACGACGTACGTAATGTGATTAGTCTAAATGATCCTGTAGGTAGTGAACTAGACAGTAAAGTGCTTGAAAACGGTATGTCGTTGTCACGCCGTCGTGTACCACTTGGTGTGGTTGGTGTAATTTATGAAGCTCGCCCTAACGTAACGATTGATATTGCCGCATTATGCTTAAAAACGGGTAACGCAAGTATCCTACGTGGTGGTAAAGAGACGTTTTTCTCCAATATGGAATTGGTCAAAGTGATTCAGTCTGCACTGGCGAAAGCGGCGTTGCCTGCGGCATCAGTCCAGTACATCGAAAAGCCAGATCGTGAACTGGTTTCTCAGCTACTGAAGTTGGATGAGTACGTGGATATGATCATTCCACGTGGTGGTGCTGGCCTGCACAAAATGTGTAAAGAAAACAGTACGATTCCTGTGATCATTGGTGGCTTTGGCATTAGCCATATCTTTGTTGATGAAAGTGCTAACCTAGAAAAGTCATTGGATGTGGTTGAAAACTCAAAAGTACAACGTCCGTCGGCATGTAACTCATTAGATACGCTGTTGGTTCACGAAAAAGTAGCGGCGGAGTTCTTACCTATGCTAGCAGAACGTTTGGCGGACAAGGTTACGCTTGTTGCTGAGCCAAAAGCGAAAGCACTGCTTAACAATGTAAAAGAGCTTCGTGACGCAGGTGAAGGAGACTTTGATACCGAATGGCTAAGCTACACGCTAGGCGTTAAAGTGGTTGCTGACGTTCATGAAGCCGTTGATCACATGCGTGTTCATAACGCCAGTCACTCAGATGCAATTATGACTAACAGCCTAGAAAACTCAGAAGTGTTTATTAACTCCGTTGGTTCTGCGGCGGTCTATGTGAATGCTTCGACGCGTTTCACTGATGGTGCGCAGTTTGGTCTTGGTGCGGAAGTGGCTGTATCTACTCAGAAACTTCATGCTCGCGGTCCAATGGGCTTGGAAGAGCTGACCAGCTACAAATGGGTAGGTAAGGCAAATTACTTGCCGCGTAGTTAACAAAACTTGCGAAACTTAGTTTGAAAGGGGGCTTAATGCCTCCTTTTGCGTTTCTTAGCGTAGGTAATTCCGTTACACTAGCGGCTACGTGAGATGGAGGTGATATGCATTGTCCTTTTTGTTCTGAGAACGACACTAAAGTGATCGATTCTCGCTTGGTGGCCGATGGTCATCAGGTACGCCGCCGCCGGCAATGTCTGGCATGCAGCGAACGATTTACCACTTTTGAAACCGCTGAACTCGTGATGCCTCGCGTCATTAAATCTAACGGCAATCGCGAACCCTTTAATGAAGATAAAATGGTTGGTGGCATGCAACGTGCGTTAGAAAAGCGCCCTGTCAGTGCTGACTCTGTGGAGCTAGCCATCAGCATGATTAAGTCACAGTTGCGTGCAACTGGTGAACGAGAAGTATCCAGTGACATGATTGGTAATCTCGTGATGGATCAGTTGAAAGAGTTGGATAAGGTTGCCTACATCCGCTTTGCCTCTGTATACCGTAGCTTCGAAGATATTCGTGAGTTTGGCGAAGAGATCGCTAAGCTGGAAGATTAAGCTGGATTGATGATGACAACATTCAGCAAGTTTGATCACCAAATGATGTCGCGTGCTATTTCACTCGCTAAAGGCGGCATCTACACAACTGCCCCTAACCCCAATGTAGGATGTGTGTTAGTGAAAAACGGAGCCATCATCGGTGAAGGATTTCACTATCGTGCTGGTGAACCCCATGCAGAAGTTCATGCATTACGCATGGCCGGAGAGAAAGCAGAAGGTGCGACAGCCTATGTCACACTTGAACCGTGTTCTCATTACGGAAGAACGCCGCCATGCGCAGAAGGGTTGATTAAGGCGAAGGTAGCGAAAGTCATTTGTGCCATGCAAGACCCTAACCCACAAGTTGCAGGGCGAGGTATTCAAATGCTTCGTGATGCGGGTATTGATGTGGCTGTTGGATTGCTAGAGCCGGATGCTGAAGCCTTAAACCCTGCTTTCATTAAACGAATGAAAACGGGCATGCCTTACGTTCAGCTCAAGATGGCAGCAAGCCTTGATGGACAGACCGCACTGTCAAATGGTCGAAGCAAGTGGATCACCTCTTCCCATGCACGCCAAGATGTTCAGGCATTTCGTGCTCAAGCTGGTTCAATCTTATCAACCAGCAAAACCGTCATCGAAGACAATGCTTCACTCAATGTGCGTTGGGATGACCTACCTCCATCGATTCAACAACAAATTCCTCAAGCGCAACTGCGTCAGCCGACTCGAATCATTCTCGATAGAACTAATCAACTATCAACGTATCCAACGCTAAAATTTCATCAAGCTGAAGGGACTCAACTGGTACTAAGCGAGCATGGTGAGATACCTTGCACCATTGATGAAGACGGTAGTATTGATTTAGAAAAGGCGATGTTTACGCTGGCACAACAACATAATATCAACCATATTTGGGTCGAAGCTGGAGCCACGTTAGCGAGTAGCTTGCTTAAAGCCAATTTAGTCGATGAAATTGTGTTATACCAAGCCCCTAAACTCATGGGGAGTGATGGTCGTGGGTTATTTGGCGCATTCGGCTTACAGGCCATGAATGAAGTATTAGATCTCACGTTGCTCGATGTTCGCCAGATAGGCCAAGATATTCGCATCATTGCCAAACCAACGAAGAAAGAAAATTAAATGTTTACTGGAATTGTAGAAGCAGTTGGTACGCTGACTGCAATCACTCCGAAAGGAGAAGATATTACCGTAACCGTGGAAGTGGGTAAGCTGGATATGTCTGACGTTAACTTGGGTGACAGTATTGCGACCAATGGTGTATGCCTGACAGTTATTGAGTTTAACAGCCACAGTTACAGTGCTGATCTATCACTTGAAACCCTAAATAAAACTGGTTTTACCCACTATCAGGTTGGTGACAAAGTGAACCTAGAAAAAGCAATGTTACCCACCACACGTTTTGGTGGGCATATTGTTTCTGGGCATGTTGATGGCGTCGGTGAAATCGTCGAGCGCCAGCAAGTAGGTCGTGCAATCGAGTTTTGGGTTTCAATGCCTGAAGAGCTGACTAAGTACATTGCTGAAAAAGGCTCAATCACGGTTGATGGTATTAGCTTGACGGTAAACGCACTACGCAAAGATGCATTTAAATTGACCATAGTGCCTCACACCTCTTTAGAAACCACCATTGACAGTTTCCATGTTGGGCGCAAAGTCAATTTGGAAGTGGATGTGCTGGCGCGATATATGGAGCGCTTACTGACTGCAAACCAAGCATCGACACAGCCTGAATCTAAGATCACAATGGAATTCTTACAACAAAATGGTTTTGCCTAAGCAAACCCAATTACCTTGCAATTAGCAGCTAAAATCATAGGAACTACAGCATGCCAATTAGTACGCCACAAGAAATTATTGAAGATATCCGCTTAGGCAAAATGGTTATCCTTATGGATGATGAAGATCGTGAAAATGAAGGCGATCTAATCATGGCCGCAGAGCATATTACCCCAGAAGCCATTAATTTCATGGCAACTCATGGCCGCGGTTTGATTTGTTTGACCATGACAAAAGAACGTTGTGAGCGCTTGGGTTTGCCGCCGATGGTACAAGACAATAATGCGCAGTATACGACAAACTTTACGGTTTCTATTGAAGCTGCTGAAGGTGTAACAACCGGTATCTCGGCAGCGGATCGCTCTCGCACGGTTCAGGCGGCGGTGGCAAAAGATGCTAAAGCAGCTGACTTAGTTCAGCCTGGCCATATTTTCCCTCTTGCGGCGCAAGAAGGCGGGGTATTAACACGTGCAGGTCATACCGAAGCAGGTTGTGATTTAGCTCGTTTAGCTAGCCTTGAACCATCCGGTGTTATTGTCGAAATCTTAAATGATGATGGCACTATGGCTCGTCGTCCAGACCTCGAAATCTTTGCCGAAAAGCATGGACTGAAACTGGGTACCATTGCGGATCTGATCGAATATCGTAACAACACGGAAACCACCATTGAGCGTGTTGCTGAATGTAAGCTACCAACTGAGTTTGGTGAGTTTAATTTGGTGACGTACCGTGACACCATCGATAATCAAGTCCATTATGCGCTTCAGAAAGGCGATCTAAAGGATACAGCACCGTTAGTACGCGTTCACTTACAAGATACATTCACTGATTTATTGCGCAGTGACCGTAATGCAGAACGTAGCTGGACACTCGAAAAAGCGATGAAACGCATCGGCTCTGAGGGTGGTGTGTTGGTGATTCTTGGTAATGAAGAGTCAACCGAACTGTTGATTCATCGTGTGAAGATGTTCGAAGCACAAGATAAAGATGAAGCGCCAACGCTAGCGAAGAAGCAAGGTACATCACGTCGTGTAGGGGTCGGTTCACAAATTCTAGCAGACCTTGGTGTACATGATATGCGTTTATTGTCATCGACGAATAAGCGTTACCATGCTTTAGGTGGTTTTGGCCTTAATGTGGTCGAATACGTATGTGAGTAACTGCTCACCATCGTGAAAAATGTAAGAACGTGAATGAGGAAAGTCATTCACGTTTTTTTATGCTTATTGTTTACTATCGCGTGTTGTTTTTGACTTGGCTTAAGTTTGCTACAGATTGCAGACGAAAATTCCTAGCAGCCCGTACTTTTTTCACTAGAATATGCCTTTTATGATTGGCCATAAACGTGTCTATTGTTGACTGTGGTTAATCGAAGTATCAGACAATCCAATGGAGCTCGTATTGTATGCAAGACAAAACGATTTTTGATCCGCAATTGTGGGACGCCGTCGAAGGTTTCGATTTTGAAGACATCACTTATCACCGTGCTAAAGATCAGGGAACCGTCCGAATTGCAATTAACCGCCCGGATTGTTTGAATGCATTTCGCCCCAAAACGGTGGATGAATTATTTACGGCACTGGATCATGCGCGTCAATGGTCAGATGTTGGTTGTGTATTGTTAACGGGCAACGGACCATCGAAAAAGGGACAGTGGTCTTTCTCATCAGGTGGTGACCAACGCATTCGTGGTAAAGATGGTTATAAATACGAAGGCGAAGAAGCTGGTAAAGCTGACGTTGCTCGAATGGGGCGTCTTCATATCCTTGAAGTGCAACGTATGATCCGTTTTATGCCAAAGGTTGTGATTGCGGTTGTACCTGGATGGGCCGTTGGTGGTGGTCATAGTTTGCATGTTGTTTGTGATTTGACTCTCGCTTCTAAAGAGCATGCGGTGTTTAAACAAACCGATCCCGATGTGGCTTCATTTGATTCTGGCTATGGTTCTGCTTATCTAGCAAAAATGATTGGTCAGAAACGAGCTCGTGAGATTTTCTTCTGTGGTTTTGATTACAGTGCGCAAGAAGCTTATGAAATGGGCATGGTGAACAAAGTGGTTGATCACTTTGAGCTAGAGCAAGAGGCGTTGCGCTGGGCGAAAGAGATCAACAGTAAGTCACCGACTGCGATGCGTATGCTCAAATATGGTTTTAACTTGCCAGACGACGGATTAGTGGGGCAGCAACTATTTGCAGGAGAAGCAACTCGCTTGGCTTACGGTACTGAAGAAGCGCAAGAAGGAAGAGATGCCTTTTTAGAGAAGCGCGATCAAGATTTCAGTCGCTTCCCATGGCACTATTAATATCGCTTAAATGCTATTCAGTAAACGGAGCCTTGAACGGCTCCGTTTTTGTTTTTTAAGCCGACTTATTCTCGCTCGAAAAATCCATTTTTAGCATCAAGCCACGGCAAATATCATTAGATATTGCTCACAAAACTGTGCTAGAATCCGGCGATTCTCACTTGATGAATATAGTTAAAGGAAGGCTTATGAAAGTGATCGAGGGCGGCTTCCCTGCGCCAAATGCAAAAATTGCTATCGTTATTTCTCGTTTCAACAGTTTTATTAACGAAAGTTTGCTATCTGGTGCGATCGATACACTAAAACGTCACGGCCAAGTTAGTGAAGAGAATATTACCGTTGTTCGTTGTCCTGGTGCAGTCGAGCTACCATTGGTTGCTCAACGTGTTGCAAAAACAGGTAAATACGATGCGATCGTATCTCTTGGCACAGTTATTCGTGGCGGTACACCACACTTCGACTATGTTTGCAGTGAATGTAATAAAGGTTTGGCGCAAGTGTCTCTGGAATACAGTCTTCCAGTCGCATTTGGCGTATTGACCGTTGATACTATTGATCAAGCTATCGAGCGTGCAGGAACCAAGGCTGGTAATAAAGGTGCAGAGGCTGCACTGAGCGCGCTTGAGATGATTAACGTTCTTTCAGAAATCGATTCCTAATGGGGGCCAGTGTGAAACCAGCCGCACGTCGTAATGCACGTCGATTTGCTTTACAAGCAATCTACTCATGGCAAATTACTAAAGAAAATGTTGCCACAATTGAAGAGCAGTTCTTATCTGGTGGTAAGTATGATGAAGAAGAGCATCATGCATCAGAGCCTGCTTTGTCAGCTCCTGACACAGACGTTGCATACTTCCGTGACCTATTAACAGGTGTTGTGCTAAGTCACACAGAGTTAGATTGCAAGATCCGCCCTTACACATCTCGTCCAATGCAAGATCTGGATATGATGGAACTGGCACTACTTCGTCTTGCTATGTATGAAATGACTCGTCGTGAAGACGTACCATACAAAGTGGTAATTAACGAAGCTATCGAGCTAGCAAAAGTGTTTGCAGCTGAAGATAGCCATAAGTTCGTTAATGGTGTGCTGGACAAAGCCGCACCACACGTTCGTAAGAAATAATCGCGATTCAGCGAATAAAAGGTCAGCTAATGCTGGCCTTTTTTGTTCGTTACTCTGACCAAGGTAGGTAATAAGTTGGCTGGTGAATTTAATTTGATCGAGAAGTATTTTGTTGCTCGGCAACAAAATCGCGCTGATGTCATTTTAGCGGCAGGAGATGATTGTGCGATCGTGTCAGTTGCGCAAGGCCAACATGTCGCGATTAGCACAGATACATTGGTTGCAGGAACTCATTTCCTCGCTGATGCTGATCCCGCAATGGTTGCCCATAAAGCTCTGGCGTCGAATATTAGTGACTTAGCGGCAATGGGAGCCACGCCTGCATGGGTTTCTTTCGCGCTAACCATGCCAGAAGTCGACGAAGCATGGCTTAAGCCTTTTTGCGATTCATTTTTTGCATTGGCTGATCAATTTAATATCCAGTTAGTTGGTGGTGATACCACCAAAGGGCCATTAAGTCTGACACTTACGGTTCAAGGCCTCATACCTAGCGGTCAGTCATTGCGTCGAGACACTGCAAAAGTAGGTGACAGAATTTACGTTACGGGTGATCTTGGTGATAGCAAGGCTGGCTTAGATGTTATTTTAGACCCGTCTTTATCGACTCGTCCTTTTGCACAGCAACTTATGAGGCGGCACTACCTTTCTACTCCTCAAATTGCATTGGGGGAAGCCTTACGTGGCATTGCTAGCGCAGCGATTGATATCTCAGATGGCTTGATTTCCGATCTGCAACATATTTTGCGTTGCTCAGGCTTGGGCGCACGGGTGGATATCGATACACTGCCGTTTTCTCAAGAGCTGTGTGAGTTTATTGGTAGCAGAGAAGGGGCTCAACGCTATGCATTGACCAGCGGTGAAGAGTACGAACTGTGCTTTACCGTGCCAGATAGCAAACGTGAGGAGTTTGAGCAGGTTATCTCCACTCATGCTGTGAAGGTGTCTTGCATTGGCCAAACATGCCATGGTAGCGATATAGAACTTCATCAAAATAGCTTAGCGTTAGATTGGCAGTTAAGCGGGTATGATCATTTTAAGGTAGGTTTATGACCAATCCTCTTTCTCTTATTTCATTGAAAAACCCATGGCATTTATTGGCTACCGGGTTTGGTAGTGGTTTATCGCCAGTGATCCCGGGAACGATGGGAACCTTAGCGGCGATTCCGTTTTATTTGTTGTTGGTGCAACTGCCACTACCTTTGTATCTAGCGGTCGTTTTGATCTCATGCATTATTGGGGTGAAGATCTGTCAGATCACCTCTGATGATATGGGGGTACATGATCATGGCTCTATTGTATGGGATGAATTTGCCGGTTTTTGGATCACCATGCTGGTGGTTCCGTTATTCCAGCTTTCTGCAACAGATTGGAAATGGTTGGTGACCGGTTTCGTGCTATTCCGTTTTTTTGATATGGTGAAGCCATGGCCTATTGGCTGGTTAGATAAGCGTGTTCATGGCGGCTTAGGTATCATGCTGGACGATATTGTAGCAGGTATCATGGCGGGCGTAGCACTGTACCTTGTTGGACTTTATGCTGGTTGGTTAGCATAAGATGGTACATTGATGTTAGCTGGCGAGTGAATATTTTAAAGGGTTGTCATAGTGGCAACCCTTTTTCATCTCATGTCTATTTTAATTTATCGAGATCTGCTTCTATTTCAGCAATTTTACTCGAAACCACTTTTTCTAAGTGGCGTAAGTCGGTCAAGATCTTTTGTTTTACATCGACTTCGGCCAACTTTTCTGGTTTGGTAATTTTATTTAGCTCATCAATCACTAAGGTTAGGTTGCGATTGATTTCAGTCACCTCTTTATACTGATGGCTACCACTATCTACCAGCACATTTTTAACCTGCCTTGGGTATTTAAACTTCACGCTTTTCGCAAACAGTTCTCCCTTTTGTTTACGAAAATAGATTTTTAAAACATCCTTATGCGCTTCTTGACGAAGTGAATAGCGCTCAATCTGTTTAGGTTCATGAATGCCTAAACCAGTGAGGTGTGGAAACATAGGCTACCTCTGTTAGTTTGATGTTATTAACATAACTAATGTAGCAGCCTATTTTTGTGTCAGATAGTCGATTATTCGAACAGTTAGCTAACTTGTGGACGAGATCGCGCTAGTTGGGAGCTAACTCAGCGACATTGTCGATAAGTTGCTGTCTTAACAGAGTTTGTTCTTCATCAGACAGTTTTCCACCTTCAGCACTAGTGATGATAAATAAATCTTCAGCGCGTTCTCCAATTGTGGTGATTTTAGCCGCATGAAGACTGATACCCAGATCCGCAAATGTTGCTCCAACTGTGGCTAGTAACCCTGGAGTATCGAGAGCCACAAATTCGAGTAAGGTTCGTTTTTTACTTTTTGTCGGAAGGAAATCAACCCGAGTTTTAACGGTAAAGTGTTGTAAGTTCCTTGGTACGCGGCGAGTGCGGATCTTCGTGGGTCGTCCATCTTCTAAAACGTGCAGTAAGTGCTTTATGACAGCTTTATGGCGGCTTTCTTCGATCGCTTCGCTGTTTTGATCCAATACCATAAATGTATCAAGGACATAACCGTCTTTACTTGTCATGACTTGCGCATCATGAACGTTAAAATTGCGTCGGTCGAGCTCTGCCACCACAGTGGCAAATAATGCGTGCTGATCTTTGCTATAAACAAAGACTTCAGTGCCGCCACGAGTGGCTTTTTTGCTGACTAAAATGAGTGGTTTTTCTGGTGCATCATGTCGTAGTAAGTGACTACAGTGCCAAGCGATTTGCTTATGAGTGTGGCGCAGGAAGTAGTCGGCTTTAAAGCGTTGCCATAACACTTCAATTTCTCTAGCAGTAAAGCCTTCTTTTCTTAGTATGGCAGAAGCCAGCTGTTGGTTGTGGCGGATGCGATCTCGGACGTCAACAGGGTTTTCCAACCCGCGACGCAGTGCTCGCTGAGTCGAATAAAACAGTTCGGCCAATAATGTTCGCTTCCAACTGTTCCATAACTCTGGATTGGTAGCACAAATATCTGCAACGGTTAGACATACTAAGTATTCTAGGTACTCTTCATCACGGACCTGTTTTGCAAATTCAGTGATCACTTCAGGATCGTAAATGTCACGACGCTGCGCAGTGACGGACATCAATAAGTGATTGCGCACCAGCCAAGTCACCAGTTTAGCTTCGGGCTTGGATAAGCCATGTTCGATGCAAAACTGGTATGCCTCTTCAGCACCAATTTCTGAGTGATCGCCACCACGTCCTTTACCTATATCATGGAAAATTGCAGCGAGGATCAGGAGTTCTTTTTTCTGAATTCTAGGATAGACTTCGCAGCAAATAGGGTGCTTATCGTGATTCTTGGCGTAGCTAAAGATGTTGATGTGCTTGAGTAAACGAATACTGTGTTCGTCCACGGTATAAACATGAAACAGGTCGAATTGCATTTGGCCAACAATTTGGCTCCATTGGGGTAAGTAGGCAGAGAGCACCCCAAGCTTGTGCATTAGGCTAAAAGCTTTGTGCAATGCATTCGGGTGACGGCATAAGGTCATAAATTTCTCTCTTGCCGCTGGAATGGTATGCAGGAACTTATTCAATCGTCTTCGAGCTGTTCTTAATTGACGCAGTGTTGGCGGTGAAACACCTTCGATGCTTGAGTCATTGGCAATATGAATAAACATGTCGAGAATGGTTTCTGGGCGCGCTTGAAAAAGGGCAGGCTTACGCGCTTCTATCAAATGACCACGTCGCTGGAAGTCATCACTGAGTATTTCTAACTGACATTCCACACCATTATTCAAGATCGCTTGATCAAAAATCTTGAGTAGCATTTTATTGAGCTCAGCTACACGACGTAGCGTGCGATAGAACTCTTTCATCATCATTTCAACACCACGGTTACCTTCTCCGGTAAAACCAAGATGTTCAGCCACCTGTGCTTGATGGGCAAAAGTTAAGCGGTTGTCGTAGCGCCTCAGTTCGATATGCAAAGCAAAACGTACACGCCAAAGAAAGTCTTGGCATTCTACCAGCTCTCGGTATTCCGCATCAGTCAGAAAGCCATATCGGCTCATTTCGAACAGTGATGTGGCGCCGAAGTGACGACGAGCAACCCAGCTTAAGGTATGGATATCGCGTAATCCTCCGGGGGTCGATTTGATGTCGGGCTCTAGATTATAGGTAGTGTCGTGATAGCGAGCGTGACGTGCTTTTTGTTCATCCAGTTTGGCCTTATAGAAGACTTCACTTGGCCAAAATGATTCAGAGTGGATCACCAACTGTAGTTGATGAAATGTTTCTTCACAGCCGCACAGTAAACGAGACTCTTGCAGGTTGGTTGCCACGGTTAGATCTTGGCGACCAATATCGGCACACTCTTCAACGGTTCTAACGGCATGGCCGATTTCAAGCCGTAGATCCCACAGTAGGGTAATAAATTCACTGACTTTCTCAGCAAGTCCTTCGGGAAGGCGTTTGCGTGAGACAACAAGAATATCGATGTCGGAAAGTGGATGCAGCTCGCCGCGTCCATATCCGCCCACTGCCACTAAGCTGATATTGGGTAAGGCATCAAACCCATAATGGCACCATAGCCGATTGAGCAGCATATCGATGTATTCAGCTCGTCCTAAGACCAAATCAGTTACTGGATGATGGTTTAAGAACTCTTGTTTTTGATAAAGGGCAAACTGATCAAGCTGAGTTTTGATTTCAGCAACGGTCAGCTGCTGTTCAGAGAAGGTAAGGGGAGATTGGTATGGCATATACTGCGATCCATGCAAGATGATTCCATATAATGGAATCCACTCTAGCAAATTCAGGCGGATAAAAAAATATCCCTGCCGAAGCAGGGATATTGAAATTTATGCGTTGTTCATGTGGCGAGGAATGGTGTCATCACTGCGTAGTGTTAACACTTCACAACCATTACTGGTCACTAAAATTGTGTGTTCGTATTGCGCTGATTTCTTACCGTCGCCTGTGTAAACTGTCCAGTCATCTTCAGCATCAACAGTCACCCCAAATTTGCCTGCATTGATCATCGGTTCGATGGTAAAGCACATGCCTTCCTTCAATACACGGCGATCGTTGTTTTTGTAGTGAACAATTTGTGGCTCCTCGTGGAACTCATTACCAATACCGTGACCACAAAAATCTTTTACAATTGAGAACTTATTGCGTGGGTTCTTTTTGTTGTTGTCTTTGATGTATTTTTCAATAGCTGTACCAATATCACCAACGGTTGCTCCCGGTTTTACTTTGCGCATGCCAACATAAAGGGCTTCTTGAGTTACCATGCAAAGACGTTTGTCAGCGGGTGATACATCGCCAACGAAGAACATTTTAGAAGTGTCACCGTGGTAACCTTCTGGACGAACACTTAGGTCTGCACCTTCTTCATTTGGAATGATAACAGTGATGTCTACGTTAATGATGTCGCCATTTTTTAATACGGCTGGTTTTGGTTGACCATTACTGCCCACTTCATCTTCAGAAGCTGGAATGCCATGGCAAACAATGTGGTTGATAGAAGTACAGATTGATTTAGGGAAACCATGGTAATCAAGAGGTGCTGAGTATGCGCCTTTTTCAATCCCGTAATCGTGACAGAGCTGGTTTAGTTCATCTGTCGTCACACCTTCTTTAATGTGTGGTTCGATCATTTCTAGGATTTCAGCGGCCAACGCGCCCGCAATACGCATACGTTCGATTTCTTGAGCAGTTTTGATCTTGATTGACATTGGTTTTCTCTACTAACAGGTTGCGCCGAGTTCTGCGCGAATTGCGCGCATTCTAACAGGAAGAGATGAGAATGTGTATTGGTCTTGTTTTTACAAAGGCTACTGCATGCCTCGAATCTCGGGTTGATTGATCGTCAACAGGATTTTTTTCTAGCCAATTAGCACCGAAATATGGTATAAAGCGCGCCGGAATCGTGGTCTATACTCTTCAAACTTGGCGAGGTAGATGCACCTTCCATTAACCAATTATCTTTAAATCACACACATTCCGACACATATTCCGGGGTGCTGGGCAGAAGCCTAGTCGGAATCATGGGGGATGTGGAGGCCTAACCCCATAGAGGATTATAAAATGGCAACTGTATCAATGCGCGATATGCTAAAAGCTGGTGTTCACTTCGGTCACCAGACTCGTTACTGGAACCCAAAAATGAAACCATTCATCTTTGGTGCTCGTAACAAAGTTCATATCATCAACCTAGAAAAAACTGTACCAATGTTCAACGAAGCTCTAGCTGAGCTTGCTAAAGTTGGCGAGAAAAAAGGTAAAGTTCTTTTCGTTGGTACTAAGCGCGCTGCATCTGAAGCTGTTAAAGAAGCTGCTATCGCAAGCAACCAGTACTACGTTAACAACCGCTGGTTGGGCGGCATGCTAACGAACTACAAAACTGTTCGTCAGTCAATCAAGCGTCTGAAAGATCTTGAAGCTCAAGCTCAAGACGGTACTTTCGATAAACTAACTAAGAAAGAAGCTCTAATGCGTACTCGCGAAATGGAGAAGCTAGAGAAATCTCTTGGTGGTATCAAAGATATGGGCGGCCTACCAGACGCTCTATTCGTAATCGACGCTGATCACGAGCACATCGCAGTTAAAGAAGCAAACAACCTAGGTATCCCAGTTTACGCTGTGGTAGATACTAACTCTAACCCAGACGGCGTTGACTACATCATCCCAGGTAACGACGATGCAATCCGTGCGGTACAGCTTTACCTAAACGCTGCTGCTGCTTCGGTAACAGAAGGTCGTAACAAAGACGTTGCTGTAGCTGCTGAAAAAGACGGTTTCGTAGAAGCTGAATAATAGCGGCTCCGCGTCATTCTTGGTTTATATGGCATCAATTTGTCACATAGACCAAGATATAGTTAGCATCAGGGGCCGATAACGTAGGCCCCTGATTTTTACCAAATCCAGAATCAACTGAGGAATAGAGAATGGCTGTAACTGCTGCTCTAGTTAAAGAACTGCGCGAACGTACTGGCGCAGGCATGATGGAATGTAAGAAAGCGCTTGTTGAAACTAACGGCGACATCGAACTAGCAATCGAAAACATGCGTAAATCAGGCGCTGCTAAAGCTGCTAAGAAAGCAGGTAACGTAGCTGCTGAAGGCGCAATCATCATCAAAGAAGAAAATGGCGTTGCTGTTCTTCTTGAAGTTAACTGCCAAACTGACTTCGTTGCTAAAGATGCTAACTTCACTGCATTTGCTGAAGAAGTTGCAGCTGACGCTCTAGCGTCTAAAGCAACAGCTGAAGAGCTACAAGCGAAATTCGAAGAAACTCGCGTTGCTCTAGTTGCTAAGATCGGTGAAAACATCAACATCCGTCGTGTTCAATACGTTGAAGGTACAGCAATCGCTTCTTACCGTCACGGTGAGAAAATCGGTGTAGTTGTTGCTGGTGAAGGTGACGCTGAAACACTTAAGCACGTAGCTATGCACGTAGCTGCTTCTCGTCCTGAGTTCGTTAACCCAGAAGACGTACCTGCTGACGTAGTAGAAAAAGAGAAAGCGGTTCAAGTTGAGATCGCAATGAACGAAGGCAAGCCAGCTGAAATCGCAGAGAAGATGGTTGTTGGCCGCATGAAGAAGTTCACTGGCGAAATCTCTCTAACTGGTCAGCCTTTCGTTATGGAACCTAAGAAATCTGTAGGTGAAATCCTGAAAGAGCGTGGCGCTTCTGTTTCTGCATTCGTTCGTCTAGAAGTTGGCGAAGGTATCGAGAAGAAAGAAGAAATGAGCTTCGCTGAAGAAGTTGCACTAGCTCAAAAAGGTTAATCCTTAGAGAAGTGTTTTTGAAGAGACCGTGGCCTTGGCTACGGTCTTTTCATGAGTATCGCGGCTAATCGTGATGAATAAAGGGTTATTTACTTTTTTCTCAAAATGAATGCAGCCTTATGCATTACAATTTGAGCCTTTATTCATGACTGTTAATCAACAAACTCTTTCTGGAAGGTAAACTCCATGACTACGAACCCTAAACCAGCGTATCAACGAATTCTATTAAAACTGAGTGGTGAAGCACTTCAAGGTGAAGAAGGTTTTGGTATCGATCCTGCAATTTTGGATCGTATGGCTCAAGAAGTTAAAGAACTGGTTGAACTGGGTGTTCAGGTAGGTGTTGTAATTGGTGGTGGTAACCTTTTCCGTGGTGCAGGTCTAGCTGAAGCTGGCATGAACCGCGTAGTGGGTGATCACATGGGTATGCTTGCGACAGTGATGAACGGTTTGGCAATGCGTGATGCACTGCACCGTGCATACGTAAATGCTCGCGTAATGTCTGCAATTCCTCTAAAAGGTGTGTGTGACGATTACAACTGGGCAGATGCGATCCGTGAACTTCGTCAAGGTCGTGTAGTGATTTTCTCAGCAGGTACGGGTAACCCATTTTTCACAACGGACTCTGCTGCTTGCCTACGTGGTATCGAGATTGAAGCGGACGTAGTTCTAAAAGCAACAAAAGTAGATGGTGTATTTACTGCTGATCCGGTGGCAAACCCTGACGCAGAGCTGTATGATAAGCTTGCTTACAACGAAGTTCTTGATAAAGAACTGAAAGTGATGGATTTGGCAGCATTTACACTGGCTCGTGACCATAAAATGCCAATCCGTGTATTCAACATGAACAAACCAGGTGCACTACGTCGCGTGGTTATGGGTGAAGCTGAAGGCACGCTAATCAGCAACGCTGAATAATAGATAACACCATGACAATATTTTTATTGTCATGGTGTTGCCTTTTCAAAACACCCTATTAGGCTTTCATTTAGAAAGAATTACACATTAAGGTGATATTGTGATTAACGAAATCAAACAAGACGCTCAGGAGCGTATGGACAAAAGCGTTGAAGCGCTGAAAAATACCCTTTCTAAAGTTCGCACTGGACGTGCGCACCCAAGCCTTCTTTCCGGTCTCAGCGTAGAGTATTACGGTGCTCCAACCCCGTTAAACCAGGTTGCAAACGTTGTGGCTGAAGACGCTCGTACATTAGCGATCACTGTGTTTGATAAAGAGCTTGCTCCAAAAGTTGAAAAAGCGATCATGATGTCAGACCTAGGTCTGAACCCAATGTCTGCTGGTACTGTGATTCGAGTACCACTTCCACCACTGACAGAAGAACGTCGTAAAGACTTAGTTAAAATCGTTCGTGGTGAAGCAGAAGGTGGCCGTGTGGCTATCCGTAATATTCGTCGTGACGCAAATAATGATCTAAAAGCGCTTTTGAAAGATAAAGAAATCTCTGAAGATGAAGATCGTAAAGCACAAGACGAAATCCAAAAAATTACTGATGCAGCTGTAAAAAATGTAGATGAAGTCCTTGCTGCAAAAGAAAAAGAGCTAATGGAAGTATAATTCCTGCTCATACTCTTCATATAAAAAACGCTGTGCTCGCAGCACAGCGTTTTTTTATGCTAATCTTTGTCACCTGCTGATATTCACTATTCTCTTTATGCAAAACTCACAACTCTCTCCTGATTCTTTACCTCAACATATTGCAATTATCATGGACGGAAATGGCCGTTGGGCGAAAGCTCAGGGTAAACCTCGTGTGTTTGGTCATAAAAATGGAGTTGCGGCGGTTCGAAAAACGATTTCTACGGCAGCAAAGCTAGGGATCAAAGCGGTGACGTTATTCGCTTTTAGTAGTGAAAACTGGCGTCGACCTGAAGACGAAGTGGGAGTTCTGATGGAGTTGTTCATCAGTGTACTTTCTACCGAAGTAAAAAAACTGCATAAGAATAACCTACGCCTTCGAGTAATAGGTGACACTAATCGGTTCAATGAACGTTTGCGTAGCAAAATTGCTCAGGCAGAAGCATTAACAGAAAACAACACAGGTATGGTGATCAACATCGCCGCAAATTATGGCGGTAAGTGGGATATCACTCAAGCAACACAAAAAATTGCGGCTAAGGTCAAGCTAGGTGAAATTCGAGTTGATGAAATTTCTGAAGAGTTGATTACGCAGCAACTAACGATGTCTGATTTACCTGAAGTTGATTTGATGATTCGAACCAGTGGTGAATGTCGAATCAGTAACTTCATGCTTTGGCAAATGGCTTATGCCGAAATGTACTTTACGCCTATCTATTGGCCAGAGTTTGATGAAGATAGCTTAATTGAAGCAGTGACTTGGTTTGTTAATCGTGAAAGACGATTTGGTTGTACCGGTGAACAAATCAAGGCATTGATAGAAAATCAATAAAGGACTAATTGCTTGAAACAAAGAATAATAACAGCACTAATTCTTGCGCCAATCGTTATCTTTGGGATTTTTGAGTTGCCACTCTATTGGTTTATGTTTGCTGTCGCAGGCATAACCTTATTGGGTTTTTGGGAGTGGACTCAATTTGTTGAACACAAATCTCGTATTGCTGCACTTGTGCCCGCCGTTTTGATCAGTGTGGGGAGCCTTTTTGTTATCCCTTTTGACAGTGCAAGCTTACATAATCCGTCTCATCTACATTTAAGTATGTTAGCGATTGGTTTTGTTTGGTGGTTAGCCGCCAGCGCGTTAGCCGTCACCTACCCAAGATCCAGTGCCATGTGGCAGGATTCTAATTTATTGCGTCACTTGTTTGGTATTCTTACTCTCTTACCTTTCTTTTGGAGCGTTGTGCTGCTAAGAGCAGAGCCAGCAAACGCCGATCCATATCATGGTGCCAAACTTGTTCTCTTTGTGTGCTTTATAGTGTGGGCTGCTGATAGTGGGGCTTATTTCGCAGGGAAGACATTAGGTAAGCGAAAAATGGCCCCTCATGTTAGTCCAAATAAAACTATCGAAGGATTAATTGGGGGAATCATTACCGCCATTATTGTGGCTTGGTTTTCCGCAAAATGGTTTGGTATCGAGTTTAGTAGCCCTGCGGTGATGATCATGATTACCTTGGTGACGGTTGTTATTTCGGTATTAGGTGATTTAGTCGAAAGCATGTTTAAACGTGTGGCTGGTATCAAAGACAGCAGCAATATCATACCGGGCCATGGTGGTGTTCTTGATCGTATCGATAGTTTGACTGCGGCTTTCCCTGTATTTGCTCTTCTTTATTTCTTCTTCTAATACATAAGAAGGCAAGCATTAGGCTTGCCTTCTTAATTACTATTGGTTTCGTGTTATGCGTAAGTTAACAATTCTAGGTGCAACTGGCTCAATTGGTGCGAGCACGTTAAAAGTCGTGGCGCAGAATCCGGAGCAGTTCTCTGTCGTTGCATTAGTGGCAGGGAAGAACGTTGAAAAAATGCGTCAGCTTTGTGAGCAATGGAAACCAAAATATGCCGTCATGGCGGATGAAGATGCTGCAAAAGCACTGAAGCAACAACTCGTTCAACTTAACCTATCCACACAGGTAATGTCTGGTGTTGAGGCAATGTGTGATGTTGCCTCGATGGATGATGTTGATACTGTAATGGCTGCCATTGTTGGAGCAGCTGGTTTGTTACCAACGATGGCAGCAGTCAAAGCTGGTAAGCGAGTGTTATTGGCAAATAAAGAAGCTCTTGTCATGACTGGGCAGCTCTTTATTGATGCTGTTGCCCAATATGGTGCTGAACTATTACCTGTTGATAGTGAGCACAATGCAATTTTCCAATGTTTGCCAAATTCGATCCAAACAAATTTAGGTCGTTGTGACTTAGCCAAGCAAGGTCTTTCCCATATTCTGTTAACAGGTTCTGGCGGCCCTTTCCGTTATAGCGATATTCATTCTTTAAGCTGTGTTACACCTGAGCAAGCTATCGCTCACCCTAACTGGTCTATGGGCCCTAAGATCTCTGTCGATTCCGCTACCATGATGAATAAAGGTTTGGAGTATATTGAAGCCAAGTGGTTATTCAATACGTCACGAGATCAGCTGAAGGTATTGATTCATCCTCAATCTGTTATTCACTCTATGGTGCAATACAAAGATGGCTCAGTACTCGCACAGATGGGGGAGCCTGATATGGCGACACCTATTGCACTGACCCTTTCCTATCCAGAACGGGTTTCCGCTGGAGTTGCTCCGCTAGATTTTACTAAAGTTGGTGAACTGACTTTTCTTGAGCCGGATTACAATCGTTATCCGTGCCTTAAGTTAGCCATAGATGCTTGTTACGAAGGCCAGCATGCAACTACGGCATTAAATGCGGCGAATGAAGTGGCAGTAGCGGCATTTTTAGAGCGAAGACTACGTTTTACTGACATTGCGAGAGTGAATGATGTGGTAACGTCCCGACTTTGTGGATTAAATACATCATTGCAATGTGATGACTTGGAAAGCATATTGGAGCTCGATAGAATAGCTCGCAAGCTAGCAACTGAAACTGTGAATGAGTGTTCGTTATGAGTGGAGTATTGTGGAACTTCGTCGCGTTTATTATCGCACTAGGTATATTGGTTGCGGTGCACGAGTTCGGTCATTTCTGGGTTGCACGCCGTTGTGGCGTTAAAGTAGAAAAATTCTCTATTGGTTTTGGTAAATCGATCTGGAGCAAAGTTGGGAAAGATGGCACAGAATATAGCGTGTCTATTATCCCGTTAGGTGGCTATGTCAAGATGCTGGATGGGCGTGTTGATGATGTGCCAGACGACATGCGTCGTTTCGCATTTGATACCAAACCATTATGGAAACGAGCTTCTATTGTTGCTGCTGGGCCTGCTTTTAACTTCCTATTTGCGATTTTTGCTTATTGGTTAGTCTTTCTTATTGGTGTTCCTGCCATTAAACCTGTCGTTGGTCAGGTGACTCCGCACTCCATTGCAGCGCAAGCTGGTCTAGAGCAGGGGATGGAACTAACCGCTGTTTCTGGCGTCAAAACCGCAGATTGGGAATCTGTCAATATGGGGCTGATTTCTCATATCGGTGACCCAGAGCTTACTTTGACGGTTAAGCCTGAAGAAGGTATCGGTGTTGAGCAAACCCTCGCATTAAATCTGACAACATGGAACTTTGACCCAGAAAAAGAGTCTGCTATGGGAGCGTTGGGCTTTAGGCCTTATACTCCGGAAATTAAAACGACACTTGCGAATATTTCAGCCGGTGGTGCAGGTGAAAAAGCTGGGCTGTTGGCCGGCGATAAGATTATTGAGGTTAATGGCGAATCAATCAGCCATTGGCAACAAGTTGTTGATGTCATTCAACAGAACCCAGACACTCAAGTCTCGATAATAGTAGAGCGTAACGCTCAGACTCTGGAACTATCAATGACGCCGGCAAGTCGAGATGTTGCGCAAGGGAAAGTGATCGGTTTTGCTGGTATCGCTCCTGAAGTCGCAGAATGGCCGGAAAATTATCGATTTGAGCTGCAATTTGGTGTATTTGAATCTATCGGTAAGGCAGTAGATAAAACTGGTCAAATTATCGAGTTAACCGTCAGCATGCTTAAGAAGCTGATTGTCGGTGATGTTGGGTTAAATAATTTAAGTGGTCCCATTTCCATTGCGAAAGGCGCAGGTACGACAGCTGAATATGGCCTCGTTTACTTTTTAGGCTTTTTAGCATTAATTAGTGTCAATTTAGGCATTATTAACCTCGTACCTTTGCCAATGCTTGATGGTGGCCATTTACTGTTTTTTGCTATTGAGGCAGTGATCAGACGCCCTGTTCCAGAAAAAATTCAGGAAATGGGGTATCGCGTTGGTGGTGCGATCATTTTCTCATTGATGGCTGTGGCAATATTTAATGATTTTGCTCGTTTGTAACAGAGCAAAGGTTGTAGTAAGGAATAACTAAAACAAATATGGCGATGAAAAAAATTCTGTTTGCGACATTGCTAGCGACGAGTGTCTCAGCGAACGGTGCCGAGAACTTTGTTGTTCAGGATATTAAAATCGATGGATTACAGCGTGTCGCACTTGGTGCGGCGTTGCTAAAAATGCCTGTGCGTATTGGCGATACAGTCGATGGTCAAGACGTTGCGGACATCATTAAAGCGCTTTACGCCTCAGGAAACTTTGAGGACGTTAAGGTTCTACGTGATGGCAATGCATTATTAGTGCAGGTTAAAGAACGTCCTACCATCGCTAGTATTTCTTTCTCTGGCAATAAAGCGATTAAAGAAGAGCAGCTACAGCAAAACCTTGATGCATCAGGTATTCGAGTTGGTGAAGCCCTTGACCGTACAACGTTGTCCAATATTGAGAAAGGATTGGAAGACTTTTACTACAGCGTTGGTAAATACAATGCTTCGGTAAAAGCTGTTATCACACCTCTTCCTCGAAATCGCTCTGACCTTAAGTTTGTTTTTACTGAAGGTGTCTCTGCGAAAATCCAACAAATTAACTTTATCGGTAATGAAATATTTACGGATGAAGAGCTATTAAGCCGCTTCAACCTAAATGTTGATATCGCTTGGTGGAATTTCCTTGCTGATGATAAATACCAAAAGCAAGTACTCGCTGCCGATATCGAAGCATTAAAATCCTATTACCAAGATCGTGGCTATCTTAAATTCAAAGTCGAATCGACCCAAGTTGCGATTTCCCCAGACAAGAAAGGGGTCTACATCACGCTTGGTTTGAATGAAGGTAACCCTTATACCGTGAAGAACGTTAAGTTCCGTGGTGATATGATCGGTAAGCGCAAAGAGTTTGAGAACTTAGTACCGTTTCTTCCTGGTGATACCTACAATGGCTCTGCGGTGACATCATTGGAAGAGAGTGCGAAACGCTTACTAGGTGAAGCGGGTTATGCGTACCCTCAAGTCAACACCATTCCAGAATTTAATGAAGAAACTCAAGAAGTCTCTTTAGTGGTGAATATCGACGCGGGTAAACGAATGTATGTACGCGATATTCGTTTCGTTGGTAACAATTCAACTAAAGATGAAGTACTGCGCCGCGAAATGCGCCAAATGGAAGGCAGTTGGTTGAACTCTAAAGCGATAGATACGGGTAAAACTCGATTAAATCGCTTAGGTTTCTTTGAAACGGTTGATGTTCAAACGGTTCGAGTTCCAGGTAGTGAAGATCAGGTAGATCTGGTTTATAGCGTTAAAGAAGCAAACTCAGGCAGCATTAATTTCGGTGTCGGTTATGGTACTGAGTCAGGTGTGAGTTTCCAGGTCGGTTTACAACAAGATAACTTTATGGGCTCAGGTAATCGCGTTGGTATCAATGCGATGATGAATGATTATCAGAAAAACGTCAGTTTGGATTATCGTGACCCGTATTGGAACCTTGATGGTGTCAGTTTAGGCGGGAAAGTTTTCTATAACGAGTTTGAAGCCTCTGAAGCCGGTATCATCGACTATACCAACGAAAGTTACGGCGGTAGTTTAACGTGGGGCTTCCCATTCGATGAATTAAACCGTTTTGAATTTGGTGTGGGATACACACACAACAAGATCGGTAATGTACCGACTTACGATCAAGCGCAACAGTTTGCCCAAAGTATTGGTCAAGGTGATCAAAACGAAATTGTTACCAGTGACTTTGATGTTAACGTCTCTTGGACGCGTAGCAACTTGAACCGAGGTTACTTCCCTACCGACGGTAACTATCAGCGTGCTTTTGCGAAGATGACAGTACCAAGCTCTGATGCCCAGTACTTTAAAGTGCAATACGACGTGCGTCAGTATGTCCCATTAACACGCAAACATGAGTTCACGGTATTGATGCGTGGTCGTTTGGGTTATGGTAATGGTTACGGTCAGACAGACGGTAGCGACAACTTATTCCCATTCTATGAAAACTACTACGCAGGTGGCTTTACCACGCTTCGTGGTTTTGGATCAAACAGTGCGGGTCCACGTGCCGTTTACACTGACAACAGTGGCTCATGTGGTAACAATGGCTGCGTGTCTGCGACAGATGACTCTGTGGGGGGGAACGCGATCGCTTTGGCAAGTTTGGAGCTGATTGTACCTACGCCATTTGCTTCGGATGAAGTACGCAACCAGATTCGTACCAGCCTTTTTGTTGACGCAGCAAGTGTTTGGGATACAGAGTTTGTTTATCGTGATGGTGTGGACGATAAGTACTATTACGATTACTCAGATCCAACGAATTACCGTGCTTCTTATGGTGCGGCTCTGCAATGGATGTCACCAATGGGGCCATTGGTCTTCTCGATTGCTAAACCTATTAAAATGTATGAAGGTGATGATGAAGAGTTCTTCACTTTCACCATCGGCAGAACCTTCTAAAACTGAGGAAAATATTTTGAATAAAATGATCAAAGCGGCTGGTGTAAGCCTTGTAGTTCTAACGTCTTCTTTCTTCGCCAATGCTGCTGAAGCTGCTCAAAAAATCGGTTATGTGAATACAGCTCAGGTTTTTCAGGCGCTTCCTCAACGTGAAGTTGTTCTTCAAAAAATGCGAAATGAGTTTAAAGACAAAGAAGCTGAGTTGAAGTCAATTCAAGCGCAAGCAAAAACTAAGCTTGAGAAACTAAAACGTGATGGCGAGCTACTATCTTCAGATCAGGTTGAAAAGCTACGTATTGAAATTGCCTCTTTAGACAGCAAATACAAAGTAAAAGCTCAAGCTTTCCAACAAGCTTCTGCGCGTCGTGAAGCTGAAGAGAAACAAAAGTTATTTAAAGTGATTCAAGACGCAGTCTCTAAAGTCGCGAAAAAAGAAGGTTATGATGTTGTTGTTGATATTCAGGCTGTAGCGTTTGCAAAACCAGAATACAACATCTCAGAGAAAGTAATTAAACAAGTAAAATAATTCGTTTATGGCAGTACTGACTTTAGCCGAATTGGCACAAATTACTGGGGGAGCATTACATGGTGACGCGAACGCTAGCGTCACTATGGTTGCACCGATGGATAAAGCTCAAGAAGGTCACGTAACCTTCTTGTCTAACCCGAAATACGCTAAACACCTTGCTGATTGTCAGGCAACGGTTGTCATGGTGAAAGACGTACACAAAGCGTTATGTGCAGGTAATGTATTAGTTGTTGATGATCCATACGTTGCTTTTGCTAAAGTAACTCAAGCGTTAGATTCGACGCCGGCACCTGCATCTGGCATCGCCCCTTCTGCTGTGATAGCAGAGGATGTGAGTATCGGGAAACGCGTCTCAATCGGTGCAAATGCTGTGATTGAATCGGGTGTTACGTTAGATGACGATGCAGTGATCGGTGCTGGGTGTTTTGTTGGCAAAAACGCAAAGATTGGTCGCAATAGTAAGTTGTGGTCTAACGTTAGTGTTTATCATAATGTTGAAATCGGCACTGACTGTCTGGTTCAGGCAAATACGGTGATTGGTGCTGATGGTTTTGGTTATGCGAATGAGAAGGGCGAATGGATTAAAATTCCTCAGCTTGGCTCGGTGAAAATTGGCAATCGAGTTGAGATTGGCTCTAGCACAACCATTGACCGTGGTGCGTTAGATGACACGGTGATTGAAGACAATGTTATCCTCGATAACCAATTGCAGATCGCCCATAATGTGCACATCGGATATGGTACAGCGATAGCTGGTGGTACAGTAATCGCTGGCAGTACTACGATTGGTAAGTATTGCATTATTGGTGGTGCTACTGTAATTAACGGCCATATTGAAATTGCAGATGGAGTAACCATTACCGGAATGGGAATGGTGATGCGTAGCATTTCAGAAAAAGGAATGTACTCTTCAGGTATTCCTTTGCAGCCCAATAAAGAGTGGCGTAAAACAGCTGCTCGTGTTCATCGTATTGATGAGATGAACAAACGCCTGAAAGCTGTTGAGAAGCAGTTAGAGCAGAAAGGTGAATCTTGATTCCGTTTCTGTTGAAAAAGGCTCGCGAAAGGCGAGTCTTTTTCGTCTATAATGCCTGCCAACTAGTAAAGAATATTAAGTATTAAATAGGAATATGACTTTGACTACTGAAAAGAAAACGATGAATATCACTGAAATTCAGGAACTTCTTCCTCATCGCTACCCTTTTTTGCTAATTGATCGCGTTACCGATTTTCAAGAAGAGAAATACCTAACTGCGATTAAAAACGTCTCTGTAAATGAGCCTCAGTTCACAGGTCATTTCCCTCAGCTTCCGGTATTCCCTGGCGTACTTATTCTTGAAGCTATGGCTCAAGCGACAGGTCTACTGGCGTTTAAATCTTTTGGTGCTCCTCAAGGTAATGAGCTTTACTACTTTGCAAGTGTTGATAATGCGAAGTTTCGTAAGCCAGTAACTCCAGGTGACCAATTGGTCATTGAAGTTGAGTTTCTAAAAGAGCGCCGTGGTATTGCTGCATTCAATGGCGTGGCGAAAGTAGATGGTGAAGTAGTTTGTTCTGCTGAACTAAAATGTGCTCGTCGAGAGTTTTAATATGATTCATGAAACAGCTCAAATTCACCCAGCAGCGGTCGTTGAAGAAGGTGCAAAAATTGGTGCTAACGTGACCGTTGGACCATTTACTTACATCACTTCTAACGTTGAAATTGGTGAAGGTACTGAAGTGATGTCACATGTGGTGATTAAAGGCCACACCAAAATAGGCAAAGACAACCGCATTTTCCCACATGCAGTGATTGGTGAAGAGAACCAAGACAAAAAGTATGGTGGTGAGGATACGACCGTGGTGATAGGTGATCGCAATGTGATCCGTGAAGCTGTTCAAATTCACCGTGGTACGGTGCAAGACAAAGCGTCGACGGTGATTGGTGATGACAACCTATTGTGTGTGAATGCTCATATTGCCCATGACGTTGTAGTTGGTAACCATACTCACATTGGTAACAACTCAATATTAGGTGGTCATGTAACCGTGGATGATCATGCGGGTGTTATGGCATTGTCTGCAATTCATCCTTTCTGTACTGTTGGTGCGTATGCTTACATCGGGGGCTGCTCTGCAGTGGTACAAGATGTTCCCGCTTACGTATTAGCTCAAGGAAATCATGCATCTCCGTTTGGCTTAAACTTGGTAGGGCTAAAGCGTAATGGTTTTGAAAAACCAGAATTACGTGCTCTGCAAAAAGCATACAAAGAACTTTATCGCTCTGGTAAAACGTTAGAAGAAGTGATGCCTATTCTGAAAGAAATGGCCCAAGAGTGGTCGTCAGTGCAACGCATTATTGATATCGTTGAAAACAGTGAGCGTGGCATTATTCGTTAAGGCGAAAATGCATGGAATAGATAAAGATCGCCATTTTATCAGTGGCGATCTTTTTGTGTTTTATGGATAGAGAGAACCTTTATCCATAAAACATAGGACAGAAGTGAACCTCTTATGGAAAAACCACTACGTATTGGTATTGTCGCAGGAGAGCTGTCTGGCGATACACTTGGTGAAGGCTTCATCAAAGCAATAAAATCACAATATCCCGATGCAGAGTTTGTTGGTATTGGCGGTCCAAAGATGATGGCTCAAGGGTGCGAGTCTTTGTTTGATATGGAAGAGCTGGCGGTGATGGGCTTGGTTGAAGTGCTTGGTCGGTTACCCCGTTTGCTCAAAGTGAAAGCTGAATTGGTTAAGTTTTTTACGGAAAATCCACCAGATGTTTTTATTGGTATCGATGCACCAGACTTCAATTTACGCTTAGAGCTGGATCTAAAGAACGCTGGCATTAAGACGGTTCACTACGTCAGCCCTTCCGTTTGGGCGTGGCGCCAGAAGCGAATCTATAAAATTGAAGCGGCAACAAACTTGGTGTTGGCGTTTTTACCGTTTGAAAAAGCGTTTTACGATAAGTTTAATGTTCCATGTGAATTTATTGGTCACACGCTGGCTGATGCGATTCCGTTGGTTTCTGAGAAAGCTCCTGCTCGGGAGTTACTTGGCCTTGCTCAAGATAAAAAATGGCTTGCCGTTTTACCAGGTAGCCGCGGCAATGAATTAAAAATGTTATCACAGCCATTTATTGAAGCGTGTCAACGACTACACGAACGATACCCTGAGCTTGGGTTTGTTGTGGCGTTGGTGAATCAGAAGCGCCGTGAGCAATTTGAAGCTGCATGGCAGGAATTTGCACCAGAGCTGGACTTCAAACTTGTTGATGATACTGCTCGTAATGTGATCACCGCGTCGGATGCCGTTATGCTTGCTTCGGGAACCGTAGCTTTGGAATGTATGTTGATTAAACGTCCAATGGTGGTTGGCTACCGTGTAAACGCGCTTACCGCATTCATTGCCAAACGCTTGGTTAAGACTCAATACGTCTCTCTACCCAACATTCTTGCGGATAAGGAACTGGTGAAAGAATTCCTCTTGGAAGAATGCACAGCAGAGAATTTATCAGAAGAAATTAGTCGCCTGCTCGATACTGACGCTGGCAGTGCAATGATAGAAAAATTTACCGAGATGCATCACTGGATACGAAAGGATGCCGATCAACAAGCCGCACGCGCCGTGTTAACCCTGATAGGCAAATAATGACTATGACAAAAGATAAAAAAGAATTACCACCTTTTGAGTATCCTCATGGTTACCACTTGGTCGCTGGTGTCGATGAAGTCGGGCGTGGGCCTTTGGTCGGGGATGTTGTGACTGCAGCCGTTATTCTTGACCCGAATAATCCAATAGAAGGGCTTAATGATTCTAAAAAATTGTCGGAGAAAAAGCGTTTAGCACTTCTTCCTGAGATCAAAGAAAAAGCATTAGCTTGGTCGGTAGGGCGCTGTTCTCCAACTGAAATTGATGAGTTGAATATTCTCCAAGCCACTATGGTAGCAATGCAAAGAGCGATTGCGGGACTATCGGTTCAGCCGGATTTAGCCTTAATTGATGGTAACCGTTGTCCTGAATTAGCAATGGATGCTCAGGCTGTAGTGAAAGGTGATTTGCGTGTGGCAGAGATAAGTGCAGCCTCCATTATTGCCAAAGTGGTGCGTGATCAAGAAATGGAAGCGCTGGATAAGGTTCATCCACAATTTGGTTTTGCTAAACATAAAGGTTATCCAACCAAAGCACATTTTGAAGCGATAGAGCAATATGGTGTGATCGCCGAACATCGCAAAAGCTTTAAGCCAGTAAAAAAAGCTCTTGGTATAGAGTAACAATTTGCGGGCTATTCACGTAAAATAGCCCCTAACTTTCCGCAACGCGTTATATTCCGGAACTTTATTCATGTCAGATCCTAAGTTTATCCACCTTCGAGTTCATAGTGACTTTTCCATGGTCGACGGCCTGTCTAAGGTGCCTCCATTGGTCAAGAAAGTGGCTGAAATGGGGATGCCTGCGGTAGCATTGACTGATTTCACAAACTTGTGTGGTCTCGTTAAGTTTTATGGTACGGCTCATGGTTGTGGTATCAAGCCAATCATCGGCGCCGACTTTGCCATGCAGTCACCAGAATTTGGTGAAGAGCTGAGTAAGATTACAGTTCTGGCAGCAGACAATACCGGTTATAAGAATCTAACGTTACTGATTTCTGAGGCTTATCTTCGTGGTCATGTACAGCACCAGCCTGTAATTGATAAAGAGTGGCTTATCAATCATGCAGAAGGCCTGATCTTACTATCTGGTGGTAAAGATGGAGAAATAGGCAAAGCTTTACTCAAAGGCAATCAGGCCCTTGTTAACAGTTGCGTAGCCTTTTACCAAGCGCATTTCCCCGATCGTTTTTATCTTGAGCTGACCCGTACTGGTCGAGCTGATGAAGAAAGCTACCTTCATTTTGCTTTAGAGCTTGCGGAGCAGTTTGAGCTTCCGGTTGTTGCAACAAACGACGTTGTGTTCATCTCAGAAGATCTTTTTGACGCCCATGAAATCCGCGTAGCGATTCATGATGGTTACACACTTGAAGACCCTCGTCGCCCTAAAAAATACAGTCCGCAACAATACCTTCGTACAGAAGAAGAAATGTGCGAACTGTTTGCTGATATTCCAGAAGCATTAGAAAACAGTGTTGAGATCGCTAAACGCTGTAATGTGACGGTACGTTTAGGTGAATACTTCTTACCTGCGTTCCCTACTGAAGGAATGGAAGAAACCGAGTTCTTAGTAAAGAAATCGGAAGAAGGGTTGGAAGAGCGTTTGGAATTTCTTTTTCCTGATGTAGAAGAGCGCGCAAAGCGCCGACCAGAGTATGATGATCGCTTGAAAATTGAATTGGAAGTGATCAACAACATGGGTTTCCCGGGGTACTTTTTGATCGTAATGGAGTTCATCCAGTGGTCGAAAGATAACGATATCCCTGTAGGCCCAGGTCGAGGCTCTGGTGCAGGTTCCCTTGTAGCATATGCACTGAAAATCACGGATCTTGACCCGCTTGAATATGATTTGCTCTTCGAACGTTTCTTAAACCCAGAACGTGTTTCGATGCCCGATTTCGACGTCGATTTTTGTATGGATAAACGTGATCAGGTGATTGATCACGTAGCAGAAATGTACGGCCGCGATGCGGTATCTCAGATCATCACCTTTGGTACCATGGCTGCGAAGGCGGTTATCCGAGATGTGGGCCGCGTATTAGGGCACCCATTTGGTTTTGTCGATCGTATCTCTAAACTGGTACCGCCGGATCCGGGTATGACACTGGAAAAGGCATTCAAAGCCGAGCCCGCGTTACCTGAGCTTTATAATAACGATGAGGAAGTCAAAGACCTTATCGATATGTGCCGCATTTTGGAAGGGTGTACGCGAAATGCTGGTAAGCACGCGGGTGGGGTTGTGATTTCCCCCACCACCATTACCGATTTTGCCCCGATTTATGCGGATGCTGAAGGCCATTTCCCCGTAACACAGTTCGACAAAAACGACGTAGAAACCGCAGGCTTAGTTAAGTTTGACTTCTTGGGCCTACGAACTCTAACCATCATCGATTGGGCGTTAGGGTTGATCAACCCTCGTTTAGAGAAAGAGGGTAAAGACCCCGTTCGAATTGAATCGATCGACTTGGCTGACGACACTTCATTCCGTTTGCTTCAGAACTCTGAAACCACAGCAGTATTCCAGCTTGAATCGCGTGGTATGAAAGAGCTGATCAAACGCCTTCAGCCTGACTGTTTTGAAGATATCATCGCATTGGTGGCCTTGTTCCGTCCAGGACCATTGCAGTCAGGCATGGTAGATAACTTTATCGACCGTAAACATGGTCGCGAAGCCATCTCATACCCTGATGAAAAGTGGCAACATGAGTCGTTGAAGGAAATCCTTGATCCGACCTACGGCATTATTCTCTATCAGGAACAGGTCATGCAGATCGCACAGGTACTGTCTGGTTATACCCTTGGTGGTGCAGACATGTTGCGACGTGCGATGGGTAAGAAAAAACCTGAGGAAATGGCTAAGCAGCGTGCGACATTTGAAGATGGCGCGGTGAAGAATGGTGTTGATGGCGAGTTGGCGATGAAAATCTTCGACTTGGTAGAAAAATTCGCCGGTTATGGTTTTAACAAATCTCACTCAGCAGCCTACGCCTTAGTTTCTTACCAAACGCTTTGGCTTAAAACACACTTTCCTGCAGAGTTTATGGCGGCGGTAATGACCGCTGATATGGATAACACGGAAAAAGTGGTTGGCTTAGTCGACGAATGTTTCCGAATGAAATTAAAGGTATTACCGCCAGACATCAATGCAGGCTTGTATCGCTTTAACGTCGATGAAGATGGTGCGATTGTTTATGGCATCGGCGCAATCAAAGGGGTTGGTGAAGGCCCGATTGAAGCAATATTGGTTGCGCGCAATAAAGATGGTCACTTTAAAGACTTATTTGACTTCTGTGCTCGTATTGATCTGAAAAAAGTGAATAAACGAGTCATTGAGAAATTAATTTACGCAGGGGCGCTTGATCGCCTTGGTCCTCATCGTGCGGCATTGATGGCTTCGCTGGATGATGCGGTCAAAGCAGCAAGCCAACATCACCAAGCTGAAGCATTTGGTCAGTCCGATCTTTTTGGCGTATTAACCGAAGCGCCAGAAGAAGTTGAGCACAAATACACTAAGGTGCCACCATGGCCTGAAAAGGTTTGGCTGGAAGGTGAGCGTGATACATTAGGGCTTTATTTGACCGGGCACCCAATTAATGCCTATCTCAAGGAACTTGGTAAGTACACCAGTTGTCGACTAAAAGACGCCACGCCAACGCGTCGTGATCAATCCGTTACTGTGGCAGGCTTAGTTATTGCCGCTCGAGTGATGACAACTAAGCGTGGCACCCGAATTGGTATCATGACGTTGGATGATCGCAGTGGACGAATGGAAGTCATGCTGTTCTCTGATGCGCTTGATCGTTATGCTGAACTTCTCGAAAAAGACAAAATTTTGGTGATTTCTGGACAGGTCAGCTTTGATGATTTCAATGGTGGTCTTAAAATGTCCGCGCGCGAGGTCATGGATCTTGGCGCTGCACGTGAAAAATACGCACGTGGTGTATCTGTTTCGATTGATGAATCTCAGATAGACGATCAGTTTTTCGAGCGTTTCAGTAAAATACTGGAGCCTCACCGAGCAGGTAGCGTACCTGTGAATGTATACTACCAACGTTGTGATGCGCGAGCGCGGATCGCCTTGGGGACAGAATGGCGAGTGACGCCAAGTGATACATTATTAGACGAATTAAAACAGTTGCTTGGTAAGAGCCAGGTAGAACTCGAATTTAACTAAAAATTCGATATACAAATATCGAGTGAAAAGGATCCATAGATGAGCCTAAACTTTCTAGAATTTGAAAAGCCAATTGCAGAACTTGAAGCGAAAATCGAAGCGTTACGTGATGTTTCTCGCCACGGTGGTGAAGCGGGCGTTGATTTAGATAAAGAAATCGAACAGCTAGAGAAAAAAAGCTTAGAGCTTAAAAAGAAAATCTTTAACGATCTTGGTGCTTGGGAAACAGCGCAGCTTGCTCGTCACCCTCTTCGTCCATACACATTAGACTACGTTGAGCACGTTTTCACGGAGTTTGATGAATTGGCTGGTGATCGTGCTTATGCTGATGATAAAGCTATTGTTGGTGGTATTGCTCGCCTAGAAGGGCGTCCAGTGATGATCATTGGCCACCAAAAAGGTCGTGAAACGAAAGAAAAAGTTAAGCGTAACTTTGGCATGCCAAAACCGGAAGGTTACCGTAAGGCCCTTCGTCTAATGGAAATGGCAGAGCGTTTTAAAATGCCTATCATCACGTTCATTGACACGGCTGGTGCATACCCAGGTGTTGGTGCAGAAGAACGTGGTCAATCTGAAGCAATCGCAAAAAACCTTAAAGTGATGGCTGGCCTTAAAGTGCCTGTTATTTGTAACGTTGTTGGTGAAGGCGGCTCTGGTGGCGCATTGGCGATTGGTGTTGGCGATTACGTGAATATGCTTCAGTACTCGACTTACTCAGTGATCTCTCCTGAAGGGTGTGCATCTATCCTTTGGCGTGATTCAGATAAAGCACCACAAGCTGCAGAAGCGATGGGTCTGATTGCTCCTCGTTTAAAAGAGCTTGAGCTGATTGATGAAATCATTGAAGAGCCACTTGGTGGCGCGCATCGTGATCACATTCAAATGGCTGAAAACATGAAAGCAACACTTCTAAAACAATTAGAAGAGCTTGAGCAATTTGGTGCTGAAGATTTGCTAGAGCGTCGTTACCAACGCTTGATGAGCTACGGTTACTGTTAAGCAGTATGTATTGATAAAAAGGCCGAACTGAGTTCGGTCTTTTTTGTACCTAACCGACAAGGACAAAGATTGGGTTTCACGCTAAACTAGCTCTGATTTTGGATTACTTGTCACTGAATATGCCCGAGTTATATCACCAGTTCTCTCAGCTACTACATCAGCACTACCAACCTGAACATAAAATCGTTATCGCTTTTAGTGGTGGCATCGACTCCCGTGTTTTGCTTGATTTGGCCCATCAATATCAGCAGCAACACCCGGTAAATATAATGGCAATCTATGTTCATCATGGGTTGAGCTCAAATGCGGATGAATGGGCGGAAAATTGTGCACGCTGGGCAGCGCAAGCTGGTATTGCTTTTAAGGTCGAGTATGTTCAGTTAGCTTCCGCTAGTGGTGAAAGTATCGAGAAGTTGGCGAGAGAAGCACGTTACCAAGCTCTCGAAAAGCACTTGAACCAAGGTGATCTGCTGTTAACAGGGCAACATGCAGATGACCAATTGGAAACGTTCTTGCTGGCATTAAAGCGAGGTAGTGGGCCCAAAGGCTTATCTTCAATGGCTGAAAGTATGCCGTTTGCTGGTGGAAAAGTACTTCGCCCCTTACTGAAATGCTCACGCGCTCAAATTGAAGCGTATGCTGAATCCAGAAACTTAGCTTGGGTGGAGGATGAAAGTAACCAAGATACTCGTTTTGATCGCAACTTCATCCGCCATCAAGTAACTCCAGTGTTAACTGAGCGCTGGCCTTTTTATCGTCAGTCAGTGCAGCGCAGTGCAGAATTGTGCGCCGAACAAGAAGCACTGCTCAATGAGCTATTAGCTGAAAAACTTCAATTAGCACTGCAAAGTGACGGTAGCCTGTCTATTGCTGTGCTAGCGGATAGCTCAGAGTTGGCGAGAGTACGCTTACTCAGAATGTGGTTTGAGCATCATCATCAGCTGATGCCTAGTCGAGAGCACAGTTTGATGATTTGGCAACAAATTGCATTGGCTAAGCAAGATGCAAATCCGCAACTTAATCTTCAATCTATACAAATTCGCCGTTTTAATGGTGAGCTACACATGCTTGCGCAGTGGGCAGACGTGAGTCAATGGCGTAGTGTGTTTAAGCTGGGTGAGACCTTGAACTTACCTGATAGTCTTGGCTGCTTATCACTCCAAGACAGCGGTGCTCAGAACCATCTCCGACTACCAGAAGGGAAAGCGACGTGTTTTGATGTGGTATTTGAGCCGCAAGGTTTAAGTGCTCATCCTGTTGGTCGTGGTCATAGCCGTAAGCTTAAGAAGCTGTTTCAAGAATATGATGTGCCTAGCTGGCAGAGACGCCGAACTCCAATTTTGCTCCATCAAGGTCGGGTAGTTGCAGTTGCAGGTTTGTTTATAGATCAAGCGTTTGCAGGTCACGATTGTGAACTTCTCTGGAGCAAGTAATCAGATTTTGTGTAAGAATCGTATAATAAAAACACGATAAATTAAGGAAGAGCAATGAAAAAAGTCGCACTGGGAATCATTATCGGCATAGGCATGATTGGAGGGCAAGCGGTCGCTGGTGATATTGATGCGGGTAAAGCGAAAGCAATGGTTTGTGCTGCATGCCATGGTGCAGATGGTATGGCGACCATTCCTGGCTACCCACATTTAAAAGGACAAAATGAGCAATACATTATTTCCTCGATTAAAGCTTATAAAAACAAAGAGCGAACGGGTGGCCTTGCCGCGGTGATGCAAGCGCAGGCTGCATTGCTAAACGATGATGATATTGCGAATTTGGCCGCGTACTATTCGAGTTTGAAATAGTTGAATGTATTCATGATGAGCCCGAGCCTATATGCTCGGGCTTTTTGTTGATTGTTAGCCTTTGCTGGCTGATAATAGCGGCAACGCCAAAAGTTTAAGGGATGAACATGAAGAAAATTGAAGCGATCATTAAACCATTTAAGCTTGATGATGTTCGTGAAGCGCTGGCTGAAGTTGGCATTACTGGTATGACGGTTTCAGAAGTGAAAGGTTTTGGTCGTCAGAAAGGGCATACAGAACTGTATCGTGGTGCTGAGTACATGGTGGACTTTTTACCAAAAGTGAAGCTTGAGATTGTGGTGACTGATGACGACGCTGATCAATGTGTCGATACTATTATTGAGACCGCTCAAACCGGTAAAATTGGCGATGGAAAGATCTTCATTACGGACGTGGAACGCGTAGTGCGTATCCGTACTGGAGAAGAAGACGAAGACGCAATTTAAGAGAAAAGAGCCGTAAGGCTCTTTTTTATTGATATGAGAAAAAAGCTACTCCTTGGGCTTCCTTTCATGATTACCGCTGTGATCATTTGGGGTTACCAGACCATATTTACCCTTTCAGATACACCTCAATTAACAACGATAGAAAGCCACTCAGAGTTGCCTTCACTCAATTGTTACCATAATCCTGCTCCTGTCTCTATTGATGAAAGTGGCGTGATTAACCTTTTAGTTTGGAACATTTATAAGCAAAATCGGGACAATTGGCAGCAAGCACTAGAGCAATACTCCACAAACAAACAGTTGGTTTTACTGCAAGAAGCCAGTATGACTTCTGAGTTAAAGCAATGGATTGCTCAACGAGGGTGGAATGGCAATCAGGTTGACGCGTTTAAAGCATTTGATGTTAGTGCTGGGGTGCTAAATTTAGCACCAGAATTGCCTGTAAAAGCGTGTGCATACACAGAATTGGAACCATGGCTTCGATTACCTAAATCGGCACTCTATGCAACTTATCAGCTCTCTGATGGTCAACAACTGGCTGTTGTCAACATTCATGGGGTGAACTTTACTTATGGCACGACAGAGTATCAACGGCAATTAGATAGCTTGGTTGCTGCGTTAAATGAGCACACGGGGCCAATTATTGTTGCAGGAGATTTTAATAGCTGGAGTGAGCAGCGCTTACAGGTCTTGAAACAAGCTTTGAGCGGTTTGAAACTGACAGAAGTTAAGTTTTCCCCTGATCACCGAGTGGAATTTGTGACTGGATTGCCACTGGATCATGTGTTCTACAAGGGCCTTTCTCTAAAAACAGCAGAGGCGCCTGTTTCTGACGCCTCTGATCATAATCCTTTATTAGTTCAATTTAGCTTATAGCAATGTAAATGGCCCAAATTAGGTAGTAACCTAACCAAGGTAATGCCGAAATAACCAGAGCCTGCCCTCGTTCAAATTCAGTCCATGTACCTATTGCGGCATAGCCGAGTACGATGTACCAAGGAAGAAGCAGTGGAAATGAGCTGGCAAACTGAGACCAATCATTGGTTAGAGGTAGTTTGAGTAAACCATTTAAGCTATTGAGATCAGCTGCATAGGTCATCACTTGACCATGTTTAAGTAGTAAGCTGGCATAACTGGCGAGATCACCAAGTACAGCTGGGAAAGTGATGACGGCACTGGCGGCAAACCAACGCCAAAAGCCATGTTGATGCTGGCTTGGTTTGGTCGCTAGGTTGAACCAAAATGCCAGCATAATAATTGTGAGCGTTCGGCTGACAATATCACTAATGATTTCGCTCGCCATGAGTGTATTAGCATCCAAAAGCTCTAGTTGCTCTGGATTTGTTTGGCCAAGTTGTGCGGATAGACCGGCTTTTAGCCATTCAAAGTCAACGATATCAAAGTATGCGCCCCAAAATAGGAAAGGGGTCAGCATCAAAAAGATATACGGTTGCCAGCCCCACATCCCTCTTTGATACAATGCGAGAAAACATGAACTTGGTGAACGAAAAATGTCCACCAGCATGATGAGTGGGTTACTTGAAGGATTCATTAAACACTTACCTTAGTGACATCGACATATAATTTAAGCTTTTGACCCGGCTGCAGGTACTTATTCTTGCTTAATGCGTTCCATTTGACGATATCGTTACTTTTCACTTTAAATCTATTTGCAATCCCACTGATGGTATCACCAGAGCGGACTTTATAAAAAACGGTTCGAATGATGGCACCATCGCTACCATCTTTCCAGATCACTAAACTTTGTCCGATACGTAATGTATCGCGTGGGCTGAGCCCATTCCACTTCGCGAGTGCTTGATGAGATACTTTATTGTCGTTGGCAATACTCCACCAACTTTCTCCAGCGCTGACTTTGTGGATCAGTTTGTACTTTCCGCGACTTTTATCTTGAGTTTTCTGCAAGCGATTCGAAGCGCTTAGTAAATAGGCTTTATCATCTTTGGTCGATGTTGGGATCATTAGTGCCTGACCAACACGAATGGTATTGCCTGATAGGTTATTGGCGGTACGAATCACTTTTGGGGTGGTGTTATATTTTTGCGCTAGGACACTAAGGCTATCCCCTGATTTCACCTTATAGCGAACCAGTTTCATCCCTTTACCGCGGTTGCTATCCACTTGCTGAGTAAACTGGGTAACTGCTTCAATTGGTAACAGTAATCGATGTGGCCCATTTGGAGCCGTTGCCCATTGGTTATAGGCAGGGTTTAGGCTCTGAAGTTGTTTAACAGAAATACCGGCATATTGCGCGGCAATAGCGAGATCGAGCTGCTCTTTCGGGTCAACTTGTTCTACGACTGGTTTATTTGCAATCGCTGGGATCTTGATGCCGTATTTATCTTGGTTGGCAATGATATCCGAAAGAGCGAGAAGCTTAGGCAAGTAACCGCTGGTCTCTTTTGGTAGGTCCAAGGAGAAAAAGTCCACTGGTTTGCCGAGTTTTTTGTTTTTGCGTATCGCGCTAGAAACTCGACCACCACCGCTATTGTAGGCAGCAATCGCATGATCCCAATTCCCATCAAAACGCTTATTGAGTGAGATTAAGTAATCAAGTGCAGCATCGGTAGAAGCTGCGACATCACGGCGACCGTCATACCAGTAGTTTTGCTCTAATCCATACATCTTGCCTGTCGCAGGAATAAACTGCCATAAACCTGCCGCACGGCCATGTGAATAAGCAAACGCATCAAAGGAGCTTTCAACAACAGGTAAAAGCGCCAGCTCGAGTGGAAGATTACGTTCTTCAATTTTCTCAGTGATCAGATACAGGAAAGGTTCCGCGCGTTCAGACACAGTCTTAAGATGACGAGGGTGCTTGAGGTACCAATTACGGTAATAGTCGACTTTTTTATGCATTGGAATAGGCATTTCCAATTGCATAGCAATACGTTGCCAAACGTCTTCTTGTGATTCAGGCGTCAATACTGGCTTGAGCTTGATAACGGGTTTACTTGGTTTAACTTCAGAATTAACCGTATGCTCAACTTTTGGTTTTGCTTGAGTATTCGTTGGTTCTGCATTGGTTTGTTGTGGTGGCTGGGTAAGCTGACATCCTGTCAGAAAAAGCGCCAGTACCCAGCTGTATGTTACTCGCATTCTACAGCCCTTTTGTTATGTAGCTGCTGATAATAAAGGTCTAGTTATGCGAGTGACAAGCACCAAAACGTTAAAATTCGTTCTTCCACTCACGTAATGCGGTAAAAATAGCGAGTGGATCGGTTTGTGCTGTACGATTTGCCACCGATTTGATCACATTAGGCTGATCTAAGCGTAAGAACGGATTTACCCATTTTTCTTGGCGCAATGTTGTCGGAATGGTGGCTTTGTTTTGTGCCCGCAGACGATTTACCTCATCGCGATATTGTTGCAAGAGGTCATTTTCTGGCTCAACAGCTAAAGCAAAAGAAAGGTTGCCTGCGGTATATTCATGTGCGCAGTACACTTCGGTCTCTTCTGGTAGAGCTGCTATTTTTTCTAGAGATGTGTACATTTGCTCCATTGTGCCTTCAAAAACTCGTCCACATCCGGCAGAAAACAGCACATCACCACAGAATAATTTACCATCACCGACATACCCGATATGACCGAGTGTATGCCCTTCTAATCCAAGGACAAAAAATACCTCGTCAAAAAGTTTAATTTGGTCCCCCCCTGATACAGGATGCGTCAGTGGTGGAACGGGGTCATTTGCAGGGCCAACAATATCTGCATTAGGGAAGTGGCGAGCCAGTTCTGAGATCCCTCCAGTATGGTCAGCGTGATGATGCGTGATGAGAATGGCATCCAGTGTTAAGTTATGTGTTTGAATATATTCTAATACGGGCTTGGCATCACCCGGATCGACGACGGCACAACGCTGATCGCTATTTTGTATCAGCCAGATGTAATTGTCGTTAAATGCGGGTATGCTTTTGATATCTAACATTGTTGAGTCTCCAATCCCCAAGAGTGAAGCAGGTTACACATGAACCCAGCACGCAGCAATAAAAAGCTTGAAAAGCCTCATTCATGGTCTCAGCTAAAAAATGGTCAATGGGTGAGTGAGTCCATTCAAATCCGCGTGGATGAATGGTGCCCGAAATTGTTTGGTTACCATTTTTTAAAGCTGGGAGGGTTGAGCTGTGAGCTCACCACCAGTTGTAACTGTAACATTCAACATCAAGTAAACCTAGATATCCAGAACCCATTGCATAATGTTATCGCGGATGGTTACGAGCTTCCTTTTCTTGAAAAAAGCTTTGATGCTGTTTTATTAGCCCATCAATTGGATTACTGCAATGATCCGCATCGAATGTTGCGCGAAGTTGATCGAGTTATGATTGATGACGGTTACTTGATCATCACGGGATTTAATCCTGTTAGCTTCACTGGGCTGGCAAGCTTGATGCCGTGGCGCAGGAATAATTTACCTTGGAGCGGGCGAATGTTCACTCCTGGGCGAGTTCGAGACTGGCTTGGTTTACTGAATTATCAAGTGATTGAGATGGACAGGTATGCTTTGTTCCCAATGCAGAGGTACCGCACGATGTGGACTTGGATGGAGAACAGTCTAGGGGAGTGGGCTTCCCCCTTTGGTAGTTTGTATTTTATTGTGGCACGAAAACGGACCTACCCACTAAAACCGATCAAACCTCATTGGAAGCTTAAACGTAAGCTGTCTCCAGTTGGGGTGAACTATAAGGTCAGAGTCGAAAAGACTAACCATCAAGAAGGCTGATAGCCAGTGTCTTCGTCGGTTGGGTTTTCTGCAGCCGTACGTGCAAGTTCATCACACATTTCATTTTCCCGGTGACCTGCGTGGCCTTTGACCCAACGCCAGTCGATCTCGTGACGCTGAGTTTCACTGTCGAGTGCTTGCCATAAATCCGCATTTTTCACTGGCTTTTTATCCGCCGTTTTCCAGCCACGTTTCTTCCAATTGTGGATCCATTGGGTGATACCTTGACGTACGTATTGGCTATCCGTCGTCAGAATAACATGACAGGGTTCTTTGAGAGTTTGCAGAGCAACGATGGTTGCGAGCATTTCCATGCGGTTATTGGTTGTTAGGGTATAGCCCTTCGCCAAGGTTTTTTCTACTTGTTTGTAGCGAAGTACGATCCCGTAGCCACCCGGGCCTGGATTCCCCAAACAGGAACCATCAGTGAAAATTTCCACCTGTTTTGTCATGATTTGATACTATTGGGTTAAGCAGTTATAAAGCATAGTCTGACACACATATCGTTATGAATACCAGTAACAAATCGAATTCCCAACGCATCGTGGTGCTCGATACCGAAACCACGGGTATGAACAGAGAAGGTGGTCCTCATTACCAAGGGCACCGTATTATCGAAATCGGTGCGGTTGAAATCATCAACCGTAAGCTCACAGGGCGCCATTTCCATGTTTATCTCAAACCTGATCGTGAAATACAGCCAGACGCCGTCGAAGTTCACGGTATCACGGATGAATTTCTTATTGATAAGCCAGAATATCGCGATACTCACCAAGAGTTTCTAGACTTTATTAAAGGCGCAGAACTTGTTGCCCATAACGCGCCCTTCGACGTGGGCTTTATGGATTACGAGTTTGAAAAGCTCGACCCAGACATAGGTAAGACAGTCGACTACTGTAAGGTGACTGATACCCTTGCGATGGCGAAGAAAATCTTCCCGGGTAAACGTAACAACCTCGACGTACTCTGTGATCGTTACGGTATTGATAACTCGCATCGTACTCTCCACGGCGCATTGCTCGATGCGGAGATCCTAGCGGATGTTTACCTGCTGATGACTGGTGGGCAAACGTCAATGCAATTTGGGGGCGACGCGTCATCTGATGGTGATTTGAGTGGTGAGTCGATAAAACGTGTTGCTGGTGGACGAAAAGCATTAAAGGTTTTACGTGCAACCGCCGATGAATTAGAAGCACATCAAGGTCGTTTAGA
Source organism: Vibrio sp. TRT 17S01 (assembly GCF_050113695.1). NCBI lineage: Bacteria > Pseudomonadati > Pseudomonadota > Gammaproteobacteria > Vibrionales > Vibrionaceae > Vibrio > Vibrio sp. TRT 17S01. The sequence goes on along the minus strand of NZ_JBNJOG010000013.1, from coordinate 19,432 downwards.
TATCGTCGAAAAAAGTGGAAGTTGCCTCTGGCGTCAGTAGGAGAAGGAATGTTGAGGATTTGGTTTACCCTGTTAGCTCTGGTTTATACATCACTCAGTTATGCCGCTGAGGGATCCTCAATGTCTTTACTCGATAACCGTTTTCGTGTTGATCCCACCATTAAACAAATTACCTTTGTGATTTATCGTGCAGAGCGTTCTCAACCAGTGGTATTGGTGCGGCCTGATGGTAAGAAATATTATGCTTGGCGTGCCCCTGATAATGTTCGTTGGTATCAAGAGTCTGCTATGGATATCATCTCAATCGATAACCCGATGCCGGGACCTTGGCAGGCGATTGGCAAAGTGACGCCAAAAAACAAAATTAAACTGATTTCGCATTTAGAGCTAAATACGGATGAGTTGCCTGAACGATTATTTCAAGGGGAAGAGATTAAGTTTACTGCCCAACTGACGTCTGATGGAAAACCCTTAGTGCTAAGGGACTTTTTAGATCGAGTTAAGTTGATGGTGACGTTCACCAAGTATGTCGAAAATGAAGATAGCTTGATTAAAGAAGCTCGCCCAATTCCAACCACTATTGGTGAGTTTGCCGATGACGGGCAGGGACTCGATGAACGTGCTGGTGACGGTATTTTTACTGTGTCGCTACCTATCACACCACAACCGGGTAAATATCGCGTACGAGTGACTTCTGGCAATGGTGTATTCCTACGCGCTCGTGAAAATGAAGTATTGGTTTACCCGTCACCTCTGCAACATACTTTTATTCAGTCTCGCACAGAAGGCACTCCTCATGAGTTGGTTTTTTCTGGGGAGCAAGGCATGGTATCTCCGGGCTCTGTCGCGGCGCAAATTGAACACCAAAATCCTGATGGATCAGAAAATATTCTTGCTGGTGCAGCTGCGGAAGAATCGATGAAAGTGTCATTGAAGATCCCATATTCAGGGGAAATAGGCCAGTATTCATGGACGGGCCGTGCCTTTGCCACTGAGCTTGCCGCTGGCAGGCCGCTTGTTTTTCCACTCACGCAGCAAACGTACAGCGTAGTGAAAGAAGTTGATATGGCAGAAACTCGTCGCCTTCAGGAAGAGGAACGACTTAAGCAGCAGAAAATCCAAGAAGAGTTACGTTTATTGCAACTGCGTGAGGAAAAGCGTCAGCGCAGCATTATGTTTATTGCCATAGGCAACGTTGTTGCGATACTGCTGGGGCTGATTGGTTGGTTTGTATGGCGCAAAGTGAAATTTAAACGTGAAGCCATCCCTGAGATGCAATTGGAAATGCCCAAGAAATGAAAAAGGAAAAGGACTGCATGAGGCAGTCCTTTTTTGTTCAGCGTTATATTCCCAGTGGTTTACGCGACGTTATCCATCACTGGGAATCTTGGCTTTGCGGCTAGGGATTCAGGCTCAAAGTCATCAACATTGATAACGTATAAACGCTGCTCCTCAGCCTCACATAGCAGATCGGCTTCTGGTTTATCAATGATGCCTTGCGCTAAACCAATTTCAGCAACTAAATCTAACCTCAGGAATGGACGGCGCTGCTTAGTCATTTTACAAACTTTATCAAACAAAGGCTCGGCTTTGAGGATCACGTCTAACGCTTGCTCAATGCGACCTGCAGGGTTGTGCTCTGTTGGTTGCAAGTATTGATGTCGACCAATACGTGAGCGAGAAGCGCTTGGCGTTTGTAAAATTTGCGCGACGGCACTGTCGAGCGCATCACTTGGGGCTCTGCGTACACGTCCAAATGGCATTAGCATGATGCGCAGTGCTCGACCGACCCAACGATTAGGGAAGTTAGCTAAAAATTCATCGATAGCGACTTCGGTTTGTTTCAAGCTGTCTTGCAAGCTCCAATGTACCAACGCCAGATCTTCTTCAGGGCGAGCGTCTTGTTCGAAGCGTTTCAGCGTTGCAGAGCTTAAGTAAAGTTGGCTAAGAATATCACCAAGGCGCGCAGATAACCGCTCCTTACGTTTCAGAGAGCCTCCCAGCATCGCCATTGAGATATCGGCAAGCAGAGCTAAATTCGCGCTGTAACGGTTTAACTGTTGATAGTAACGTGCGGTTGTGTCAGAGGTTGGCGCATCAGAACCAATACCATCGCTTAAGCCAAACCACATACTGCGAACAAGGTTGCTCATTGTAAAGCTAACATGCCCAGCAAGCGCGCGGTCAAACTGAGCTACTGCATCCGCGCTTTCTGAATAAGCGGCATCCATTTCAGCCAGTACGTATGGATGGCAGCGAATCGCGCCTTGACCAAAGATGATCATAGAGCGTGTCAGAATATTTGCTCCTTCGACAGTGACCGCAATTGGAGCACCCTGATAGCCACGAGCAAGGAAGTTTGAAGGGCCCAAACAGATCCCTTTTCCGCCGACGATATCCATAGCATCGATAATGCTTTGCTGGCCGCGATGAGTGCAGTGATATTTTACTATGGCTGATATCACAGAGGGTTTTTCACCGGCATCGATGCCAGCGACAGTAAGGTTGCTGGCGGCATCCATCACATAGGCGTTGCCACCAAGGCGAGCGAGTGGTTCTTCAATCCCTTCCATATGGCCAATAGGTTGCTTGAATTGGCGACGAATGCGCGCATAAGCACCGGTTGCGAGCGCAGCAGTTTTAATCCCACCAGTTGAATTGGAAGGCAGTGTGATGCCACGGCCAACGGACAAACATTCAACCAGCATTCGCCAGCCTTGGCCTGCCATTTTGGGGCCACCAATAATGAAATCGAGAGGGACAAAAATGTCGTTGCCTTGCGTTGGGCCATTTTGGAATGGCACATTGAGTGGAAAGTGGCGGTTGCCAATATCGACGCCCGGAAGCTCCGTAGGGATCAGGGCGCAAGTAATGCCAACTTCTTCTTGTTCACCGAGCAATCCATCGGGATCGCGCAGTTTGAATGCTAACCCTAATACGGTTGCTACCGGAGCTAGCGTGATATAGCGCTTGTTCCATGTCAGTCGCATGCCCAGTACTTTTTCGCCCTGCCAATCACCTTGGCAAACCACACCGTAGTCTGGAATCGAGCCTGCATCTGAACCGGCTTCTGGGCTGGTTAATGCGAAACAAGGTATTTCCTTGCCTTCGGCTAGACGAGGTAGGTAATGATCTTTTTGTGCTTCAGTTCCGTAGTGTTGCAACAGTTCGCCCGGGCCCAGTGAGTTAGGCACACCCACGGTAGAAGAGAGTACGCTGGAAACGCCTGTCAGTTTTTGCAACACAAGTGATTGCGCGTATGCGGAGAACTCGAGACCACCGTATTTTTTCTTGATGATCATGGCGAAGAATTTATGGTCTTTTAGGTATTGCCATACTTCAGGGGGTAGATCAGCCAGTTCATGCGTGACTTGATAATCATTGACCATTGCACACACTTGGTTAACGGGTCCGTCTAAAAAAGCCTGTTCCTCATCACTTAATGCTGGTGCTGCAATATCATGAAGTTTGCGCCAGTCTGGTTTTCCTTTAAACAGTTCGGCTTCCCACCATACTGTCCCGGCATCCAGTGCTTCTTTTTCGGTTTGTGACATTGCCGGTAATACTTTCCGAAATAATGTTAAGGCTTTTCGACTGATCAACGTTTGTCGAATAGCGGGAACGGCAAATATCACCACGGCTGTTAGATACAACAGCCAAGCAATAGAGCCAGCAGTGCCTAAGAAAGTAAACAGCACCATGACAGCAGTTAAGGCTGTAAGTGTCAGCGCTATTGTTGCGCGATGGTATAGGCAGGTTGCACAAACGACAACAAAGCCAAGCAGGGAGAGCAAGATGTCCATATATCTGTTCCTTGTTCAGACACTGTAATTTTGATTATTGGTCTGGTTTGAATAAGAGGTCGTACCAGTTAAGTGTAATCAAAATATTAAATAAATGTAAAACGATGACGTAGTTAAAAAGTGATCCGTGTAGAGCAATAATTCTAAAAATGAGGGGTTGTGCCGATTTTGTGAGCGTAGGAAGTATCGAAAGAGAATATTCTTGGACGCTGACTATCGACAGTGAGAATTGTTTGAGTAAACTCAGAGATAACGCAGAACCTCCCTCAGTGGAGGTCATCTTGTTACAGAATAACTAAGAGAAAAATCCTATGTACCACGACCTGATTAAAAGTGAGTTGACTGAAGCTGCCGACGTTCTCAACAAATTTCTGAGTGATGACAACAATATTGCTCAAATTGAAGCCGCAGCAAAATTGATAGCGGATTCATTTAAGCAAGGTGGCAAAGTCCTTTCTTGTGGCAATGGTGGTTCTCACTGTGATGCGATGCACTTTGCGGAAGAGCTAACTGGCCGTTATCGTGAAAATCGTCCGGGCTATCCTGGTATCGCTATTTCAGACCCAAGCCACTTGTCGTGTGTAAGTAATGACTTTGGCTATGATTTTGTTTTCTCACGTTATGTCGAAGCGGTTGGTGCTCAAGGTGATGTGCTGTTTGGCCTTTCTACATCTGGTAACTCTGGCAATATCTTAAAAGCGATTGATGCTGCGAAGGCAAAAGGCATGAAGACCATCGCATTGACAGGGAAAGATGGTGGTAAAATGGCAGGACTCGCGGATATTGAAATCCGTGTGCCACACTTTGGTTATGCTGATCGCATTCAAGAGATCCACATCAAGATCATTCACATTGTGATTCAGTTGATTGAAAAGGAAATGGAAAAATAATTGGTTTAATTTTCAAAGGAGTGTTTTAAACCATGTGTGAGTTGCTCGGAATGAGCGCAAATGTGCCGACAGACATTTGTTTTAGTTTTACTGGTTTGATGCAGCGTGGGGGCAATACAGGCCCTCATCGCGATGGTTGGGGAATCACCTTTTATGAGGGGAAAGGATTCCGTAATTTCAAAGATCCAAACCCAAGCTGCGACTCTAAAATCGCAGAGTTAGTACAGAATTATCCCATCAAGAGTTGTGCGGTGATCAGCCACATTCGGCAAGCGAATCGTGGTGGCGTTAACCTTGAAAATACCCACCCATTTACCCGCGAGTTATGGGGGCGTTATTGGACCTTTGCTCATAATGGGCAATTGTCTGATTATCAGGATTTCCAAACGGGACGCCACCGGCCAGTCGGGCAGACCGACAGCGAGCTTTCTTTCTGCTGGTTACTTAAACAGATGGAAGATAAGTACCCTGAGCCACCGCAAGATATGGTTGGTGTTTTCCGTTTTGTTGCGCAATGCTGTGACGAGCTGCGTGAGAAGGGGGTGTTTAATATGCTGCTTTCTGATGGGGAATACGTCATGACGTATTGTACCAATCATCTTTATTGGATCACTCGCCGTGCACCTTTTGGTAAAGCGTCATTGATTGATGAGGACGTGGAGATCAACTTCCAAGAAGAGACTACGCCAAACGATGTTGTGTCGGTGATTGCCACTCAACCTTTAACGGACAATGAAACTTGGCATCGAATGAAGCCGGGCGAGTTCGGTATTTTTCACTTTGGTGAATTGATTGATGGTAATGCTGATGAACTTGTTGATGTGCCATACGCGCCGAAGAAAGTCGCAAGCCAAGCACCAACAGAACCGTTGGAGTAGATAAACAAAAAGGCCGATGTTTCCATCGGCCTTTTTAATTTCTAAGCGTTAAACAATTTAAGCCAGTTGCGCTTTAATGTGTTCAACAATATCAGCCATCGCTACAGCTGTTTTCTCACCTGAGCGGCGGTTCTTGTACTCGAAGTTGCCTTCTTTCATTGAACGATCACCGACCACGATAGTGTGAGGAATACCGATAAGCTCCATATCAGAGAACATAACACCTGGGCGCTCTTTACGGTCGTCAAATAGCACTTCGATACCCATAGCCGTCAGCTCAGCGTACAGCTTCTCAGCTGCTTCTTTCACTTCTTCAGACTTGTGCATGTTCATTGGAACGATCGCTACTTGGAAAGGCGCTAGTGCGTCTGGCCAAATGATGCCGTATTTGTCGTGGTTCTGCTCGATTGCAGAAGCAACAACACGTGAAACACCGATGCCGTAACAACCCATTTCTAGGATTACGTTCTTACCATCAGGACCAAGCACGCCACAGTTCATCGCTTCTGAATAAGCATTACCCAGTTGGAAGATGTGGCCAACTTCGATACCACGTTTCAGTTGTAATGTACCTTGACCACATGGGCTTGGATCGCCTTCAACAACGTTACGTAGATCTTCAACTTGGCCTAGCTCAACGTCACGACCCCAGTTGATGCCGAAGTAGTGTTTGTCATCAACATTAGCACCGGCGCCAAAGTCGCTCATTACAGCAACAGTGCGGTCAACGATGAACGGCAGTTCAAGGTTTACTGGACCTAAAGAACCTGGGCCTGCGCCGACAAGTGCGCGAATTTCTTCTTCTGTTGCCATCTCTAGAGGAGAAGCTACTTGAGGAAGATTTTCAGCTTTCACTTCGTTTAGCTCGTGGTCACCACGGATGATAAGCGCGATGATGTCTGCGTCTACTTCATCAGAGGCTTTAACGAATAGCGTCTTAACTGTCTTCTCGATTGGTAGACCATGTTGCTCTACAAGTTCCGCGATAGTTTTCGCGTTTGGCGTATCAACCAGCGTCATCTCTTGAGTTGGCGCTGCGCGTTCACCTGCAGGCGCTGCCGCTTCTGCTTTTTCGATGTTTGCTGCGTAATCAGATTCAGTAGAGAATGCGATTAGGTCTTCGCCGCTTTCTGCAAGTACATGGAACTCTTGAGAGCCACTACCGCCGATAGCGCCAGAGTCAGCCAGTACTGGGCGGTACTCAAGACCCATACGATCGAATGCTTTACAGTAAGCATCGTGCATCGCTTGGTAAGACTTCTCTAGACCTTCTTTGTCGATGTCGAAGCTGTAGGCATCCATCATGCAGAATTCACGAGCACGCATTACGCCAAAACGCGGGCGACGCTCATCACGGAATTTAGTTTGGATTTGGTACAGGTTTAGCGGAAGCTGTTTGTAAGAGCTCACTTCGTTACGCACAAGGCTAGTGATCACTTCTTCAGCTGTAGGGCTAAGAACAAACGGACGAGTATGACGGTCAGTAAAGCGAAGTAGCTCAGGACCCATCTTCTCAGAACGACCTGTCTCTTCCCATAGTTCAAACGGCTGAACAACGGGCATCAAAGTTTCGACTGCACCTGCATTGTCGATCTCTTGACGAACGATGTTTTCGACTTTACGCAGCACACGTAGACCAGTAGGCAGCCAGGTATAAAGACCTGAAGCCAGCTTACGGATCATACCCGCGCGTAGCATGAGCTGGTGGCTCACTACTTCTGCGTCGTTTGGAGTCTCCTTCAGAGTAGAAAGAAGATAATTACTGGTACGCATTAAATTTATCCGTTTATTAAAGTTAGATACTCAAGCCAGAATGGACTGGAGTATGAAGGTCCCCGAGGGGGGAAATTGTTAGCCGCTTATAATATCAGCCAAATGGCTTTGTCAAAAGTGTTCAATCGCAGTAACTGTTATTAAGTTATCGCTCGCTGTGAACTTAACGTTCAGATCGAACAAATTTACCGCATATTCTTTACTATCTGGTTTTCTCTTCTTATAAGCCGGCCGAGGATCTTGCGCGAGTACTTGCTCGATGATCTCACGCTCAGTACGACCGTCTGCTCTCTTCGCGAGTAGCCGTTGAGCCTGCTCAGAAAAAATGACCACTGAGGTGGCAGGCTCTGCGTCCGCATACCCACCTTTTGCGTTTGTTACTGAATCGGAGTAGGGGATGTAGGGCTTAATATCCACAATAGGCGTACCACTGACTAAGTCGACACTGCCCAGCTCGAGGTACACCTGATCCCCCTCAATTGAGACACCTTTTAGTTCAACGGCTGACATCCCAATGCCATTTGGGCGGAACGTTGAGCGTGAGGCAAATACGCCAATGCGCTCATTGCCACCAAGGCGAGGTGGTCGCACGGTCGGCTTCCAACCTGCTGAAAGATTTTGGTCAAACAGAAATAACAGCCACACGTGGCTAAATTGTTCGATGCCTCTTACGGCTTCCAAACAATTGGCGGCCCCTGAAAGCTTGATCCGTGCTGTTGCTGCAGGCACCAAACGAGGTTGGCGAGGAACCGCAAATTTCTCTTTATATGGGTTTTCTACGGTACCAATTGGGTCTATGGAATACATATTGATTGTTATGACGAAAAAGACTGCGACACAAAGTATCACATTTTTTACTTGCAAAACTGGTTGAGAATGATTATTAATTAAAATGTTATAACATAACAATTTATCTTTTGAGGAGTAGAATATGAAACCAGGCATCCATCCTGAATACCGGAAAGTGGTTTTTCACGATACGAGCGTCGACAAGTATTTCGTTGTGGGGTCAACCTTGCAAACCGATCGTACGATCAAGTGGGAAGACGGCGAAACGTATCCTTATTTTACGTTAGACGTTTCTTCGGAATCTCACCCTTTCTACACTGGCAAGCAACGTGTGATCCAAAAAGAAGGACGTATCGCCAACTTTAACCGTCGTTTTGCTCAGTTTTCAAAAGGAGAGGAGTAAATGAAGGTAGTTAAATCATTAAAGAGTGCGAAAAGTCGTCACCCAGACTGCCAAATCGTGAAGCGTCGTGGTCGCTTATATGTGATTTGTAAAACCAATCCGAGGTTTAAGGCAGTTCAGAAATAACTGACAAACTTATTAGTTACTCTAATTAATCTAGCTTAATAATTATGCTAACAAATTGTTTGTAACTGGATATAAAATCTACATATTTGATAAAAAATGGTGAAAAATTGTGATTGCAGCAACACTTTGTAACATTTAGGATTTTTAATTGAGCCTTCTCTCAAGTAACCTGCGCTGGATTTGTGAATGATTTGTCACAAATTCGGAGGAATAACTACAAGGAGGGAACAGATGAGTTCATCTGCTTCAATTAAACAAAATTCACCTAAGAAACCGTTATTTACGCGTTTCCTAGATGCTGTTGAATATTTGGGGAACCTTTTACCCCACCCAATCACTCTTTTCGCCATCTTCTGTGTGGCCATTCTTATCACATCTGGCATCGCTGGCTATTTTGATGTTTCTGTCGTTGACCCTCGCCCTGAAGGTGCGAAAGGTCGAGCGGCTGATGGCATGATCCACGTTGTCAGCTTGCTTAATGCAGATGGCCTCCAACTGATTGTGACCAATCTGGTTAAAAACTTTGTTGGCTTCGCACCGCTCGGTACTGTTTTGGTGGCGATGTTAGGTGTTGCGATCGCAGAGCACTCAGGCCTACTTTCTGCCGCGATGCGTGGCATGGTGATGGGCGCGTCTAAGCGTATGGTGACAGTGACTGTTGTATTCGCTGGTATCATTTCTAACACTGCATCTGAGTTGGGTTACGTCGTTCTTATCCCATTAGCAGCAATGCTATTCCACTCTTTAGGACGTCACCCTCTTGCAGGTCTTGCCGCTGCCTTCGCTGGTGTTTCTGGCGGATACTCAGCAAACCTACTGATTGGTACCGTTGATCCATTGCTTTCTGGCATTACAGAAACAGCGGCGCAAATGATTGACCCGACTTACACTGTTGGCCCAGAAGTAAACTGGTACTTCATGTTTGTATCGACATTCTTCATCGCGTTCATGGGTGCGTTTGTTACCGAGAAAATTGTTGAGCCTAAATTGGGCAAATACAATGAAGAAGAAGCGGCAGAAGATCTATCTCAAGACACCATGGGTAAACTTACGGCTGTTGAGAAGAAAGGTCTTAAGTTAGCGGGTCTAGCGGTATTGGTTGTTTCTGCATTACTTGCTTGGACCATTGTTCCTGAAGATGGCGTACTACGCTCAGCAACCGGTACAGTGGCAGGTTCACCATTCCTGAAAAGTATCGTTGCGTTTATCTTTGTATTCTTTGCGATTCCTGGTTTTGTCTACGGTAAAGTTACTGGTTCAATGAAAACGGACCGTGATGTGATTGATGCGATGGCGAAATCAATGTCTTCAATGGGCATGTACATCGTACTGGTCTTCTTTGCAGCGCAGTTTGTTGCGTTCTTTAAGTGGACTAACTTCGGTCAGGTATTTGCGGTTGCGGGTGCAAGCTTCCTACAGGAAATTGGTTTGACTGGTCCAATGCTGTTTTTCGCATTCATCCTAATGTGTGGCTTCATTAACCTAATGATCGGTTCAGCGTCAGCTCAGTGGGCAGTAACAGCGCCAATCTTCGTTCCAATGTTGATGCTAGTTGGCTATGCGCCAGAAACGATTCAGGCAGCTTACCGTATCGGTGATTCGACTACTAACATCATTACCCCGATGATGAGTTACTTTGGTCTGATCCTTGCGGTTGCTAGCCGTTATATGAAGAATCTAGGTATCGGTACACTGATCGCGACCATGCTCCCTTACTCAATCTGCTTTATCGTTGGTTGGAGTGTGTTGTTCTACCTATGGGTATTCGTGTTTGGTCTACCAGTAGGTCCGGGTGCTGCAACGTATTACACACCTTAGTAGAGGTTATTAAATCTTCATTAAAAGCCAGAGCTCTTGCTCTGGCTTTTTCATTTTTTCATTTAGGAGCTTATTAGATAATAAAAAAGCCAGCGTTATGCTGACTTCACTTTCTGTATCCGTAATGACTTGCTTAGTTGTTTGCTATCTTCACGCGAATCTTACTCTTAGCAAGCGTGCTAAGGTTTAAATGAGTCATCGCCGCTTTAGCTTCATCTTCATTTGCCATTTCAACAAAGGCGAAGCCTTTTGATTGCCCTGTTTCTTGATCTAAGACCAAAGTACATTGAGCAACAGTACCGTGAGCTGAAAATAGAACGCGAATTTCGTGTTCTGTTGTTGTACGTGCAAGGTTACGAACTAGTAGTTTCATCATATAGGTCTTATTGAGTAGTTAAGGGCGGATTGTCGCAGGTTCGTTATGACAAACCAAGCAAAGAATGGAATTATGGGGATTAAAAAAGGGCTAACACGTTAACGTTAGCCCTTACAATTAGTATAGTGTAGTAAGTGATTACCAGCCTTTTACCACACCACCTTGGAAGATCTCTGAAGCGGCGTTGTACACTTCTTCAGTTTGGTAAGACTTCACAAAGTTTTGTACGTTTTCAGCTTTCACATTGTCTTCACGCGCCACAATTAGGTTTACATATGGCGACTCTTTATCTTCAACGAAAACGCCGTCTTTTTGTGGTGTTAGGTTGATTGAGCTTGCGTAAGTGGTGTTAATGATTGATAGCGCAACATCATCTAATGAACGAGGAAGCTGTGCAGCATCGAGTTCAACGATTGTGATGTTTTTCGGGTTTTCTACGATGTCACGCACTGTTGCTAGCAGGCCAACACCTTCACGTAGTTTTAGCAAGCCTTGTTGCTCAAGTAATAGCAATGAACGGCCAAGGTTAGTTGGATCGTTTGGTACAGCGATACGGTCGCCATCTTTGATTTCATCTACCGATTTTACTTGCTTTGAGTAACCAGCAATTGGGTACACAAAAGTATTACCAGCGATAGTCAGCTTATAACCGCGATCGGCCACTTGTTGATCTAGGTATGGTTTGTGCTGGAATGCATTGATGTCGATAGAGCCATCATCAAGCGCAGCGTTTGGTGTGACGTAATCAGTAAACGTAACCAGTTCTACATCCAAGCCATAAGTTTCTTTTGCAACTTTTGCTGCTACTTCTGCCACTTGTGCTTCTGCACCAGCCATGACGCCAACTTTGATTTTGCTGTTATCTACGGCTTTCTCACCACAACCTGAAAGTACCAACGCTGAAGCGGCTGCTGCAATTGCCAAAAGACCTTTTAAATTAAATTTCATCGACTATCTCCTTATAAAATCTTGTGTTGTTATCTGTGATCAACGCGGCGAACAACAGCATCGCCAATCATTTGAATAATTTGTACCAATACGATAAGCATGACGACCGTCACAGCCATAATGACCACATCGTAACGGTGGAAGCCATAACGGATGGCAACGTCACCTAAGCCACCACCGCCTACCGTTCCAGCCATGGCTGAGTAACTTACCAAAGTCACCAGTGTAATGGTTACTGAGTTAACAATAGTTGGTAGTGCTTCTGGTAGTAGAACTTTTGAAATAATTTGAAGTGGTGTTGCGCCCATGGATTGAGCGGCTTCGACTAAGCCCGTCGGCACTTCAAGTAATGCCCCTTCAATTAAGCGGGCTACAAATGGGATTGCGCCAATGGTGAGAGGAACGATTGCGGCGGTTGTGCCGATAAAGGTCCCGACGAGTAACTTAGTTACGGGAATAATAGCCACCATTAGGACTAAGAATGGCACTGAGCGACCAACGTTTACCACTGCGCCTAACACATTGTTCAATGTGGTATTTTCAAGTAGCCCACCTTTTTTGGTGATATGCAGGATCACACCTAGCGGAATACCGACAGCGAAACCAACAATACCCGCCACAGCAACCATGTAGAGGGTTTCCCATGTTGCCCCCAGTAGAAGATCGCCATTCAGGCTAATCCAATCAGAAACTGTATTAAAGGACATAACCTAGCACCTCCACTTTTACATTATGGTCGCGAAGATAATGGATCGCCGCATTATCGTCTGATTCGTTGCCAAAGAGTTCAGCGACCATCATGCCAAACTTAACACCACCGGCGTAATCCAGATCTGAGCTCAGAATACTGACATCAATATTGAACTTACGTGAGATTTGTGACATCAAAGGCGCATCAACGGTAGCGCCAGTAAACTCGAGGCGTACCAATGGGTAACTACCTTCAACTCGTGCTGTCTGAAGACGTGCTTGGTAGTCTTCAGGAATAGAAAGGTCGAGTGTAGAGCGAATAAAATCGTGGGCTAATTCTGTTTTTGGATGGGCGAAAATCTCGCCAACAGTGCCTTTTTCGACCAGCTCACCATCACCGATGATCGCTACTTCGTGACAGATGCTTTTAACAACATCCATTTCGTGGGTGATCAGTAACATCGTGATGTTGAGGGTGCGGTTGATCTCTTTCAGTAACTCAAGAATGGATTGTGTGGTCGCTGGATCCAGTGCGCTGGTGGCTTCATCACATAATAAAACCTTAGGATCGGATGCCAATGCTCGAGCGATAGCGACACGTTGTTTCTGACCACCACTCAAGTTTGAAGGGTAGCTTTCATGTTTGTCTGCAAGACCAACCAGTTTTAGTAGTTCAGAAACTTTCGCGTTGATTTGGCTTTTCTCTTTGCCAGCAAGCTCGAGTGGAAGGGCAACGTTGTCAAATACGGTACGAGAAGAGAGCAGATTAAAATGTTGGAAAATCATACCAATATTACGGCGCGCTTTACTTAGCTCAGATTTCGACAACTGGGTCAGATCGACATCGTCAACAACGATATTGCCTGATGTTGGCGCTTCAAGCATATTCACGCAACGGATGAGCGTACTTTTCCCCGCACCAGAAGAACCAATGACACCAAAAATAGTGCCTTGTGGAACATGAAGGTTGATGTCTTTCAGGGCATTAATTTGTTTATCGCCTTGATAGAAAACCTTATTAACTTGTTTAATCTCAATCATTTAAAAACCTGTTTAACTTGAGTGCAGAGGAAACAGAATAATATTTTGAGCAATGTCTCAATTAGTAGATGATGCTATGGTGTTCAGAGATTCAAGTCAATAGATATTTTTACGTCTAGATGGCTAAACGGAGAGTTGCAGCTAATTAAAGTGTCATTAGATATGACAAATCGGAATGCATATCCATGATGAGGTGTTGTACTAAGGCTTCGTGAGCTCCTACTCGCATCTTAATGTTACTTGCACCCAAGTCATGTATAATCGGCCTTTCCCTATAAATGCAGACAGAGAAGCAAATTTTGGCGAAACCAGCAGTCTTTTTAGATCGTGATGGCGTGATTAACGTCGATCATGGTTATGTTCATGATGAACATGATTTTGAGTTTATTGATGGTGTATTTGAAGCGACGAAACAGTTGAAGCAAATGGGTTATCAGCTGGTATTGGTCACCAACCAGTCAGGGATTGCTCGCGGTAAATTTAGTGAAGATCGCTTTTTATCTTTGACCCAATGGATGGACTGGAATTTTGTCGATAATGGGGTGGAGTTTGACGGTATTTATTACTGCCCTCATCACGCAGAGCATGGTGTTGGGAAGTACAAAGAAGATTGTGATTGCCGCAAACCCAAACCTGGTATGTTTATCTCTGCGCGTGATTTTCTGAACATTGATATGGCTAACTCTGTCATGGTTGGTGATAAAGCAGAAGACATGATGGCAGCTGATGCCGCTGGCGTTGGAACAAAAATTTTAGTTCGCACAGGAAAGCCTGTGACAGAGCAAGGTGAAGCAATAGCGACTGCTGTGTTAGACAGCATTAAAGAAGTACCCGCTTACCTTACCAAATAAGCCTCATTTCCTGTCAAACAGGTAGCTTGCTAACTTGAGTGTATATACTTAGTAGGCAACCTTTTGATGTGGAAGGAGGGCTTAATGAAAAAACTCATCGCTATTTCTATGTTTAGCTTAATGGCTGCGTTAGGGTGTGCAGGCTCTGGCTCGCAAGAGGGCTTAAGCGAAGGGCGATTCTATCATTATCATTGTGACCAAAATGAAACGTTTTCAGCGGCGTATTACCCACAACAACGTTCGGCGGTGTTGCAGGTTGCCGATGAAGAGTTTCAGATGAAACAAGTGATCATGGGGTCGGGGACTCGCTATATTCTTGATGACGGCACCGCTGAGATCGGTAATCCTGTGACGTTGTACACGAAAGGGTACGAAGCTCGCTTGGAATTGGACCGAGAGATTTACAAGAATTGTAAAACTCAATAACGTAATACGTATTGGCGGACAACCCTGCGGGTTGCGAAATAGCAAAAAAGGCATTCGACATGAATGCCTTTCTGATCCCCGTTTCTTTTCTATTAACTATCACTGCTGACTTATATGAGTAAAAAACTCACGATTCTGGATATTGCTAAACTATCGGGCGTTGGTAAATCAACGGTCTCTCGTGTATTGACCAATGATCCAAAAGTAAAGCCGGAAACTCGAGCCAAAGTAGAGCAAGTTATTGAGCAATCAGGCTATGTGCCTTCGAAATCGGCTCAAGCGATGCGAGGCGGAAGTCAGAAAGTCGTCGGGGTGATTATTTCTCGTCTGGATTCTCCATCAGAAAACCGCGCGGTTGGCAGTATACTGCAAGCCTTGTATAAAGCGGGATACGATGCGGTGATCATGGAGAGTCAGTTTGACCGTGAGAAAACCTCGGAGCATTTAGAGGTACTGCGACGTCGCAATGTTGATGGGATCATTGTATTTGGCTTTAGTGAGTTAGACATCGACAAGCTTGCCGCTTGGCAAAATCGAGCTGTGGTGTTAGCCATGGATACTCAAGCTGTTTCTTCCATTAATTATGATAATCGTGGTGTGATTTTTTGTGCTCTTGAGTATCTCCTTGCAAAAAATTGCCGAGACATTGCATTTATTGGTGTCGACCCAAGTGATAAAACGACCGGGAAACTCCGTCTCGAGGCATATCTTGACTGGTGCCAGCAGCATGGAGTGAAGCCTAACTACCAAACGGGTCAGTTGCATCATGATAGTGCCTATCATCTCGTGACAGATGTGTTGACTAAACAAACTCAAGCCATTGTTTGTGCCAGTGACACTCTCGCTATGGGGGTAATTAAGCGTTTACAAGAACTCGGACGTGAAGATGTTGTCGTCACCGGAGTTGGTGGTAATGAGTTGTTGTCTTTCCTTTTCCCTAATGTCTTTAGTATTGATCCCGGCTATGCAGAGGCGGGTGAAAAAGCTGCTAATTTATTGATTTCCCACTTAAACGGTGAAACTGAACTGATCCATATGACTCAGTCACCACTCAACGGCTAACCCATTCTTTTATTTACTGATTTATAATTGTACTGTGATCTTATTCAATTAATGGGAATGTTCCCATTTTGGGTTTTAATTTGCTATGGCAATATAATTGTCGAAATGGGAATGTTCCCAAAATAAAAATTATATCAGAATGAGATTCCAACTAGGGTGGACAAACTTATGAGTAAGATAGCGAAACAAGAGGTTGAGCGTCTGATAGAACTGGTCGGCGGCAAAGGCAATATTGCCAGTGTTAGCCACTGTTTGACACGATTACGCTTTGTCTTGAATGATACGAACTTGGCAGATACGGCTAAGCTAGAAGCCTTACCATTGGTGAAGGGATGTTTTACCAATGCTGGTCAGTTTCAAGTTGTCATCGGAACGGAAGTGGATGAGGTTTACAAAGTACTGATTGAGCTCACCGGACAAACGGAAGCCTCGAAAGAGGATGCCAAGTTAGCGGCTCGTCAGAACATGAATATATTAGAGCGTGGCATCTCCCATCTTGCTGAAATTTTTGTACCACTGCTCCCTGCCATCATCACGGGTGGTTTGATCCTAGGCTTCCGTAATGTGATTGGTGACATCAAAATGTTTGATGGCCAGTCACTGACAGAGATCAGCCAGTTTTGGGCAACAGTCCATAGTTTCCTCTGGTTGATTGGTGAAGCGATTTTCTTCTTCTTACCTGTCGGTGTTTGCTGGTCGACGGTGAAGAAATTAGGCGGTACGCCGATTCTTGGCATCACGCTAGGGGTGACATTAGTATCGCCACAGTTGATGAATGCTTACTTGATTGGTAAGCAAGTTCCTGAAGTGTGGGATTTTGGCTTATTTGCCATCGAAAAAGTCGGTTATCAAGCGCAGGTGATCCCTGCAATGTTGGCGGGCATGGCGCTGGCGTTTATTGAAACCCATTTAAAACGCATTGTTCCGTCTTACTTGTATTTAGTTGTTGTGCCTTTTGTTTCGATCATTGTCGCCGTTATTTTAGCGCACTCTCTAATTGGTCCGTTTGGTCGTGTGTTGGGTGATGGTGTTGCCTTTGCTGCTAAAGCTGCCATGACTGGTGATTTTGCGGTGATTGGCTCCATGATATTTGGCTTTTTGTATGCACCATTGGTGATCACGGGGATCCACCATACAACTAACGCCGTTGACTTGCAGTTGATGCAAGATCTCGGTGGTACTCCAATTTGGCCATTGATTGCATTATCGAATATTGCACAAGCTTCAGCGGTCGTTGGCATTATCATCATCAGTAAAAAACACGGTGAGCGCGACATTTCTGTTCCTGCGGCGATCTCTGCTTACCTTGGTGTAACAGAGCCTGCCATGTACGGCATTAACTTAAAATACAAATTCCCTATGCTAAGTGCGATGATCGGTAGTGCAGTCGCCGCTGCGATTTGTGGTAGTGCAGGCGTTATGGCGAACGGCATTGGTGTCGGTGGTCTGCCTGGTATTCTCTCTATTCAACCACAGTTTTGGGGTATTTACGCCGTGGCAATGCTTGTGGCGATTATCTTACCCGCGATGATGACTCTGATGTTGTACAAGCGCGCTCAAGCGAAAGGTGAGCTTGAGCCAATTAATGCTTAAATGCTTAATAGCCTAACTTCTTTTCTGATGGAGCGGTGTTTGCTGCTCCTTATTCTTTCTTTTTTTGGTAAGTGAGTCTGAAAGATGACAATCCGCAATCAAGATGCAAACTGGTGGAAAACTGCAACCATCTATCAAATTTATCCTAAAAGTTTTTGTGATAGTGGTGCGCAAGGAACCGGGGATATCAAAGGGATCATCTCGAAATTGGATTATTTGAAGTTACTGGGTGTGGATGCCATTTGGCTGACACCCGTGTATCAATCTCCAATGGTCGACAATGGGTACGACATTTCCGATTACTATGCGATTAACCCAGACTTTGGCACCATGGATGACTTTGATGCATTGCTTGAACAAGCGCATCAACGTGGGATCCGCATTATTATGGACATCGTGGTTAATCATACTTCGACCCAGCATCCATGGTTTCAATCTGCATTAGGCGATAAAGCAAGTCCTTATCGTGATTATTATATTTGGAAAGATCCTGTCGATGGGGGCGTGCCTAATAACTGGCAATCAAAGTTTGGTGGCAGTGCGTGGGCGCTGGATGACAAAACAGGTCAATACTATTTGCATCTATTCGCTAAAGAGCAAGCCGATCTCAACTGGGAAAATCCGGTGGTTCGCGCAGAAGTTAAAGAGGTGATTGAGTTCTGGGCCCATAAAGGAGTGGATGGTTTCCGCCTTGATGTGATTAACCTGATCTCAAAGCAGCAAGACTTTCCAGATGACAGTTATGGTGATGGTCGCCGCTTCTACACCGATGGCCCCCGAGTTCATGAATACTTACAGGAAATCAGCCAAGCGGTATTTCAAAAGTATGGCAGCGTAACGGTGGGAGAAATGTCATCGACAACGCTAGAGCACTGCCAGCAATACTCATCGCTTGAGGGTAAAGAGTTGTCGATGGTGTTTAACTTCCATCACCTGAAAGTGGATTATCCAAACGGTGAGAAGTGGACCAAGGCACCATTTAATTTTCTTCAGTTGAAGCAGATTTTTGGTCACTGGCAAACAGGGTTAAATGGCAAAGGGTGGGGGGCATTGTTTTGGTGTAACCACGATCAACCACGTATTGTGAGCCGCTTGGGAGAGGATAAAAAATATCGGGTTGAGTCAGCGAAAATGCTGGCGGCTTCGATACATATGATGCAAGGCACGCCTTATATTTATCAGGGCGAAGAGATTGGCATGACTAATCCAAACTATCAGAGCATTACACAGTACCGAGATGTAGAAAGTATCAATATGTACAACATCATGGTCGGCGGACAAAACCTTCCCAAACAAGAGATGCTGGCTATTCTTGCGCAAAAATCCCGAGATAACTCACGCACTCCAATGCAGTGGGATGACTCTGAGTTTGCTGGTTTCTCAAAAGGGCAGCCTTGGTTAGATATTGCGCAGAATTATCGTCAACTCAATGCTAAACACGCTATCGCCGATAAAGACTCGGTATTTTACTTCTATCAAAAACTGATCGAACTGCGGAAACAGCTTGAAGTCATTACAACGGGTGACTATACCGACTTGTTGCCGGAGCATCCGTCTGTCTTTGCCTATCGACGCCAGTCTGAACGCCAGACTTTACTCTGTTTGAATAACTATTATGCCGATGAGGTTGAATTTGTTTTGCCTGAAGACATCGCGTTAGAAGGTGCGCAATATGTGCTTGGTAACTACAACAAGTGGAATGAGCAGCATGTGACTCGCCATCAATGGCTAAGGCCTTATGAAACACGAATTGTTTTAATTGAATTTTAGGGTCTGTTTCCCTTCAGATATAACTAAGAATTGATTCAGGCCTTCATGACGAAGGCCTTTTTTGAGTCTTACGAATTTTAAATGCAAAAAAGCCAGCTCGATGAGCTGACTTTAATGTATATGGTGGAGGGGGACGGATTCGAACCATCGAAGGCAGTGCCGGCAGATTTACAGTCTGCTCCCTTTGGCCACTCG
>NZ_JBNJOG010000012.1:0-129102 GCF_050113695.1 Vibrio sp. TRT 17S01 | reverse complement strand
AGTCTGACAGAAGATGGCGTAGCTGCATTCAGTAATGATTACGAAACACTGGCGAATACTCATAACCTAGTCGTGACTGCGACTGAAGTGGATGGGTTAGGTGAGGTTAAAACCAGCGATGTTGATGTGATCCTTAATGAACAGAACCTCGACGATAATGCACCAGTGTTTGACCCAAATGATGGCGATCAGTATGCATTTACCTATGAAGAAAATAATACTTCTGATCACATTATAGGAACGGTGTCTGCAACCGATGCTGATGGTGAAGACGTTACGTATAGCATCAAAACTAATATTAAAGATGGTGATGGTAACGATCTGTTTGCTATTAACAGCACAACTGGCGCAATCACGTTAACAACATTTGGTGCCTTAGCTTTCACGAACAATTATGAAGCGTTGGCAAATGTTCACACCTTAGTTGTGACAGCGACAGAGGTTGATGGTTTTGGTATTCAGAAATTTACTGATATCAATGTTGAGCTTAGTGAGCTCAATGTCAATGAACTGCCTATGGCTGAAGACTTTTTGGTTGATGCGGGAAGTGAAGCCATTGTACCCATTGTGTTCGACTCGGATATAGAGAGTGAAGACCATATTTCAGATGAGGATGATGACTTCACGGGAACTCAAGTCAATATCATGCTTACCTCATTACCTCAATATGGTGTGCTTTTATACACCGATGATATGGGCGTGACTAGAGAGTTAACTGAAGCGGATTTACATGTCGTTGGAGAAGCCATTGATGCCAACAAGCTATTGGATCCGAACAATATTGTTTATGTTCCCGGTGCCGGTGACCCATTTGAGTTGGGGTATAGCGGCGATCCTAACGATGTTGTTGTTGGTGAAGATGGCTTCTATAACTGGGGTGACTATGTAAGTGACTCAGAACGGCTTATTACACTAGACAATGGCAATACTATCACTATTACACTCGTAGATAATAATGACAAACCTTTGACACAGTACGATGGCCAGCAACCCCATGTCGGCTTTGGTATTGGCGATAGTGATGGTCAGGGAATGAATAAAGAAGAACGCTTGATTATTGATTTATCTAATAATCCGCTTGAGGTTGTGACGTTTGGCTTAGATGGTATGGGAGCTGAGTTTAACGCAAACAGTGATGTCTATATTGAGGTTACGTTTACTTTAGCTGATGGTTCGACTCACACCGAGCAGTATCAAAAAGATCCTGGTGATACTGGTCATGACCAGATTCTTTATGAGTTCACTTACTCTTCGCCAGACAA
The DNA here is from genome assembly GCF_050113695.1 of Vibrio sp. TRT 17S01. Classification (NCBI taxonomy): domain Bacteria; kingdom Pseudomonadati; phylum Pseudomonadota; class Gammaproteobacteria; order Vibrionales; family Vibrionaceae; genus Vibrio; species Vibrio sp. TRT 17S01. Next base: position 127,840 of record NZ_JBNJOG010000012.1, on the reverse strand, counting down.
CCCTATAGTATCGATGGAAATGTCATCAACGGGTGGGAATTGGGAACTACGGTATATTACAGGTACTCAGGATATTACTGAAGATGTGACCTTTGATTACCTCGCTGTTGATTCTGAACTCGCTTTAAGTGAGGAAGCTACGGTCACTATTGATGTATCAGAATCACCAGCATATCAAGTGTTGTCAGCTGCGAATGGTGATGCATTGAACTCCGAACTAGGTAATGAAGTGATGGTTGGTGATGACAATGCAAACGTCTTCAGTTGGTTGGACGACACTTTAGATAGTGGTACTGACATCATCAAAGACTTTGTCCTCGATGAAGATATTATCGATTTAGATGATGTGCTTGATGATACAGATAGCCTTGATGTTGATGAGCTGATCACCAATATGGATGTGGAAATTGTTGATGACGATCTTGCTCTTATCATTGAGCATGAAGATGGCGAGCAAACCATAATCTTGGAAGATGGTGCCAATATATTAGGGGATTATATAGCGCCAGATAACACCTTTGACTCAGTAGAGTTGTTGTCACAAATCATAAAGAACGATGCAGCATAGGAGTAACTTGAGGCCGTTCAGTTGAATGGCCTCTTTTTTAATTTGCATCAACATTCTGGACTCGCGTCACTAAAAATCCTTTGCAATTTTAATGATTATTATGTTATTTTCGCGCGCAATCTCGGATGTGAGCCCATAAAGTGGCGCTCTGGGGGATACGCGTATAAATATTCGGGCTGAGTAATTATACGTAGGGTAGGTATCGGCAAGTCCTTTTGTCGATAGACGGGATACTTAATGTCGTGGAATCGGCATGTGAATGGGAAACCCAACATTGAACTCATTTAACAAACACACATTAATCAGCTTCATACTTCCAAAATGCCCTGTTCTGCAAAACAGTTGCATCACTGAACCTTGAATTCCTGAAATAGAATTAACCATCTATAACTGATGGTCGTTTTCTCGTACCCGTAATTTACGCTACGAGGGATTAAGTGTATCTGCACGTCATATCTTAGCTACAAAAGATAAGCGTGTTGTATGTATTGATTGTTTCAAGGGGCATAATATGAGCACCGCCTTTGAAGTCGATAACAACGCTATCGCAAATGTTTTCTCCACTCAAATCCCTGTTGTGGATGGAGTATATGATTTAACGCCAGATCAGTTTTTACTGGATCAGGCAGAGCATGAGTCAGAAGTACGTTCGTACCCAAGACGATTACCCATTGCAATTAAGCAAGCCTACGGCGCACTAGTTGAAGATACTCGTGGGCAGGTTTTCTTAGACTGTCTTGCTGGTGCAGGCACATTAGCTTTGGGTTACAACCATCCAGAGATCAACCAAGCATTAAAAGAGCAGTTGGATTCTGGTTTGCCTTATCAAACGCTTGATATTACAACCAACGCAAAAGATAAATTCATTAAGCAGGTTAAAGCGTTTTTACCGCAAGATTTTGCCCAAAATTCGGCAATACAATTTTGTGGACCGTCAGGGGCAGATGCTGTGGAAGCGGCGATCAAGCTTGCAAAACAAACCACCGGTCGCAATACCATGTTTGCTTTCCGTGGTGCGTATCATGGTATGACCAATGGCACCATGGGTATGATGGGCAATTTAGGCACAAAAGCTCGTCGTACAGGGCTTATGTCTGATGTTCACTTCATGCCATTCCCATACAACCTTCGTTGCCCATTTGGTTTAGGTGGTGATGAAGGGGCAAAAGCCAGTATTCGTTATATCGATCGCCTTTTGAACGACGATGAAGCGGGAATTATGAAACCCGCGGCTATTGTCGTAGAGCCTGTACAAGGTGAAGGTGGCGTGATTCCTGCTCCTGCATTCTGGTTACGTGAATTACGACGTATTTGTGATGAACACGGTATCCTACTGATTTTCGATGAAATTCAGTGTGGCGTTGGTAAATCAGGTTACCGATTTGCGTTTGAAGAATCTGGCATTAATCCAGATATACTTTGTTTGTCTAAAGCCATTGGTGGTGGTCTACCAATGTCGATTCTGGTGTTTAATAAATCGATAGATACTTGGAAGGCGGGTGAACACACCGGGACCTTCCGTGGTAATCAATTGGCGATGGTCTCTGGTGCAAAGGCATTGGAAATTATCGAGCGTGATCACCTTGTCGACCATGCCAATGTTGCAGGTCAATACCTTCGTCATGGGTTGGAAAAAATTCAACAGCGCGTGAACTGCATTGCAGAAGTTCGTGGTAAAGGCTTAATGCTAGGTGTTGAGATCAAAAGTCCAAATGGCGATAAAAACAAGTTTGGAGAGCCGCTTGCCGATGGTGAAATGACGCTACGAATCCAGCGTGCGGCACTTGAACGTGGGCTAATGGTTGAGAAAGGAGGCAGAGAGGGATCTGTGATCCGTTTCTTGCCACCACTGATCATTTCATTCGAACAAATTGACTTTGCACTGCGTGTGATGGAAGAGGCGATTTTGGTTGCTGGTGGAAGTTTAGTTGAGCCTCTACCTAACTCAGAGTGGAAAAAGCATTTTGTTCACACTGGTGAAGATGGTGCGAATGAGTTTGCTTCTGTAATGAACCACACCACAGCGGCGATGAAACAGTTATTTGAAATGGTGGATAAACCATATTCAGGTATGGATCCTAAGCTTCTTGAAGCTCAGATAAATGCGGCGAATCTAGATGCCTCGACCACTAGCCTCAAAGAGGTGATTGACGGCACGACCGAGCTTGTGGCGAAAAATGCCATTTTCACCCAACACCCAAATTGTATTGCTCACCTTCATACACCACCTCTGATGCCTGCAATTGCAGCAGAAGCAATGATTGCAGCATTGAACCAATCAATGGACTCATGGGATCAAGCCTCTTCAGCAACCTATGTTGAACAAAAGGTGGTGAATTGGTTGTGCGATAAGTATCAACTTGGTGAAAAAGCAGACGGCATTTTTACCAGTGGCGGTACTCAGAGCAACCAAATGGGCCTGATGCTCGCAAGAGATTGGATTGCTGATAAGTTGAGTGGTCATTCTATCCAGAAGCTAGGTTTACCTGAGTATGCAGACAAACTGCGTATTGTATGTTCTGAGAAGGCACATTTTACCGTTCAAAAATCAGCATCGTGGATGGGGTTGGGTGAGAAAGCCGTACTGACGGTTACTGCTAATCCTGACGGTACGATGGATGCTTCGCAACTTGATGCGGTAGTCACTGATGCAAAAGCGCAAGGTTTGATTCCATTTGCTGTTGTTGGTACTGCGGGCACCACGGATCATGGCGCAATTGATGACCTTACTACCATTGCGAATGTTGCTGAAAAGCACCAGTTGTGGATGCATGTAGACGGTGCCTATGGCGGCGCACTCATTCTCAGTAAGCAAAAATCTCGTTTAGCAGGAATAGAGCGTGCCGATTCTGTCAGCGTTGATTTTCATAAGTTGTTTTACCAAACAATCAGTTGTGGTGCCGTACTGGTTAAAGACAAAGCGAACTTTAAGTTCTTACTTCACCACGCTGAATATCTAAATCGCGAGCACGATGAGCTGCCTAATTTGGTGGACAAATCAATCGCAACCACCAAACGCTTTGACGCATTAAAAGTCTTTATGACGATGCAAAGTGTAGGTCCGACAGCGCTCGGAGAGATGTACGATCACCTGCTTGTTCAAACACAGGACGTAGCGGAGCTTGTACGTAACCACCAAAGCTTTGAGTTGTTAGCTGAACCTTCGCTTTCAACCGTACTGTTTCGCACTACATTCAACGGTCAAGATCTGGATCAATTGAATCAGCAAGTCCGTATTGAAGCCTTGGTGCGCGGTATTGCTGTGCTTGGTGAAACAACCGTCGATGGGAAATCGGCGCTGAAATTTACGATCTTAAATCCATGTCTGGCTCTGTCAGACTTTGAAAAACTTTTAAATGATATCAACCAGCTAGCAGTTGAGCTGGCGTAATAAGGGTAGGGAATAATGGCAATTCTTCAAATTGGTGCAGGTGGTGTTGGCTGGGTTGTTGCACACAAAGCAGCACAAAACAACGACGTACTAGGTGACATCACTATCGCTTCACGTACGGTGGGCAAATGTGAAAAGATCATCGAATCTATTCAGAAGAAAAACAACCTGAAAGATGCATCTAAGAAACTAGAAGCTCGTGCAGTGAATGCTGACGACGTAGAGGCACTTGTTGCTCTTATTAAAGAAGTTCAGCCTGACTTGGTGATCAATGCAGGTCCTCCGTGGGTAAACATGACGATTATGGAAGCATGTTACCAAGCGAAAGTCTCGTACCTAGATACATCAGTAGCGGTTGATTTATGTTCTGAAGGTCAGCAAGTACCGCAAGCTTATGATTGGCAATGGGGTTACCGCGAGAAGTTTAAAGAAGCGGGCATTACAGGTATTTTAGGTGCTGGTTTCGATCCAGGCGTAGTATCCGTATTCGCAGCGTATGCGGTGAAACACTTGTTCGATGAAATTGATACCATCGACGTAATGGACGTTAACGCAGGTGACCATGGTAAGAAGTTTGCGACAAACTTTGATCCTGAAACCAACATGCTGGAGATTCAAGGCGACTCATTCTACTGGGAAAACGAAGAGTGGAAACAAGTACCTTGTCATTCCCGCATGCTAGAGTTTGATTTCCCGAACTGTGGATCACACAAAGTGTACTCAATGGCGCACGATGAAGTTCGTTCAATGCAAGAATTCATCCCAGCCAAACGCATTGAATTCTGGATGGGTTTCGGTGACCGTTACCTTAACTACTTCAACGTAATGCGTGATATCGGCCTACTAAGCCCAGACCCGCTTACTCTGCACGACGGTACAGTGGTACAACCGCTACACGTACTAAAAGCACTATTGCCAGATCCAACATCACTAGCACCGGGCTACACGGGTTTAACGTGTATCGGTACTTGGGTGCAAGGCAAGAAAGATGGCAAAGAGCGTAGTGTGTTTATCTACAATAATGCGGATCACGAAGTTGCATACGAAGATGTTGAGCACCAAGCGATCTCTTACACGACAGGTGTACCAGCGATCACAGCTGCGCTTCAGTTCTTCCGTGGTGAATGGGCAGATAAAGGTGTGTTCAACATGGAGCAGCTAAACCCAGACCCATTCCTAGAAACTATGCCTAGCATTGGTCTCGATTGGCATGTTCAGGAGCTTGAAGCGGGTCAAGGATTACCATTGATCCACGAGCTTAATAAATAAGAATTGGCCTTTGGTCTGATTACTTATTAAAGGGGACAAGGACTGTTCCCTTTTTAGCGATTGCTACCTTAAGGTGTTGGTATCATTTAGTTTGATTTTGCAACTCACTGCGTTCGAACAGGACAAAATCAAACTAAATCACACCAACCATATAATTTTCCTTATCCATCAGTTAGATGCTGCTTGAGTGCGTATAGAAATGACATTTAAGAAAGAAGAACTTAAAACCCCATACTTTATGATCAATGAAGATAAGTTGATTGAGAACCTAGAGAAAGCGAAGCAACTCAAAGAGCTTTCTGGTGTTAAGCTAGTGTTAGCGCTCAAGTGTTTCTCTACTTGGGGTGTATTCGACATCATCAAGCCATACTTAGACGGTACTACCAGTTCTGGCCCGTTTGAAGTAAAGCTTGGCTACGAAACCTTTGGCGGTGAGACACACGCATACAGTGTGGGCTACAGCGAGGATGACGTACGCGAAGTAGCGGATATCTGTGACAAAATGATTTTCAACTCGCAGTCACAGCTAGCGGCTTATCGCCATATCGTTGAAGGCAAAGCGTCTATCGGTCTTCGCCTTAACCCGGGTGTAAGTTATGCGGGTCAAGACTTGGCAAATCCTGCACGTCAATTTTCTCGTCTAGGCGTTCAAGCCGATCATATCAAACCAGAAATCTTCGATAGTATTGATGGTGTGATGTTCCACATGAACTGTGAGAACAAAGATGTGGATGCGTTTATCAGTCTGTTGGATTCGATCTCTGAACAGTTTGGTGAATACTTAGATAAGTTGGATTGGGTTAGTATGGGTGGCGGTGTGTTCTTCACATGGCCTGATTATGGCGTCGAAAAACTAGGGCTAGCGCTGAAATCGTTCTCTGAAAAGCATGGGGTACAAATGTACCTAGAGCCGGGTGAAGCCATCATTACTAAGACTACGGATCTTGTAGTTACTGTGGTTGATATCGTTGAAAACGTGAAGAAGACTGCGATTGTGGATTCGGCAACCGAAGCGCACCGCTTGGATACTCTGATTTATAACGAGCCAGCGTCGATTTTTGAAGCATCAGAAAACGGCGAGCACGAATATGTCATTGGTTCATGCTCTTGTTTGGCTGGCGATCAATTCTGTGTGGCGAACTTTGACCAACCACTAGAGATTGGTCAGCGTCTGCATATTCTGGATAGTGCAGGCTACACCATGGTAAAGCTTAATTGGTTTAATGGCCTTCGTATGCCGTCGGTGTATTGTGAGCGCTCAAATGGCGATATCCAAAAACTGAATGAGTTTGACTATTCAGACTTTAAACGTTCACTGTCTCAGTGGACTATCAAATAACCCCAAATGATTGGATTACATACAAAAAGAGCAGCCTGTTGGCTGCTCTTTGCTCACTTTTGTGCTTAAGCTTCTAGCATTACTCGCGTATCTTCACTCAAAGACTCTAGCTCATTTGCTACATCTTGAATATCGACTTCGCTCGGCAATTTAATGGCCATGTTTGCGGTGAATAAGCTAGAGCTCACGCCACCACCACCGGCGATGAATACTCGCTGACAGTCCATATCTAGAATACTAATGCCTTGGCCATCTAAGACGTGAGTGATTTCATTCACAATCCCTGCGCGATCATTGGAATCAAGACGAAGTTGATAAATTGTATCTTCGTGGTGCCCATGAAGATCAGAATCGACAAACTGCACGAGAAGTTCAGGTTGATTACGAAAGGCCTCTTTTACCGTTTCTTCATTGTCTTGGGGGAGTTCAATCTTGATAACGGCCGCGACTTGATCTTCAATAAAGTTCACTTTACTGATTAACCATTTCCCGTCGTTTTCATGAGTTGTGGCAGCAAGTTGCTTAATGGTGGCTGGCGTCGCTTTACCGACGAAATTGACGATAAAAGTGCTGTTCATAGCAGGCCTCCTGAATTGTAGGGACTTATTTTTATTAAGTTTCTGGTTTCAGTGTAGAAGTTGAGTGGTTATAAGATTTGATACAGGTCAATTTTTTAACCTAATTAGTAAGCCAGTTATTGAATATTAAACCTTGGACACAAAAAAAGCGGCTTAGCCGCTTTTTTTGTATCCTAAAGAAGACAAATTACTTTGATTAAAAAGCAATTTTTAGTTCTACACCATAGAACTGAGAATCGTAGCTTGCGCCAGCATCCATAGCAAATTGAGCGGCATCTTGATTACCAAACCAAGGTTTGCTGCTGAACTGGAAGTCTGCACTACCACCCCAAGAGTCAGTGACCCAGCCATGAATATGGCCAACTGGGTTTAAGAAAAATAATGTTACATCACCCATTGTTTCTGAGCCCCAAACTTCACCGCCTGTCGAAACGATGTTTTGCTCTGCTTCAAACATCAATTCACCCACGACCGCACCGAAAAACGGCGTGATGAAGATATCTTGCCATGAAGGAACTTCTGCGAATGCTTCTACGCCATACTCCCAGAAGAATGTCGACATGGTTGCAGAGTAAACGAAAGATTCAAACTCATTGAATCCAGCGTGACGAGCAGCAGTGTAGTACACACCGCCAAAATATGGGTGCATGATGTAGTTTAGAAAGTGCTCATCGCGATCCCATACTGGGCCTTCAGAAACATTATCTTTCCACTTACTACCAAGTTTACTTAAGTCACGGGACTCTTCATCCCATTTGGTGATTGATTCAGGCAATAGCGTCATCAAACCTACTGTAGCAACACTTAACCCCAAAATCGTGTAGGTTTGCCCCATAAGATAATCCCAATCTTTCCCATCCTGAACTTGCAGGTATTTAGGTAAAGATGGCTCTTCTAATTTTAAATCACCTTCAGTTAAACCCAAGATATAACTTGGTTGAGCCTCATACTGATATGAGTGATTGTAAATCTCGAAAGTATCTGGTTGATCTACCGTGTATGAAAATTCGATATGTTGGTTGGAATCAAATGTACTTGCATTAGCGCAGGTTGAAACAGACAACATCAGGGCAGCGATGTGTTTTTTATACACGGAAAACTCCACAATCTTATAGTTTTAATGATCAGGTTCACAATTATCATACAAAGCCAAAAGAATGGAAACCGGAAAATTGATGAAAAATGAAATATGTACCGTGAACTTTGTTTAAGATAGTTTTAACAATGTATATAACAGAAGTAATAAACCGAGTTTTGAGTGATAATTTTTGGGTATAAGAATGAGCCTATACAAGGCTTCGCTCAATCTTTTTAAACCAGCATACTTACTGCATGTTGGCGGAAGTTAGGTATATAATCTTGGTCTAAATAAGTATAAAAAGGAAACAATGATGTTGAAGATCGCAATGCTTAGTACAGGAGAAGAAGTTCTCCATGGAGATATTTTAGATACCAATGCAGCATGGTTGTCTGAGCGTTTCTTTGTTCACGGTTTCTCGCTTATTAAACGTTCTACGGTTGGCGATGCAATGTCATCGTTAATGGAAGAGCTGTTAATGCTTAGTTTCAATACCGATGTTGTGATTGTTAATGGCGGTCTTGGGCCGACAAGTGATGATCTCAGTGCAGAAGCTGCCGCAAACGTTGCGGAGCAGGAGCTTGTGGTCTTTCCCGAATGGCGCGACAGATTAGAAGCGTTTTTCGCTCAGCGCGGTGTCACCATGCCGGAAAGCAATATAAAACAAGCAACCTTACCGAAGTCGTGCCAGATTTTAGATAACCCAATAGGCACAGCGTGTGGGTTCAAGATGCACATCAATGATTGTTTGTTCTATTTTACGCCGGGCGTGCCAAAAGAATTTAAGCGCATGGTCGATGAACAAATCTTGCCAGATTTAAAAAACTTATTTCCACATGTAACTGGCGAGGAATGTAGTCGTCTCTATACTTTTGGCACATCAGAGTCTGCATTGTCGGATAAGCTAGATAAAGTTGAACTACCAGCGGGTTATACTCTTGGCTATCGCTCTTATCTCCCATTCATTGAAGTAAAGCTGTTCGGCCCTGTGAACGATGTTGAAAATCGATCTAAGTTAATGCAGATCCTATTTAATTTAATTGAAACACACGTCGTGAGTGTTGATGAGCCGATGTTAGCTCACCTTGGTAGTTTGATTGAACATAGAAAACAATCACTGGCGATCACCGAACAGTCGACATTCGGTTGGTTATCAAATTGGTTACATGAAGATGAACATGTTGCGACATACTGTGGTCATGGCTGGGTATTGGGGCACCGAGTGCAGCTAGGCAATGAAGAAAGTGATCATCTGGCTGCAACCTTTGCGCTTGCCGGCGCCACTCGTGAAAAGTGTACGACTGATCTGGCTCTGGTAACAGGGAAAGTAGTGGAAGACACGTTTACTGTAGCATTAGCAGCTTCAGAAGGTGAGTGGGGACAAAAGCTGAAATTTAATCGAACGTATTCGAAAAAAGAACAGAGGTTAGTGATTTCAACAGTCGCAGCGGACATGTTGCGTCGTTACCTTTCATCAAAGCCCATTTTTGTGCGTTACAGTTCTCTAAAATCAGAAAAAGAAATGTTTGTACCGCAAAGTGTTATTGGATCATAGTGTTAGAAAGCGGTATATGAAAAGCGAGCGGGTGTCAAATGACACCCGCTTTGCGTTTGACAATAAGTGAATGAATATGCTCTATATTACTAATTGGGTTTCATATGTTTTTTTTATGACAATTTGGTCTAAGTGCTAAACGAATGATTTTTAATAGAAGGCTAAAATGTCTTCACTTTGCGACGTGCATTTAATACAAATCTGCTTAAACTGAGAGTTCATCAGTGGTTCTATTGTGAGGAGTGGGCATGTTTCATCAGTCAAAGATTCAAGTTCAGTATCAAGTGTCAAGTCAAAAAGTTGTTTTGGGTGAGGCACTTAGTAGCGAGTTTTTTGATGTGATTTCAATGTGGCGTCGTGCGCCAGAACTTGGCTCCCGCATGAGTAATCAAGGCTATCGATTATCGTTATTCGATGATGATGGACGAGAGATCGCGGCCAAACCCGTATCAATGTTGACTGCAGACGAGTTTCTATCAGGTATTAAAAAGGCCAGTACATAGTCTGGCCTTCGTTATTATTGGTTTTTCATAGTGCATAACTATGCACGTTTTTCCTTAAGCTTATAGATGACGTCATCTAACTCGATGTCGGTCTTTGCTTTGCATATACAAGGAAGAATTTCTTGGCCTTGAGTGTAAGCCATTGCAAAACCAACGTATTCAACTTCACCTGAAATAAGGGTGCAGCGACAAGCGCCACAGTGACCATCGCGGCAATTATATTCAGGTTGGACTCCCGCACTCTCCAAGGTTTCTAAGATAGTATTAGACGGGTTTGATTCGATAGTCGTAATACGGTTGATTTTGATTGTTGGCATTACAGTTCGAAGTCCTTAAAGTCATCAGCCTTGACATCACTTTCAATTTGGCCAACCAAGTAAGAAGAAATTTCAGCTTCTTGAGGGGCTACTTGAACATTGTCAGATGATAACCATGAGTTTATCCAAGGAATAGGGTTTGATGTTGCGTCAGGATAAGCGACACCTAAGCCTACAGCTTGCATACGAATGTTTGTTATGTATTCAACGTATTGGCACAAAATGTCTTTGTTTAGGCCAATCATTGAACCATCTTTGAATAGGTATTCTGCCCATTCTTTTTCTTGTTCAGCCGCTGCTTTAAACAGGTCGAAACACTCTTGTTTACACTCTTCAGCAACTTGCATGAATGAGAAGTCATCTTGACCGTTACGCAGTAAGTTAATCATGTGCTGCGTACCTGTTAGGTGAAGCGCTTCGTCACGTGCAATAAGCTTGATGATTTTCGCATTACCTTCCATCAACTCACGCTCTGCAAACGCAAAAGAGCAAGCGAAACTGACATAAAAACGAATCGCTTCTAGTGCGTTAACGGACATTAAGCATAGGTATAGCTTTTTCTTTAGGTCATGAAGCTTGATAGAGACTTCTTCACCATTGATATGGTGAGTACCTTCACCGTAGCGATGGTAATCGTTCGTCAGCTTAATCAGATCATCGTAATAGTGAGAAATGTCTTCTGCACGTTTTAAGATGTGTTCATTCTCTACGATATCATCAAAGACGATACCTGGATCATTCACGATATTACGGATGATGTGAGTGTATGAGCGTGAGTGGATTGTCTCTGAGAAAGACCATGTCTCAATCCATGTTTCAACTTCAGGCAGAGAAACGAGTGGTAGTAGCGCTACGTTTGGGCTACGACCTTGAATTGAATCCAGTAGTGTTTGGTATTTTAAGTTAGAGATGAAAATGTGTTTTTCGTGATCAGGTAACTTGTTGTAATCGATACGGTCGCTAGATACATCCACTTCTTCCGGACGCCAGAAGAAAGAAAGTTGCTTCTCAATAAGTTTTTCGAAGATCTCGAATTTCTGTTGGTCGTAACGTGCAACGTTGACTGATTGACCAAGAAACATTGGTTCTTTTAGTTGGTCATTTTTATTTCTGTTAAAAGTACTGTAAGCCATGGTGCCTCAATTCCTTTAAAGCCTCCCTAATGTGGGAGGCTGTCATTCTGTTAAGCTTGGTGATTAGATCTTACAACCGCCGCCTGCACAATCATCGTCTTGTGCTTGTACTGCGTCTTTTTGATCGTCTTTCGCGCCGTCACGAGTGTTATGGTAATAAAGCGTTTTTACACCAAACTTATAGGCGGTCAGAAGATCTTGCAGCAGTTTCTTCATCGGTACTTTACCGGTTTCGAAACGGCTAGGGTCGTAGTTGGTATTGGCAGAGATAGCTTGGTCGACAAACTTCTGCATGATGCCAACAAGGTGCAAATAACCGTTGTTAGACCCAATATCCCAAAGTAGCTCGTAGTTGTCTTTCAACTCAGTAAAGTCCGGTACAACCTGCTTCAGAATACCATCTTTTGATGCCTTCACAGATACGTAACCACGTGGTGGCTCAATGCCGTTTGTCGCGTTTGAAATCTGAGAAGAAGTTTCAGAAGGCATTAGCGCAGTTAATGTTGAGTTGCGCAGACCGTGTTCCATGATCTCTTGACGTAGGCCATCCCAATCATAATGAAGTTCTTCTTCACAAATTAGGTCGATATCCTTTTTGTAAGTATCGATAGGTAATAGGCCTTTCGCATAGTTAGTTTCATCAAACGATGGGCATTTACCTTGTTCTTTCGCAAGTTCAACAGATGCTTTCAATAAGTAGTACTGGATGGCTTCAAACGTACGGTGGGTTAGGCCATTTGCACTACCATCGGAATACTTCACACCATTTTTCGCTAAGTAGTAAGCGAAGTTAATCACACCAACACCAAGCGTACGACGGTTCATGGACGATTTGTATGCAGCTGGCAGTGGGTAGTCTTGGTAATCAAGCAGTGCATCCAGTGCGCGAACCACAAGCTCAGAAAGTTCTTCAAAGTCATCTAGAGACTTAATGACACCCAAGTTAAATGCAGACAGTGTACACAATGCAATTTCGCCTGAATCGTCTTCAACGTTCGTTAGAGGCCTAGTTGGCAATGCGATTTCCAAACATAGGTTTGACTGACGAACTGGTGCAACTTCTGAGTCGAATGGGCTGTGCGTGTTACAGTGGTCCACGTTCTGAATGTAGATACGACCTGTTGATGCACGTTCTTGCATCAACAATGTGAACATTTCAACAGCTTTAACCGTCTCTTTCTTAATTGACGGATCGTTTTCGTATTTCACATATAGACGTTCGAATTCTTCTTGGTTTTCGAAGAATGCGTCGTACAGACCCGGAACATCTGATGGTGAGAATAGTGTGATGTTGCCACCTTCAACTAAACGTTGGTACATCAGTTTGTTCAACTGCACACCGTAGTCCATGTGACGTACACGGTTCTCTTCAACACCACGGTTGTTCTTAAGAACTAAGAGTGAACGAGCTTCACCGTGCCATAGTGGGTAGAACACAGTAGCTGCACCACCACGCACACCGCCTTGAGAACAGCATTTAACCGCTGTTTGGAAGTATTTGTAGAAAGGAATACAGCCAGTGTGGAATGCTTCACCACCACGGATTTCAGAACCTAGTGCACGAATACGACCCGCGTTGATACCAATACCCGCACGTTGAGAAACGTAACGTACGATGGAACTTGCTGTCGCATTAATAGAGTCAAGGCTGTCACCACACTCGATCAGCACACATGAGCTGAATTGACGAGTAGGGGTACGTACACCAGACATGATTGGTGTTGGTAGCGAAATCTTAAATGTAGATGTCGCATCATAGAAACGCTTGATGTAGCTAAGGCGCGTTTCTTTCGGGTAATTTGCAAACAGGCACGCTGAAACGAGGATGTACAGGAACTGAGCACTTTCGTAGATTTCACCTGATACGCGGTTTTGAACAAAGTACTTACCTTCTAACTGCTTTACTGCCGCGTAAGAGAAGTCTAAGTCGCGCTTGTGGTCGATGTACGCATCAAGCTCGTCCAATTCTGCTTTTGTATAATCTTCGAGAATATGCTTGTCGTATTTACCCATGTCTACCAAACGCGCTACGTGATCATAAAGCGTTGGCGGCTCGTATTGGCCGTATGCTTTTTTACGTAGGTGGAAGACAGCAAGGCGAGCAGCAAGATATTGGTAATCAGGCGTCTCTTCTGAGATCAGATCCGCAGCAGATTTAATGATGGTTTCATGAATATCTGTTGTGGTGATGCCATCGTAGAACTGAATGTGAGCACGTAGTTCAACTTGAGAAACGGACACGTTATCTAGGCCTTCTGCGGCCCAAGTGATTACGCGATGAAGTTTCTCCAGATCAATACTTTCTTTTCGTCCATCACGCTTAGTGACGGTTAGTTGTTGGTTCATTCTGCTTCATTTCCCTAACAAAACTGATGAAAGCCGTGTTTTTGTGTAATTCTTGTAAATTAGATAGCGGCTTTGTGATCAAAATCTATCTTTATATTGTAGTGCAAACACAACATATAGGGGTGATTTGGTTTTCGGGTTACAAGATAGTGCTATGAGAGTAGATTTTCAAGGAACAGATCTTGGAAGACTTGTGGATAACTAACAAAATTAAAAAAAACAGTAAGTATCTACTAACTTAAGATCTACGGTGGTATTTAGCAGCAGAAAAGCGTCCCTTTTAGATCGGTTTTTTCTTAACCATAAACAAAAAAAAATTTCTTGATCTTTAGGGAAAATTGGTAGTGATGATCGAGCTGATTATTTTGGAATCAAAGCCTCGAAATTGTGATTCAAATAACTAAAAAAGGCGGCCACTTTGTGCTACCGCCTTCGATTGAATTGCATATATTGAGATCAGAATTTTTGTGTATGGACAATGTAATTTACATCGACATTCCGACCAAGTTTATACGTGTCATTCAATGGGTTGTAGTGCAACCCTGTGATACCTTGCTCAATAAGATCAGTTTGATCGATCATTTTGATCAATTCTGAAGGGCGAATAAATTTTTCATGGTCATGTGTACCTTCAGGAACAATCTTCAATAGCTTTTCTGCGCCAACAATTGCGAACAGATATGATTTAAAATTTCGGTTTAGCGTAGAGAAGAAAACATGGCCTTCAGGTTTCACTAGCTGAGCACATGAACGAATGACAGAGAGTGGGTCAGGAACATGCTCCAACATTTCCATACAGGTAACCACATCGTATTTACCCGCGTTTTCTTTAGCGTGCTCTTCAATGGTGCTTTGTATGTATTCGAGCTTAGTGCCGGTTTCTAAAGCATGGAGACGAGCAACTTCTAATGGCTCTTTACCCATGTCTAATCCGGTTACTGTGGCGCCTTCCTTTGCCATGCTTTCTGCCAAGATGCCACCACCACAACCTACGTCTAGTACTGTCTTACCAAATAAGCCATCTGCTTTTTGTAAAACGTAACCCAGCCGCAATGGGTTAATTTGGTGAAGGGGCTTGAACTCGCCTTCTAAATCCCACCAACGTGAGGCCATATCTTCAAATTTTTTAATTTCGTTTGGGTCTACGTTTTGTGTATTTGTCATAACGTCTTCTGATAGTTAGTGCTTCCCTGAATCGGAGATCGCATTATAGCGTCTGGGTTGGCTCATACCATAGGTTGTTAGATTTTTATTATGCATTGGTGCAAATATAACCAATAATCAGCAAGATAAGATCAAAGTGTGCATTTTCTCGTCATTTGATTCACAACCAAGCTCACAACCTGATAAAAGGAGAGGGAAAGTAATGCCGAACTGGCGAATTGTGTGTTATATTTTTGCACCTTAAACGTATTGTACATACGATCTACAAATAGAGGGATAATGGCTCTATGAGCGATCTAGCTAAAGAGATCACGCCCGTAAACATTGAAGATGAGCTACGAGGTTCATACCTAGACTATGCGATGTCCGTCATCGTTGGTCGTGCTCTTCCAGATGTGCGTGATGGCCTAAAACCAGTACATCGACGCGTTCTTTTCGCGATGAACGTACTAGGCAACGATTGGAACAAACCATATAAAAAATCTGCTCGTGTTGTCGGCGACGTAATCGGTAAATATCACCCACATGGTGATAGTGCTGTATACGACACAATTGTACGTATGGCTCAGCCGTTCTCATTACGTTACATGCTAGTCGATGGTCAAGGTAACTTTGGCTCGATCGATGGCGATTCCGCAGCGGCAATGCGTTATACCGAAGTTCGCATGGCAAAAATTGCCCATGAACTTTTGGCAGATCTAGATAAAGAAACCGTGGATTACGTACCTAACTATGACGGTACGGAACAAATCCCAGCAGTTCTTCCTACAAAAATTCCTAACCTATTGGTTAACGGTGCTTCTGGTATCGCAGTAGGTATGGCAACCAACATTCCACCTCATAACCTAACTGAGGTGATTGATGGTTGTCTTGCATACATCAATAATGAAGAGATCACTATTGATGAACTGATGGACTACATTCCTGGTCCTGACTTCCCAACGGCAGCGCTAATCAGCGGTCGTAAAGGCATCGTAGACGCGTACAAAACTGGTCGCGGCAAAATCTACATGCGCTCCAAAGCGGAAGTAGAAGCAGACAAGAATGGTAAAGAAACCATTATTGTTACTGAGATTCCTTACCAAGTTAACAAAGCACGTCTGATCGAAAAGATTGCTGAACTGGTTAAAGATAAGAAAGTAGAAGGCATCAGTGCACTACGCGATGAGTCTGATAAAGACGGGATGCGTATTGTTATTGAATGTAAGCGTGATGCAGTAGGCGAAGTGGTTCTAAACAACCTATACGCACAAACTCAGCTGCAAACGACTTTCGGCATCAACATGGTTGCACTGAACAATGGTCAGCCTCAGCTATTCAACCTAAAAGATATGTTGAAGTGCTTCGTTGATCACCGCCGTGAAGTTGTTACACGTCGTACTATCTACGAACTGCGTAAAGCACGTGACCGTGCACACATCCTTGAAGGTCTGGCACTAGCGCTCGCTAACATCGATGAAATCATTGAACTGATCCGTAACGCACCGACACCAGCAGAAGCAAAAGCTGGCTTGGTTGCTCGCGGTTGGGACCTGGGTAACGTTGCAGCAATGCTAGAACGTGCAGGTACTGACGCAGCTCGCCCAGACTGGCTGGAAGAGCAATACGGTATCCGTGACGGTCAGTACTTCCTGACTGAAACTCAAGCACAAGCAATTCTAGATCTACGTCTACATAAGCTTACTGGTCTTGAGCACGAGAAGATCCTTGATGAATACAAGGCACTTCTGGATGAAATCGCTGAACTAATGCACATCCTTGCAAGCACTGAGCGTCTAATGGAAGTGATCCGTGAAGAGCTAGAATCTGTTCGTGATGGATTCGGTGACGTTCGCCGCACTGAAATCACTGCAGCGAGCCATGACATCGACATGGAAGAGCTGATTGCACGTGAAGACGTAGTTGTGACTCTTTCTCACGAAGGTTACGTTAAGTACCAAATCCTAAGCGATTACGAAGCACAGCGTCGTGGTGGTAAAGGTAAGAGTGCAACTAAGATGAAAGAAGAGGATTACATCGAGCGCTTGCTTGTTGCGAATACTCACGACAACATCTTATGTTTCTCTACACGTGGTAAGACTTACCGCCTGAAAGTGTATCAATTACCATTAGCGAGCCGCACTGCTCGTGGTAAGCCAATCGTGAATATTCTTCCACTTGAAGAAGGTGAGCGTATTACTGCGATCCTACCTGTGGATGAATTCTCTGAAGATAAATTCATCTTTATGGCGACGGGCGATGGTACGGTTAAGAAAACGCCACTTAACCAGTTTGCGAATGTTCGTTCAAACGGTCTGATTGCAGTTAACCTACGTGATGATGATTCTCTCATCGGCGTTGATATTACTAACGGCGAAAGCGACATCATGCTGTTCTCGAAAGCGGGTAAAGTGGTTCGCTTTAGTGAAGATAAAGTTCGTGCGATGGGTCGTACAGCGGCAGGTGTTCGTGGTATGAAGCTGGCTGATGATGATCAGGTTGTATCGCTGATTGTTCCTTCTAACGAAGGCGACATCCTGACTGTGACTCAAAACGGTTACGGTAAGCGTACAGAACTAGCAGAGTACCCGACTAAAGGACGAGCGACACAAGGTGTAGTTTCGATCAAGGTTTCTGAGCGTAACGGCCCTGTGGTTGGTGCGGTTCAGGTTGAAGAAGGCGACGAGATGATGATGATCACCGACGCTGGTACCTTGGTTCGTACACGTGTTGCAGAAGTTAGCCAAGTCGGACGTAACACTCAGGGTGTAACTCTGATCCGTACTGCTGATGACGAAAACGTTGTTGGTCTGCAGCGTATCGATGAAGTTGAAGAAGTAGAATTACCAGAGGGTGAAGAAGGCGAAGAAGTTGCAGCAGCAACAACTGATGCTGAAGCTTCCTCTGAAGGTTCAGATGATGTGACATCTGAAGAATAATCTTCTTCGCTAGTCATAAAAACCGAGCGAAATGCTCGGTTTTTTTATACCTTAAGAAAAAAAATGTTTACATAATGTTGGAAATTTGTTCAATTAAAGATTCATAAAATCATAGTGTTAATGGAGGAACACTAATGAGTGTAGATACTTGGATTCTTTATTTTTTAGCTGTCTTAATCTTAACAGCGTCACCAGGCCCTAGCTCCTTATTGTGTATGACAAAAGGGGTGACGCAGGGGATGCGCAGTGGTACCTATACGGCGTTAGGGAGCTTAACGGCAATTACCATCATTCTTAGCCTTTCATTTACTGGCTTAGGGGTCGTGATTGCTTCTTCTGAATTGGTCTTCAATATCATCAAATATACGGGAGCTGCATACCTAATTTATTTGGGGGCAAAAGCGATTTTCTCTAAAGAGGAGCAATATGAACTGTCAAAGCAAGGAGAAGTTCAAGAGAAAAACGCTTTAGAGCACTATGTCAGCGGCTTTATTGTTGGTGCGAGTAACCCCAAAGCCATCTTGTTTTTTACAGCACTTTTCCCTCAGTTCATTTCACCGACGGAACCTATGTTCCAACAGTATCTGATTTTTGCTAGTACCTTCATGGTGATGGAGTTAAGTTGGTTGCTACTCTATGCTTCTCTTGGTGCGAAGTCATCGAGCTGGATCCTAGCAAAAGGCAGAGCTAAGTTATTTAATCGCTTATCTGGTAGTGTTTTTGTGAGTGCGGGCGCTTTACTGTCGACGACGTCTCGGACTTAAGATGAAAACTTATATAAATTGAGGTTATCGTTTTTGCTAATTGATTAAGTGGATTTAAGGAGGGCGTTATGGGTATGGACACACCTATGGCAATATCCAATTATCTTGCAGGTTTGCTAGCAATGCTTTTTATTTATCCATTTGTTCTTGTTGGTATTTCTATCGCCATTTATTCTGAGCAGCGACGTAAGGTTGTAATAAGTCGAGTGAATCTGATCTGTGGAATACTCACGCTGTTATTGTTTGTTTTCCACATGCAAACAGAAGTCTATTATGGCAAAGAACTGCTTGATGCTTATTATCTTAATAATTCTGACAAAAATTCCTGATTCAAAGCTCGGTCATTACCGGGCTTTTTCTATTTCTCAAGTTAGAACAGTTGCGTAGATTGTTTATATCCGACAAACGTCTGACGTCAATATTTTGCCTATAATACAATAGCTTACTTTTCAAGTGATTTTATAAAAAATGCGTGCAACATTTGTTTGTTGTCTATAATATGCGCGCTTTCATATAAATATTGTATCTATCGCAACATGAAACTAACGCTTAAACAGAAATTAATCGGTGCGAGCCTATTAGCCGTTGTGCTAATGGCTGGTGCTCTTACATGGTTGTCTGCTGATCAGTTGTTCAAACAAACTCGAAATGGGGTGTATTCTCGCGCAGAAAGCTTATCTACGGCAGCTTCTGAAGGGATCTCGGATTGGATTTCGATCAGAAAAGACATCGCTCGAGCCTTTAATGATTACAGTTTAGAAAGTGATGTCGTGCCATACCTGCAGCAAGCACGCAAGGCTGGTGGCTTCGATGATATTTTTCTAGGGACACCCGCTGGAGAAATGCATCGCTCTCACCCAGAGCGTAATCGTGCTGGTTATGATCCTCGTACTCGTCCGTGGTACAAAGATGCTGACAGCGCAGGAAAGCAAATCATTACGACTGCATACCAAGATGCTATTACCAATGCTCTTTTAGTGACAATTGCAGAGCCTGTAAGGAAGAACGGTCAGTTTGTTGGGGTTGTTGGTGCCGATGTTCTTATCGATCAGCTGATCAACGACGTTATCAACTTAGATGCTGGTGCAAATGCTTATGCAATGTTGATTGATGCCCAAGACGGCACGTTTTTAGCCCACCCTAGTAAAGATCTACTATTAAAGCC
The DNA here is from genome assembly GCF_050113695.1 of Vibrio sp. TRT 17S01. Taxonomy (NCBI): domain Bacteria; kingdom Pseudomonadati; phylum Pseudomonadota; class Gammaproteobacteria; order Vibrionales; family Vibrionaceae; genus Vibrio; species Vibrio sp. TRT 17S01. The sequence goes on along the minus strand of NZ_JBNJOG010000012.1, from coordinate 107,752 downwards.
TGTAACAGATCTGGATAACCGATTGACACTAAGTTTGATCAGTAAATCAGCGAAATCAGGTCGAATTGAAACTACGGAACGTAGCGGGAAAGAAAAACTCTACTTCTTCAAAGAAGTGCCTGGAACGGAGTGGATATTCGCTATTGAGATGGATCGCGCAACTGAAGAGGCTGCGCATACAGAACTATTACAAGGCCTGTTTATTGCTGCAGTTGTGATCACTCTTCTAGTGATTGCCGTTGTGTCGTGGTTAGTGAGCTTCCTATTCCGTGATCTTGGCCATGTGTCAAAAGCTTTGGAAGAAATTGCTTCTGGAGAAGGAGATCTAACTCAACGTTTAGAGCCACGCAGTAACGATGAAGTCGGCCAACTGGCGACGAATTTCAACACTTTTGTCGGCAACATGCACACCATGGTATCCAAACTAAGTTTGGTGTCGGCATCACTATCTGAACAAGCGCAGCAAACGGCGCAACATGCAGAAGAGCGCAGCGCACGAATCCGTCATCAGCAAGATGAAATCAATATGGTTGCTACGGCGATCAACGAAATGGCGGCCGCGACTCAAGAGATAGCGGGCAATGCCGACCACACAGCTCAGAGCTCATCTGAAGCGGTATCGGCATGTGTCCACGGTGGTGAACAAGTAGTACAAACACAAAGCTCGATCCAAAACCTTGCTCAAGAGGTGCAGGTCGCGACTGAAGTGATCCAAGAATTGGAAGCTCATGGAAACAGCATTAGTACTATTTTGTCGACCATTCAAGATATTGCAGAGCAAACCAATCTTCTGGCGTTGAACGCTGCGATCGAAGCGGCACGTGCAGGAGAGCAAGGGCGCGGCTTTGCGGTTGTTGCTGATGAAGTTCGTGTTTTGAGCCAACGTACCCATGCTTCGACAAAAGAAATTCAGCAAATGATCGAAACATTGCAAGGTACAACAGGGAAAGCTGTCGGTATTATGGGCGATAGTCGCCAGTTGGCAGGTACCAGTGTCAATGATGCTGACTCAGCAGCTGTTAGCCTGACTCAAATTCAGACAGCAGTCGAGCGCATCAGTGATATGGCGACTCAAATTGCCTCTGCGGCAGAAGAGCAAGCTTCTGTTACTTCGGAGATCACGCGTAATACGGTTGGTATCCGCGATGTATCTAACGATCTTGCTGATGAAGCGCATGACGCAGCATCACAAGCTGCACAGCTTTCTGAATTGTCACATGAATTAGAGCAAGAAATTAATCGCTTTAAACTTTAATCAAAGCTATCCGACGATGCTTTGTTCAAGCCCAGTTATTGTACTGGGCTTTCTTTTAACTATAAATTTCCAATTTGGAAAAATGTTCTTGTCTATATTTCATTTGTAGAAACCTTTGGTCAGTACTTAAAATCCTTACAAATAATAAGGAATATGCGTTATGCCAACTCTACTTAATAGTTTCCAACAACGTATCCAAGAGATCGTTACCGATTCCCATCTCAATCCTAAACAGAAAAATCAATTTCTGGCATTAGAAGCGGAGGCAAACTTACCATATTTGGAGCTTTCCGAGCCTACAACCACCGCGATGGCACAGGGAATCTTGTGTGACATGTTCGAAGGCCACGCACCATTTAAGCCGCGCTACGTATTACCTGACTATGCCAAGTACCTTAAGCAAGGTTCCACATACCTTGAAGTTGGCCCGGCGGAAGATTTTGATGATGCGCTGAATTTATTGACGATTCTTTACCATCACGTGCCTTCAGTCACCAATATTCCGGTCTACCTTGGTCAACTTGATGATGTGCTCCTTCCATACGTAGGAGAGCTAACCGAACAGCAAGTTTACGTGAAGCTCAAGCGTTTCTGGATCATGCTGGATCGAACCTTGCCCGATGCCTTTATGCACGTAAACATCGGTCCGTCAGACAATGTTATCTGTCGTACGATTCTAAAGGTGGATGCTGAGCTGAAGCAAATTGCACCAAATTTAACTTTTATGTACGACCCAGCGATCACGCCAGATGATTTGCTGCGGCATGCTTGTTCAAATATCTGTGAATGCAGCAAACCACATATTGCGAATTACCCAGTTCATGCGGCAAGTTACGGCGATAAACGCTTTGGTATTGTAAGTTGCTACAATTCGCTTCCTTTAGCTGGCGGAGCCAATACGCTAGTGCGAATGAACCTGAAAGAAGTTGCCAAGCTAGCGACTGGCGTAGAAGATTTCTTAACCCATCTTCTTCCGAAATACAGTGCTTTGATGGCCGAGTTAATTGATGTGCGTAGTTGCCATTTGCATGAAGAATCAAACTTCTTTAAAGGTTTTTTGACTCAAGAAGGATTGATTGAAGAGCAGCGCTTTGCACCCATGTTTGGTATTTATGGCATGGCAGAAGCGGTGAATATTCTGATGCATAAACAGGGTGACTTAGCAAAGTATGGTCTTGATGAAAAAGCGAATCAGCTGGGTCACAGGATCTCTCAAACTTTGCATCAGATTGTTGAAAGCACACCCGTTAAATATGGCCTTGAAGGCAAAGCATTGTTGCATGCTCAAGGTGGAATTAGTCTAGATAAAGATGTTACACCGGGTGTTCGTATTCCTTATGGAACAGAACCTGACCCTGTAACTTATATTCAGGCAACGGCGCAACATCACCAATATTACACCTCAGGTATCAGTGATATTTTGACCATTGATGAAACGGTAAAATCCAACCCTGAAGCGATGTTCAACTTATGCAAAGGCGCGCTCACATTTGGGTATCGAGAATTCACTGCGAATGTGGCTTCGAATGATTTAGTTCGTGTAACGGGCTATATGGTTAAGCTATCAGATATTGAAAAGTTTGCTGAAGAAGGGTCGCGAAACAATACTACCTTCTTGGGGGCAGAAGCGGCAAACAACACTGGCATACTCGACAGGATGCCACGAGTTGTCAGTATGGAATCGAAACCAATCTATAAGTAAGGCGAGAGTCGTGGAAAAAAGCGCATTCGTGAGTCGAATCCTCAATTTTTCATGTGTTGATGGGCCAGGCAATCGCCTGGTCATCTTTCTTCAAGGGTGCAATTTCAATTGTAAAAACTGCCATAACCCACATACCATCAACCATTGTAATCATTGTGGTGACTGCGTCTCTGGATGCCCGAGCCAAGCGTTAACGGTGAACAGCAATGATGGAAAAGTGATGTGGGATGAAACGAAATGCATTCATTGCGATCACTGCATTGTGGTTTGTGCTCATCATGCTAGCCCCAAGGTTAAGCTTTATTCCGTGGGAGAGATGCTGCAAGTTATCAGGAAACAGCATTACTTCATCGCTGGCATTACTGTTTCTGGCGGAGAAGCAACGATGCAGCTCCCTTTTATTATTCAACTGTTTCAAGCCATTAAAGTGGACGAACAGCTTCAGCATCTTACCTGTTTTATTGACAGTAATGGCTATCTCTCGGAGCAAGGCTGGCAAAAAGTGATGCCTTACTTGGATGGCGCGATGATAGACCTTAAATCGTGGCAAAACGAAACACATCAGTGGTTGGTGGGGAGGGACAACCATAAAGTCATCAACTCCATTCGTTTATTAGCAGATCATCGCAAGTTACATGAACTGCGTTTACTGCATATTCCAAGCAAAAGTGATTTGGATATGGAGGTAGTGCAAGTGGCCCGCCTTATTAACCAATTGCCTCAAAATATAAACGTGAGATTGAATGCATTTCAGCATCATGGAGTGGTGGGGGAAGCATTAAATTGGCCCAAGTGCAGTGAATTGCAAATGGATACGTTTTACCAATCACTACGTGAGTTGATTTCACACCCGATTCTCTTACCCAGCGTATATATTTAACTAACAACCAATAATTGTTGATGAAGCCAACGCAGTGCAGGATGATTTAAACTGGCTTCATTCCAGACTAAGCTGTATCCCACTTGTCCATAGTCAAAGGGTAGTGTTTTTTGTACCAGCCCTTGTGCTTGAAATGCTTTGTCTGCCCAAGCTTTTGAACATGTCAATATTCGATCGGACTGATGGCATAACACAGCACCAGAGCCAAAGTCTGAGACTGAAATCGTCACATGGCGCGAGCGGTACTGTTGGGTCAGGTTTTGTTCGAAGTAAGGTTCATAGAGATCATTATCTTGAATGCCAATGTGCTGGCAAGCCAGATAGTCATCGATTGAAATGACCTCTTTCTGGGCCAACGGATGATTCGGTGACATCAAACAGATCATTTTATCGGTAAGTATTTGTTGCCACATTAGTTCTCGGCTACGTGTTGGGGGCTGGCTAATATCATGCGGTAGTAGCATAAAATCAACTTGCCCTCGGCTCAGTGCATCAAAGTTCATCTGTTCTTTGGCATAAAGCTGAATCTGTTTTGCTGTACTTAATTGCTGGCATATGTGGTCAATTTTATTCGCAAATAACTCAAAGGTACTTTCTCGCATCGATAGTGAGATAGTGCCAGTGTAGGTGTGTGGATCGAACTCACCTTGATGAAGGATCCCGTTCATGCTCGATAGAATACCGTGAATTTGAGGTGCAATGTTTAGAGCAAAAGAGGTGGGTAACAGTAGGGCACCTTCGCGGTAAAAAAGCTCATCATCGAGCTGAACTCTCAACTGAGACAAGGTTTTACTGACACTTGATGGCGTCACACATAGCCTAGCCGCAGTACGGGTAACACTGTTTGTAGAGAGCATAACGTGAAGCACCGTTAGGTGTTTTAAGCTAATACGCGATAGGGCGACAAAATCCATGGTTGGCTACAGTCTGCGAATAAGTGCGCTTATTATATCTTTGTTTGCTCACAAGAGTGATAGCCAAAGAAACAATAGCGTGAGATAAAACTAGATAGTTGCTGCCGTCTTCAACAAAAAACGCCCTAAGTTAGGGCGTTTTAAATATATGAATTAGTCAATTAAACCGTATTGTGAGCCAAGAATGTCGATAATTTCTTGTTTTGGATTATCGCTAAGTTGAATCGGTTGTCCGGTAATTTTTTCTGCGATACCTGTATAGGTTGTCGAGATATCCATTAGAGCTTGAAGCGGTAACTCATTGTCACGAGCAAGTGCTTCGCGCTCAGGCATTCGTTCTTTATTTAACAGAATATCTGGGTCAGGGAAGTGGTTAAGGAGAAACTGGCGGAAGCCTTCCTTGGAATTTTCCACGATCTTACCTGCTTGGTATTCTTCGTTATCCCAAATACGAGAGGAGTCTGGTGTGCCGACTTCATCCATATAAATCAATTTTTCGTTACCCGCTGCATCATGAACATAGCCAAATTCAAACTTGGTATCGACAAAGATTTGATCGACTTTCTCAAGTGCTTCGCTAATGACACCAAAGCCATCGCTCAGTAGCTTCTCGTACAGTGCGATATCTTCTTGTTTAGAGAAATTAAACGCCGCGTAGTTATCTTCAATATTTTTACGAGTGATGTTGACGTCGTCCGCTTCTGGTACGCCAGGAATACCTTTTAGAATGCCTTTGGTAGATGGTGTCATCAATAGGTTGGGTAAGGCTTTATCTCTTTCCAAACCTTCAGGCAATTGAATGCCACAAAACTCACGTTCGCCTTTTTCATAAGCGCGCCACATAGAGCCAGTAATGTACTTACGACAAATAGCTTCGATCATGATTGGTTTTGCTTTTTGAACAATCCAAACCAGTGGGTGAGGGATGTCGAGAATATGGCTGTCCGCTAGGCCATTTTCTTTAAACAGTTTAAACCAGTGATTAGAGATCGCATTAAGCGCAGCACCTTTACCAGGTACGCCTTTTAACTCACCTTCAGCATGCCAAATACAGTCAAATGCAGAAATGCGATCGCTGATCACCATAATTGCGAGTGGTGCATCTGGTGAAACGTCGTAACCCTTTTCTTCAATAAGGCGACGGCTATCTTCTTCAGTTAGCCAATAAACAGAGCGTACTTTTCCACTATGTACAGGTTTGTGAGTGCGAATGGGTAGATCGTCGTTAACGGCGAGAACTTGATTCGAGAGGCTCATGAGGCAATCCTATCAGTCAAACGGCAAATAAACGTGTTTCTTCTCTCAGAAGCACGGATTTGACAGGCATCATACCAGATCTAATCTTAGCTTCCAGATAAAAAGCAAACGATTGCTTAAATTGATTGATGATGTTTCCTATGTTGTACATTTGGTTGATCTAAACGTGTCGTAACTTTATGAGCTATAGGTAACAACATAGAGAGCGAGAAGGGAATGACAAGCAAAAAAAACCTCCCATTTGGGAGGCATAAGACAGTAGTTTTTTGTTGAGCTTAATTAATGGTACTGGGTTTCTCTGCCCTCAACGAAAAAGACTTCACACTCGTACTGCTCACCTAACTGGCGAAGTAACTCCTGATTGACATAATCGATATTATTAGAGGCAACCACTGCACTCGCATTTCCTGACTTAATGGCTTTAATGGCAATTTCCATTTCGCTATGCGAGAGGGATGGTTTCATCTGAATGATGTTTTGACAGCGAACGTTTGAGGCAGAAAGCTGCGCGTAGTCAGGGCGTAAACACTCTGAGGTAAACAAAATCCATTGATGTTGCATCGATAGGTGAGCCCAACGAGACAACGTAGTATCAGCGACATTCATTGGTTGAGTCGGCTGAGCCAGAATATTGTGTTTAGAAAATGTTTGAGTACGTGCTTGCGTCATTTTACTGTCTCTCTATACATGCTGTATGCTTATACAGTAGTTTTTAATTGGTAATTGATCAAGCTTTTTTTTGATGTTTTTTTGGACGATATTGTTCGGTGTTTACAGCTAAAAATATTTAACTAGTTGAAAATTAAGAAAATGAATAACGTTGGGGCAAATGACAATAATTGTACTAAACGTCATGATTGTGAACTTGATCCATTTGTTATTTTGATTGATAGATGGCTTTTTAGTCATGTTTGTTTGCAAGAGCTCAGGGCTGAATTCAAGTTAGGCTGGTTTAAAGTGCTGGTCTAGTGGGGGTGCACGGTTGAATTTTGGTCGAACTGTTTTGGCAAGAGGGTGGCGAGTGACAGCTTTCCTCGTCAGAATTGGAGCGTAATATCTTTTTGTATTTAATGATAATGTTACTAACAATGTTTCAAAACAATTCGACATGCATCTAGTAATTCTGATCCGATCATTATTTTCTCATGCTTACCGTTGAGCGTGCACTAACTACATTCTAAGTTTACAGTTACAACAAAGAGTTAACACAAAAGTAAAGTTAGCAACTTCATTTGAATAAGGATGTGAGGATGGAAATTGGTGGTTACGATGAGTATCGCTACGAGCAGCTTAAAGCGTTAGGGGTGCAAAACCTCGATAAACGCCTTAAGTACTTGAAAATCAATGAAGCAGCTGAAAAAGAGTGTATGGATTCGCTTCATCAAATGGCCTTGAAACTAACACAAGCTTCATACAGTCGCTTTCGGCAAACCAATAACCCAACGATATGGCTTGATATGCTCCGCGAATTCGTTAGCCAATATAAACACAGACAAGAACCACGGAAGATGTGGGGAGTACCTGAAAAGGTACGTCGTTTAGTGTCTTCTCAAGAAGAACAACGGTTATTAGAACAAATTGAAATGGTTACGGCACTAGCGTTTTATACTTATAACTCCAGCCGGATCAATAATGCCATGACAGCATACACAACATCAGGCACGGCGCTTTCAACTAACGATGTGAATGTCTGGAATGCATATAAAAAGTGGAGCCAAAACTCCACAACAATCGCAGATGCTCCTGTTTATCGCCAAATGACGATACCAAGCCCACAAAACTCAGCGTGGTGGAGATACGCAAACGATATGGTGAATGGTGCAAATCCCCGAGGCCCAGTCGGTGTCATTAAGAGCAGCCGCTACATCTCATGCAGTTTTCATAAAGGTTTTATCGAAGGGGCGTGCTTCCCTGAATACAAAAATACCGAAGGCATTTTGAATTTTGTTATCCGTAAAGCAAGAGGAATTAATATCAGTGCTTTTAGTGGATACAACAGTACCAACCAAGCCAAACAACTAGATACTTACGCGAAGATTTCTTTGGGTGTGTTGGAAGATCAAACCGTAAATGGTGTTGTGGATTACGAAAAGAAATACGTCACTGACGTGATCGTAAAAAGTAAGGATTTATGGCTTGAGAAACGACGTATTAAAAAAATGAAAGCAGGTTATGAGAACCTTGCCAAGCTGATGGCGTTGCGGGGACATGAGAGTGTTGTTGCTGTTCAAGCTGAGTTCTTATTGCCGCCTAGTGCGCAGTTGCTAGTTAACAGAATAATTAAGAAACCATCATACCCCGGAGCGGCCAATGTTCCGGTATTAGAAGTACATGCGACGTATGTTGATAGTCAAGTTAGAGAAAGTGGGACACCTCAGGGCTTAGTACCTACTGATCAATCAATGTTCCGAGGGCCTGTATCGCTATACCCATAATAAAAGGAGCTCATTGAGCTCCTTTTTACTCTCTGCTTAGGTTACCAACCATTTTCTTACCCACTAAAAAAGGCAATGCATTGGTATTGCCTTATGTGTTTAGGGGCAGCATCTATTTAATGCGTTAGGTACTCCTCACCCTGACAGTCCTTGATGAAATGCCTTAATACGTCGTAATCATGTTTTTGCAGCTTAATGCTCTCAGTGTGACTGAGTTGAATAGAACGCTGTTTATCGTCACATTTGACGTGACATAACGGTGCTCGGCAGTTGATATTCTGGTTACAAAAACATAAAAATTGACTTCTTAATACGACGACAATTTTTGATTCTTCAAGAAAGGTGTGGTTATTTTTTAGCATAATAAAACATCCAGTTCAGCAAGGGGATTTCCATTCGTATTTTTTGTTTACTTACAGTCTAGATGGCATTTTTGTGATCGAGACATAGGTTTTATGGTTTGTGACAGGTCTCTTGAATAACTTGTTTTTTGATAATAAAAATGTAAGTAAAAAGTTGAGTAGGTTAGTTCACAACAACAAATACTTGAATAATGGTGGCTGAACGTTACGACACTTTTTATTTTCAGATTATTTTGGTTTTAAAACGAGTCCCAAACCGAAAAATAGGTGTTTTATCAAGGTTAATATCACAGATAAATCAATAGCTTCGAAATGATGGTTGCTGATTAAGTAATATGTTGCTTGCTATATTTGTTCCGCAAGAAAGGTAAAAGGCAATATGATCATTAATCATGTCTCTGTTGGCGTAAGAGACTTAAATACGGCAATGTCTTTTTATGATGCATTATTCGCGTCGTTAAACATAAAGCGCTCTCACACCATAGACAATGTTGCAGCATGTTATGGCGAGCAATTTGAATTTTGGATCGGTTGTCCGTGTAGCGATAAAGCAACGTCAGGGAACGGTTCTCATATTGCTTTCAACGCACCAAGTAAGGCTTCAGTTGACGAATTCTATCGTATCGCTATGCAGCATGGAGCGACGTGTAATGGTAAACCAGGTTTAAGAGCGGAATATGCTGAAGGTTATTACGCCGCTTATATCATTGATTTAGATGGGAACAAATTAGAAGCGGTGACTCAGCTGTAATGCTTGGCATTCAAGCAGCCTTGTAGCCATTGTTTTAAAGATATTTTGGGAGATGTGATGATACGATATTGTTTAGTCTTTATCTTCTCGACTCTGATTTTTGGGTGTGCCTCGACACAAAGTGAATCTGTGGTTGAAAAAGTCGTCGTTAGTTACGACAAAGACACACTACTTGGTACATGGAATTGCCAGTCGCCTGATGAGCAGTTCGATAAAATGTTTCAACTTGATGCGACGACGACCTTCTTAGCCAATGGAAAATTATCGGGTCACGCTTTAATGTCTGGTCGAATACCTGACTTTGATGGTGATATAAATATTGAAATTGATATCGCAGGACGTTGGGAGTTAGAAAAGAATAAGTTAAAGCAAGTCATTGATAAATTTGAGGCCACACCATTAAATAACGACTCAAAGTTCTTTGCCTACAACTTACGTAAAGACATAAGAACTGGTAGCTGGACTGAGTACACTATCGCTGAGTTAACCGATTCTTTGTTATTAAAAAAACAACCAAATCAAGAGCAGCAGACGTGTACGAAATGATGTAGCTAACAAGATTTCAGTAATAAAAAAGCCGAACCCAGTGTTCGGCTTTTTTATTATTTTGATGTGAGATTTGAAAAGGTGTTACGGATTCGTTTTAAGGAAGAGGTTGCACTGTCACCCATCAAGGCGGTGACTCTAAAGAACAAAATATCAAACAGCATCATTTGAGATAATTGAGGAGTGATCATGCCTAATTCGTGGTGACGCTCTCGGTAAGCAAATGGCAACACCAGATCCGCCATTTTGGTTGTTGGTGTTTTGCCATAACGAGTGATCGCAGACACCGTGCAACCTGATTGTTGAGCAATTTCGAGTGACTGAAGGACTTCTTTAGTTTGCCCTCGGGTAGTAAAAGCCAGAGCAAGATCGTTTTCCGTCAACATACTCGCGTAGGCACGTTGAACATGCGTGTCTGAATTAAAGAGTACGTTTTTATTAATTCGAATGAGCTTTTGGCAAGCATCAGATGCTACGACACCGGATGAGCCTACGCCAAATAACGCAATTTTTTCAGCGTTGACGATAGCATTTGCAAGCTGGTCTAACACTTCAGGTTCAACAACTTTAATGGAATTTTCAACATTCTTGCTAAATAGATATCCTGCTTTTTGGATCACCTCAGAAGGGGAGTCATCTAAGCGGACGTCGCTGTATAGAATTTCTCCTACATCGTGTTTTTGAATCGCTAAATATTCCAGCTTGAATTCGGAGTATCCTTTGTATCCAAGATGTTGTGCGAAGCGGATGACAGACGCATTACTCACACCACACTGTTTCCCTAGAGCGATGGCGCTAAGTGTAGAGATGTTGTTTTTTTTATCGTTCAGAAGAAATCCAGAAATTTTCTTTTCTGCTTCACTACCATGTACCGATAGTGTTTCCAACCTAGGAATAAGATCTGACATATAGACGCCTGAAATATATGTTGAAGTTTAAAGAATGTTGCTTAACATCATAATCAATATGCTTACACATATCACGCTTAACGTCGTTAAATACAACTTGGCTTCAGAGAGTTGTTTAAGCAACACCGTTGAAAGAGGAACACCAAGCAAAGACCCAACAACCAAGGTAAACGCAGTAGGGATATCACTTTGGCCTCCTTTCGCATAAATGAAAGAAGTACTGGCCGATAAAGCCAATGCAATAACAATAGACGAGCCAACGGCTTTTTTTATCCCGATACCTAGATAAGAATTGAGTACCGGAAGAAGTAACACGCCGCCACCAATGCCAGTCGTTCCTATGATAAGCCCACAAAAAGCTCCCGAACTGGAAGCGCGACGATAAGACCAACTTGATGTAGCAGATAACGGCATTGTTTGCTGCTGAGGGTGTTGGCTTTTCATATATTTGCGCATGAGTGAAAAAAGGGCATAAAACATCATCAACACAATGAGAGCCTGTGTGGTGGTGGAAATCAGTCGGTTATAGTCTTCATGTTGATGCAAATACACGACCGTTGAAGCACTTAACATTCCAATAGGAATCGCCCCCAACAGAATGCCTTTAACACTGCGCCAGTCGACATTGGCGGCTTTGATATGGCAAAAGCTCGCATTCACTTTTACTAATGATGCAATCAGGCTTGCGGTTCCGACCGCAAGCACTGGTTCCATATTAAATACGAACTGAAGAAGTGGGATGATAAGAATTCCACCGCCCACACCGGTTAACCCCATTGCTAGCCCAAGCACTAATCCCATCGCAAGCTGAAGTAATATGCTATAGAAGGTAGCGTTGTTGAGTAAGAGTGAAATGAATTCCATGCGTCCAACCTCAGTCGTTAGATACCATCTTCTGATGAATTATCTTGGCGTGAGGCTTCTAGTGCGTCGGCTAATCGTGTCAGTCCGTTATGTCCACTGACTACTGCTGTTTTGGCAAATTCAACTAGATCTAAATCTTCTCGCTCTAACAACATCTCGACACACAGTTGTAAGTTCGTACCTGAAATCACTTCGACATCATCCCGTTGCAGGGCGATTTGTGAGGCCACTCGGAATGGGCTACCACCTAATAAATCGGTGAAGAAAACCACGCCGTCTGTGGTGTCTAGTTTGTCGACTTCTTTCAGCATCAGGGTTTCGAGTTCCGGAACAGAAATGCCTTCAACAAAATCAATGGTTGAGAAATTAGGTTGGGCACCAATAATTTGGTGAATTGCTTGGCCTAAACCTGAGCCAAAATGACCGTGACCAACGAGAATTACAGCTATCATATTTCGTCCTATGAATGAATTTGGTTAAGAATGCGGGCAAAGCCCGCATTAGAGGCCACAAGAGCCGTTATAAAATGCCGATGTAATGACCACCGATACCGAACAAAATCATCAGGAATATGATCTTCGTTGGAGAGAGGCCTTTCATAAGTAGGCGGTAAGTCAGGAGTACGAATAGCACTGGTAGAATGTTAGGGACAATTTTATCCAGTAAATCGGTTTGGATATTAAAGGTTGTATCCGCATAACCAATGGTGGCTGTTGTCTTCAGTTTTACAAACTGGGCAGACATGGCACCAATTACCATAATACCGACGATGGTTGCAGAGCGAGCCATCGCAACGGTGTGGTCTTTCAGCTTGTCCAGTGCTTTCAAGCCAGACTCGTATCCATACTTGAATAACGGAATCTGTATGCTTAGTCGGGTGACGTTCAGTAGCAACAGATAGAAAATGGGCGCTAATGCCACATTATCCAGTGCTAAAGAGGCCGCAATTGCTGCACTAATTGGTTTTAACGTAAGGTTAAACATCGCATCGCCAATACCTGCAATGGGTCCCATTGCGGCTACTTTAAATGCACGAATGGTTTCTACCTTTTGTTTGCTCTGCTCCATTGCAAGGACAAGGCCCAGAATAAACGTCACCAAATAAGTGTGTGAGTTAAAGAAGTCCATGTGAGCCCGCATTGACTCACCCAAACGTTCTTTTTGCTTGTGGATATGCTTTAAACCCGGCGAAATTGCCCAGAGAAAACCACACGCTTGCATCCGCTCGTAGTTAAAAGAAGCCTGAATAAAGAGCTGTCGCCACAATATTTTTCTAACCACACTCTTTGGCAGTGCATTTGAGCTTGTCTCATTTTGTTCGGCAACAGATGCTTGTTGAGTTAGTTGTTCTGACATCTTAAATACCTCCGCCTTGGTTTTGGTTTGACGTAACAGCTGGCTTGTTTTCTTCGATTCGTTGGCGCGTCATGTAGTCAATAACAGCGATACATGTAGCGAAAATAGCGATAGCAAGTACTGGAAGATTCAAATATGTCATGGCTGCAAACCCGGCAACAAAGTAGGGAATGAATGCCTTTTTAAACATGATCTTAAGTAGCATCGCGAAGCCAAGTGCAGGCATTAAACCACCCGCTATTTTAAGGCCAGTGATGATGCCTTCAGGAACGTAGGTAATAATGGTGTTAGCAACTTCTTCACCAAAGTAAACAGGCAGTACCGCGGTGATAAAATAGAGACACCCTAAAGAGAGCATGCCTAAATGGTTGATACGGGCTATCCCTTTATCATCACCTTGTTGTGCTAAGTCGTCAGCTTTGTGCATTAAGCCAGAGAACACGGTAAATTGAAGTACGATCAGTTGTTGCATCAAGATAGCGAACGGCAGTGCAATACCCACTACGACTTCTGGTGCAAAACCGCCTTGGATTGCGAATGCTGTACCTACCACAGCACCGATGGTGACATTCGGTGGCTGCGCGCCAGCAATCGGCACTAAGCCAAGCCATGCAAGCTCAAGTGCAGCACCTACTGCTAGGCCCGTTTGGTAATCACCTAAGATCAAACCAACAACAGGGCCGGTTACGATAGGGCGTCCAAAATAAAACTGCCCGCTATAAAAGTCGACGCCTGCAAAGGCCGCCCACAATCCGATTAATAGTATTTCAAACATATCTATCCCTTATATGCGTCGTAGAGTTCAAAGATATCCAGCTTGTCTTCATCAGGCATACGCTGGATGGCAAAACGTACTCCGAGTTCTTTAAGGCGCTTGAACGCTTGCATGTCGTTGTCATCAACCGATACGGTGACATGAATTTGTTTTTTGCCTTCGGAGAAGTGCATGTTGCCAATGTTGATGTCATTGAGTGGCACACCACCTTCAACCAAGCGAACCACGTCTTGAGGTGTTCTTACGACAAGAATGATGTGCTGCTCTGGCGAGGCGTTGTGGATGACATCGATGGTTTTTTGAATGGAGAAAAATCGTACGCCCATGTTTCCTGCTGACATAGTCATCAGGTTTTGTTGTACTGAGTCTTGTGCAACATCATCATTGGCGATGACGATCAAATTGGCACCGGAGTGATGGCTCCATGCCACCGCAACTTGACCATGGAGCAAACGATTGTCGACTCGAGTTAGATTGATACCCATAGTGTTCTCTCTTTCTAATGTTTTTTAGTTACTGGTGTAGCGCTGTTTAGCGGTAATAAGTTGTTCTTCTAGTGTTTGGAATTCGTTCTCAATGCACTTAAGTGCTTGCTCATAGGAGACTTTTCCTAGGCACATAAGTGCTGCAACTCGTGGGCTGTATTGAGCTTTTTCGAGAAATTCTTTGGCTTTCTCCACTGGGATTTGGCAGATGGAGGCGACCATATTCTCTGCGCGATAAATCAGCTTTTCGTTGTTAGCAACAAGATCGATCATCTGGTTGTTATAGACTTTGCCTAAACGGGTCATAACGGTGGTACTGATCATGCCCAGCAGCATTTTTTGTGCAGTACCACTTTTCATTCTCGAAGAGCCGCTTAACACTTCAGGGCCAACGTCAGGTGCAATTGCAATGTTGGCTTCTTGTTCCATTGGGGATGTGCCACGTGTACAAATGGCAATGGTTAAGCAACCCATTTCATTGGCGTATTTCAGCGCTGAAAGTGCAAACGGGGTTCGTCCACTGGCAGAAATACCGATGACTACATCGACAGGCTTGAGGTTTCGGTATTCTAATGCGCTGATCGATAAGGTATCGCTGTCTTCCACATCTTCGACAGCGGCTAGCATGGCATCTAACCCGCCAGCGATGATCGACTGAACCAGTTCTGGATCGGTACCGAAGGTAGGGGGACATTCAGCACTATCCAGAACGGCCAGACGACCACTCGTTCCGGCGCCGACATAAAATATCCGACCACCGTTGAGTAGTTGCATGCAAATCGCATCCACGGCTTTTTCTACAGCAGGAAGTTGTTTTTCAATGGCTCTAGCGACCGTTTTATCGTGTGTATTGATGGTTTGTAGGATTTCAAACGTACTCATTTTTGAAAGCCCTAATGTTTTTGAATTCATTTCATTTTCAATCAATGCATCAATCTTGGTGTCTCGCATAAATTCAAATCCTTATTTATAAACTTATCTGTAGTTTCATTACCGTAGCTTCTTTTTGGTGTGTAATGAAAGTACATTTGTGATTTTATAAATAGAAGTGTGAGTTGTGTCATAAGAGTACAATTATTAAATGCATTTATGTATTAATGTTACATACTGATGCTGTTGATTATGGGAAAGGGGGTTTTTGTAGTCAGCATTTAGATTCTCGCAGGTAACAGGTAGGGGGCTATTTAGGGTTCGTGTTCGAGAATAGTGTTCAACCATTTAATCCTTACTTGATAGAAGGAATTGGTGACAAACATGAAAAAAATGACAGTACTTAAGTTAAGCGCTCTTACGATGAGTATGGGGCTTTTAGCGACGCCGATAGCAAGCGCGACGCCTTTAAATACAACGTCTGCCGTTACTGCCTCGGTTCAGAGTGACGCAGATATTCGCGATGGTGTAGCGCAGCAAATGGCAGCGTATATCGATGCCACAAAGCCTAGTGTGACTGACGTAGGCAATTGGATTGTTCCGATATCGGAAGGCGGAGAGTTTAATCCGGAGGCTGGTCAATGGTCGGATATTGACTATGTATCCTCAACCGCAGCGGCTTTTCCTGTGACCGAACATCTAGATCGTTTGCTGGCTTTAGCGCGTTGTTACACCAATACTCAATGTAACGAAAGTACATCTCCGGCACTGCTTACAACCATTTCAGCAGGAATGAAACACTTTGCAGAGGCTCAATATAGCCATAGCAACTGGTGGTTTAATTACATTGGCATTCCCCACAAGGTAGGTGAATTGGTGGTGTATGTCAGAGCGAATCAAATTCCGGTCAATGCGGCAGATTACCAAGCCTTAGTTGACGCGAAATACCTGAATGCCCGAAGTCACTGGAGCTATGGTCGAGGAGCCAATGCGATTGATATTGCAATAGCGAACATGTATAGCGGCGTGGTAAGAGATAATTCAGAAAGGTTGAGTTATTACAGTAATGAAGCGCTGAATGAAATTGGTCGTAATGATATTGGGATTAATGCAGATCAGAGTTTCTTTGCTCACGGTCCGATGCTTAATACCAACTCTTATGGGTGGGTTTTGGTCATGCGTACACTGCAGGTTGAAGCGTTTACACGCGGTTATTATTCGATGAATACCAATAGCCAAAACTCGTTAGAAGGTTTTATGGATCAAGGCATGTATCTCACATTCCGTGGTCGTTATCATGACTATCTAACGGGTGGACGAGGTGGTGTTTCAAGAGAAAACAACCTTGGTCGCGGGTTCTCTACGGACGCATTACAACGACTCAATCCTGATAGAGCTGAACATTTTGAACTGGTTAATAAAGTGACCAGTGGGCAGGTATCTGCAGATCAAATGCCGTACCGGGGTGTGAAAGGGTATTGGAATGGCGACTATTTGCTTAAAAATGAACAGGCTTATCAATATTCTGCACTCACACATTCTGATCGGACCATGGCGATTGAGCAGGGCAATGGTGAAAACTTGCTAGGCGCTTTGATGTCTATGGGATCGCACTCCATCCGTTTGTCAGGAGATGAGTACTACAACATCTTTCCTTTGTGGGACTGGTTGAAAATCCCCGGCGTGACTGGAAGAGAAGGCCAGTCGATGAACGTAGGTTGGAACAGCAAAGGTATTGCATTTTCTGGTGTTATGTCAGCTGCAAACAACGCCATCATGGTACATAGCCAAAATAAATTTGGGGTCACAGTTAAGAAGGCGAACTTCGTTTTCTCCGACGCTATTGTTGCGATGGCCTCAGAGGTCACTTCCAGTAAAGCAGGTTTGGTTACCACATCCCTTGAGCAAAATTGGTTTCGCGATAATGTGACCATTGGGCTTAGTAATGGGAGTACAGACTCTTTAACTTTGGGTGAAAATAGCTATAGCGGCGAAGAGCTGGCCTACCTGCTGCATAATGGCACGGCTTATATGCCGTTGGACAACAATACCTATAAGGTCAGTGTTGAAGAGCGCACTGGCAAGTGGACGCGAGTAAACAACTCAGAAAGTGACCGTGACATTACGGGCACAGTGTTTACTAGCTGGATTGATCATGGTGCTTATCCTGCAAACGCAACCTTTAGTTACGCTATCTATCCGGGAGTCACTTCTAATTCAGTATCAAACTTAAACCCTCGTGACCGGTTTGTGACCTATCAAGAAGGGAACACATTGGCGGTATATGATAAGCGTGATGACGTTTTGCAACTTGTACTGCGAGAAGCGGGTCAATGGAGTAATACGGAGCTGACGTTGGTGTCTGATCAAGCTGGCATGTTTGTGGTCACGGGTGTCAGTTCGCAGCAACCAACACTGTATTTTGCTGATCCGGATCAGGCGTATACCGCTGCAACGGTAAGCTTATACAATTCGCACGGTGGGGCATCATCCCAATTGAGTGCGCCGAATTACCAGCAAACCAATGTTTCATCGGACTCCTTGGCTATGGGTGACATTCAACTCACTCCCGATCTCGTGTTGCAAGCCGCATCAGATACCTTTGTCCGTTACGGAGGCTACTCTGATGACAACTACGGTACCTCTGAAAAAATCGCGGTTAAAGCAGATTCTAATTCCGCATATCGACGTCATGCTTACCTTCAATTTCCAATCGATCAGGTAAGTACCTCTGCATTAAATACCGCTAAGCTTGAGTTATCTGTTTTCAATGTCGGCGCAGCTCAGCCCGTTGTTGCTTATTTGGTGAATGATAACTCGTGGGATGAGTCTGCAATAACTGCGAATACTGCACCTGCAACCGGCGTGCAAGTGGCAACGGCAACGAACAACAATGGTGTATTCCAATGGGATATCACGGATGCTGTACGTACCGCTGCCCAACAGGGCTTAAACGCGATTAGCCTGAAACTTGAAATCGCCAATAATGGTGCAAATAACTGGGTGACGTTTAACAGTAAAGAAAGTGCAGCTGCGGGCCCTGTGATTAACATCGATTATAATCCGATAGAAGAGCAGGCTAATGCCGTTGAAGATGCATTTGTTCAAGGTGGCACTTCTGCTGATGGGAATTTTGGTCAGGATTCACGCCTGATCGTAAAACTGGACCCAAACTCGCCAAACTATACACGTGAAAGTGTGCTTAAGTTCCCTATTGGGCATTTAAGAGCCGATGCGTTAAATCGTGCTGAAGTCGTACTTGAGGTGAAATCAATTGGCCAAGCCATGACGTTCAATATTGCAGAAATTGACTCCAATTGGAGTGAAAGTAATGTGACCTTTAATTCACTCTCGAGAGGAAATAGCACGCCGATTACGGTTGCAGTCAATACTACGGATCAGACGGTAGCGATTGACGTGACTGGATTAGTGAAATCAGCATTAGAGCAGGGTAAACAACAGATCTCATTGCGATTGTACAGTGGTGATTCTGGAGGGCAAAAATACGCCACTTTTTATAGTAAAGACAGTGACTTTACGGCGCCTTCGTTAAGCACCTCAAGTTATTAATACACTTATCTGCCACTTTTGCTCTTTCGTAGTAAAAAGTGTCATCTGCTAATAAAGTCTCTACTTAGGTAGAGACTTTTTATCTCCTCTTTTTATAGCACTCCAATATAAAAGTAGCTTAACGTGATTAATCGCGGCTTTATTTATTATTTCCTATTCATATTTATGCACTGAACGTGATTATTGTCATGTTATTACATTAATTATATTAAAAATGTATTATTGCTACCATTGTAATGTATGGTATTCCTAATGTTTGTTTTTTAATTTAATAATTTCAATGTTAATAATTAAATATTATCTCTATATAAATAATGCTTATTACTTTAGTCATAATTCTGTTAATTATTGACTTGTTACATTTAATTTTAAGATAGTTTCTGTTTATGTGAATAAGGAGTTTATGATGAGGTTTTAATAAATATATCTTTAACTAAGTCTGTTCAGTTTCTTAGTTAATATTACATGTAGTCAAATCTAATTTGTTTGGTCTTGTTGGTAGGGGAAAGGCCTGTTTTCGAAAGATAATAAAAAGGTAAGGTTATGAAGAAATACACCTTTATCAAAAGTACAATATTAGCAGCAATGGTTTCTATGAGTTTCACATCTTATGCTAGTGAACAAATAGAGTTATTAAAAAGCCGTATAGTCCCCGATTTAGCACAGCAAGAAGCCGATAGATTTCCGCAGTCAGGCACTAGCTTTCAAGATACTGTGTCTCAACTTATTTCAAGCATGAATCCAGACGGTACTTGGAGTGACATCGATTATGAGTATCAAATAAATGCTGATGAGTTGATGAAACATGGTGAGCGAATGTTAACGCTTGCTGCCGGTGCGCATTATGACGTACACCCTGAAGCACAGAATGCCCTTTTGATCAGCTTGCAATTTTGGGCACATGAGAACCGCGAAAATAGCAGTTGGTGGTGGAATGATATTGGGATTCCACGACTATTAGGTCCAATTTTGCTCATTTTGGGTGATAAGGTCCCAGAACAAGTTAAGAGTAATATTGTTCGTTATATGCCTGATTTTCCGAGTAAAACGGGTGCGAACAAATCTGATATTTCAACCAGTGTGATTTACAAAGGTTTGCTAAATGACAACGAACAATTAGTTGACCGAGGCATCAATGGATTGCTCGATGTTATTGAGATCACAAACGGTGAAGGTATCCAAAAAGACTATTCTTTTCATCAACATGGCAAGCAGCTATATAGCGGTGGATATGGTGAAACATTTATTAAATCCCTAACGTTTTGGGCTTATCATGTTCGAGATTTGCAATGGGCTTTCCCGGCAGAGAAACGAGAGATTGTGGTCAATTACTTCCTTGATGGCGTGCGTTGGCTAAATTGGAATGGTGTCTTAGATTATAACGTCGAAGGTCGAGGAATTAGCCGAAAAGTCCCGCTAGATAACCCGATACTAAGAGCGCAAACGCAATATGTACAAGGGTTGACGGAGCAAAGAAAAGCAGAAGCGGAAGCGTTCCAACAACATGTCAATGGCGGTGTGTCCGGACTGAATGGTTTTAAATCATTTTGGCGCTCAGACTATGTCACTAAACTCGCGGACGATCATTTTATTGGCATTAAAATGAATTCAAACCGAACAGAACCGAATGAATATGGAAATGGTGAAAACAAGTTAGGTTTTTGGCTCGGTTTTGGCAGCATGTTTTTGATGCAAGATGGTGATGAATATCATGAAATCTTTCCAGTTTGGGATTGGAAATTTGTTCCCGGCGTAACTGCTCCGGTGTTGGTTAAACGTCCGGCACTTTGGGGCAAGGTGGTTCAAAGTACCACGTTCACTGGCGGGGTGACGGATGGCAACGTTGGTGTTGGCGTTTTTGATATGAACTACTACAGCACGCAAGCCAAAAAAGCGTGGTTTAGCTTTAATGATGAGGTAGTGGCGTTAGGGGCTGGAATCACTTCTCAACGTGGTGAGCACATTAACACAACGGTAAACCAAACCTCATTGGATGGGCCGGTTACGGTAGATGGCCGTGTTTATCAAAATGGTGCGCGCCAGCTAGTGAATGCCAAGTGGGTACATCACGATAATGTCGGATACGTTTTTCCAGAGAACTGGTATGGTCAAATGAGCAACAATACCCATTCTGGCAACTGGAACCGCATCAACAGCAAGTATTCAAATGAGCTTGTGCAAAAAGAGGTATTTACTTTGCGAATCGGGCACGGGATTAAACCTACCGATGGACAATATCAATACATCATACTGCCGAATTCAGATGTCGATCGAACTGCGCAATATGCACAAAATTCACCAGTACAGGTGGTTTCAAATACGTCAGAGCTTCAGTCAGTTACGCATTCAAGTCTTGGTGTCACTGGCGCAGTCTTCTATCAGCCTGGTTTAGTTCAGTTGGCTGATGGTACAAGTCTGTCTGTCGATCATCAGAGTGTGGTTATGTTTGATGAAACCAATGGAACGTTGTCGGTTTCTACCCCTGGAGTGGCGGGTGCTGAAGTGAATATTTCGTTGTCTTCTCCTAAGTTGGGTCATCGTAATATCGCTGTTATTACCCCGAGTTTGGTGGAAGATTTAGGCAAGAGTGTTGTTGTGAGTCTCAATGTAGCGGAAGTCTACGCGCAAGAAGATGCATTTGTTCGTGGTGGAAGATACGCCAATACGAACTACAGCGATATGAATTACCTTGTGGTCAAAAATGACAATGATAGCTATGACAGAAAAGCGGTGCTTAAGTTTGACCTAAGCGATGTGGATACAACGGATTTATCATCCTCTATTCTGAAAATGAAAGTCCGGGCATCGAATACAGACTCGAGTCGTCAAATTACCGTATCTCGATTAAGTCATAATGATTGGACGCAAGAGTCTATTACATGGAACTCATTGCCGACTCCAGAGCTCGTCGGCCCAACAGTGAATGTGTCATCAGCGCATGTTGGTGAATGGGTCGAATTTGATGTTTCTTCTCTATTAACCGACACCAGTCATGGAGTTGTGAGCTTACTGCTTGAAAACAGAGGTGAGCAATCGGGTCGGTCAGACGTGAGTTTCTTTAGCACCGAATCTGACGCCAAACCAACATTAATTTTAAATCACTAAATTTGATCGAATGGAAACCTGCTATCTGATGATAGCAGGTTTTAAATGCGCGTTGTTTCCGTAATGTATTTAATAAGGATTAGCTAATGTTTTTTATGCCGTATGAAAAGGATTGTGCATTATTATTTGATATGAATGGGTTAATATTTGAAACCGAGTTAGCCTATCAACGGAGTTGGTATTATGCTGCATTTGAGCAGGGTATTTTTATCAACGAATATCAATATACTGAACTTATCGGCATTAGTGAGGAAGAAAGCTACAAAATTATAGAGAACTTATATAGAAGTAAAATAGACATGGTCCGATTTAAAGCGGTTCGTGAAGCGTATTATTTAAACTTAACTAGCACTGTTCCTGTTTTTAAACGAGGATTTAGAGATTTATTTGATCAGGCTATTGAAAATGGTATTCCATGTGTTCTTGTGACGTCTTCACCTTATCAATGTATAGAATTTAACTTCTCAAAAACGGATTTATTGGAGAAGTTCGAATTGATTATTAGTGGGGAGGATTTAAGGTTTCAGAAAGTCACTTCAGAGACGTATCACTTTATTAGTACCAAACTGAAGCTCCCGACAAGAAAGTGCATTGTTTTTGAGCGAAGCAATTATCGGATCAAAGCAAGCAGAATGGCTGGGTGTACAACGATAATGATTCCAGATCTCGAAGCCCCTTGTCACTACTCGAAAAAATATGCACATCGTATTTTTCTCTCATTGGCAGAGGTAAACCTGCAAGGTTTGCGTGATAGTTTGAAAATGAGTTCTTACGCCATGTCTTTCCAATAATAATATTATTAACTTGTTGTTTTATAATTAATTATTTAGAATAAAGCTCTTTCGCTTTGGGATAAAGTTTGGTTGTTAAATCGTTTAAAAATAAACTGAAAATAGGATGGCTGAGCTTTGATATGAACGTGGGATAACTCACTTGATATCGCTTCGTCCTCTTCATCGTGGCAATCAATGCAACCTTCTTTTGGGGCATAGGCTTCATGTGGTACGTGGCAGTCCACACAGACCATCTGTTCGTCATCTTGGTGTTTTATGTTGTGTGCTTTACCGTCAAGGTTCACCATCAAATCATGGCATTCAATGCAGCTTTGATACTCAAATTCCAAATCATCAGAGACTTCCTCCCCTTCATGGCACTGCCCAGCACAAGTCTCATCTTGCAAATGCCGGTTGGCAAGGTTGTCTTGCTCTGGATTTGGTAATTCGTCAGCCGCTGAATAAACAGCGCTGGTAAGCAGGAATACCATTAATATCAACGTTTTCATCATGATCTTATTCCTCGCTTTTCAATCGTTTGTAATGCTTTATCTGTTTCATGCCTTCATGACAGATCGCGCATAACCCAATTCTAAAACGGGGTTGTATGCCAATAATCGGGTCGCGGGAGCGATGAAGTTGATGACAATTAGAGCAGGTTAACTTGGCGGCGTGTACATCATGGGTCCAGTCTGACTGTCGTAGCAGAAGAGGTGAGTGACATGAGATACAACGCTGGTTTTGCTCCCAAGCACTAAAGAGTAGGTTGTCTCGTTGGGGAATGATGGTGTGGTCATCTTTTGGGTGTTTTTCTTTATCGCCATGGCAGGCCGTACAGTTGTTCTCGTATTCACTACTTGCGTGTTTCCCTACGGAATGAATCGCATTAATTTGCTTCAATAAACGTTCTTTATGATGGCATCGAATACAGCGTTTGTTCTCTTTTTGAATATGCTCAAGAGTGTTGCTGGGGGACAATTGAGCGCTAAACGTCTCTTCGGCATGAGCATAGAACATGCAGCCACTGAAAGTTGTAAATAGGACAATACAAACGGCACGAACAGACCATGTGTGCATATCGCCTCCCAAACGTTCGAAGAGGTAGGCCGACATTGGCCCACCTCAGCCCAAGCATCATTTGAAGTGAAGGTTAATCACACCAAGGTGATAGATGTGATTTATCTGGGTGTTGTCAAACACAGCCACGCCAAATGGATATGGCTTGGTGAGGTCATTAAACTGAACATCTTGTGTTTCTGCGTTTTCACCCGTGGTCACCAGTTTTCGTCTCATTTCTAGTGTCCAGATCCCATTGTTCCACTGTGCATAAACATCAATATCACCGCGTGAACCCGTAAATGGTGCACCTGTTAATCCCGGAATACGATTGGATTGGTTGTACTCTTGAGTGAAAGGTTTTTTCTCAGATTCAAGGATCAGTAGGGTGGTGTCAGTTAGGTTGTCTGCCACAAAAGCAGGTTGACCATCTTTGATGTTATTGACATAGCCGCCACCAGTTTTACTGTCGCCTTTTCGACCCCAACCTTTGTTTTGCTTAGGATCGGTATTGCTATCGACATATTGGTCATCAAGTTGATTGTGAGGGGCAGTTCGTACGCCTTTCCAATGCCACATATCGATATATTGACCGTCTACCTTGGTAAATTTTCGCGCTGGGTTTTTATCTTTACGGCCTTCGATCATGCCATCTTTGGCTCGGTGGCAAGCTGCGTTACAGCCTTTTTGGTCAAAGCCGTCGGCATTGATGTTCCAGTACAGGGCAAATTTGTCTTCGTAATAGGTATTTTCATGGCCTGTGCTGTCTTTATTGATCAATTGTTTCCAACTGCCATCGGCTTGTTTCATCCAAGGAAAACGTTCAATGCTAAGGGTTGGGTCTGCGTACTGAACCAGAAAGTAGATATATGTGTCATCATAAAATGAACGCATCACGACATTGGTTTTCTTGATCCCTTCATAACCATTGTTGGGTTTGTAAGGGAGTTTGTTTACTTTAACTTTCAGGGATTTAGCCTTGTTCCATACCTCATCAA
Organism: Vibrio sp. TRT 17S01; assembly: GCF_050113695.1. Taxonomy (NCBI): domain Bacteria; kingdom Pseudomonadati; phylum Pseudomonadota; class Gammaproteobacteria; order Vibrionales; family Vibrionaceae; genus Vibrio; species Vibrio sp. TRT 17S01. The sequence continues at coordinate 82,890 of NZ_JBNJOG010000012.1, read as the reverse complement.
CTTGCCCATCCAAATTAAGGTTGGTGTTAAGTTTGGTTGTTTCTAATGTCATGGTTTTTGCAGCAAGAGCGGTTGTGCAGACGAAAATAGCCGCAATCCCTAATGCTATGGTTGTGGTTTTCATGGGGAGCCTCCAGCTTTCGTTTAGTCCTTATTATCAGTAAGCGTAGGAAGCAGAGTGGTGTTGTTCAATTGATCAAAATCAAATTTAATCGCATTGTGTTCGAAATCTCTGAGCTAAGCCAAACTTAGCTCAGAGAAGCGTAATTATAGGCGAATAGACTTCACCATACCGGCCTCAGCGTGGCCAGGAATATTGCACGCAAACTCGACGTTATTGTCGCCGTGGAAATGCCAAAGTAGTTGCTTAGCTTTACCCGGTTTTACCGTAACCGTGCTGCCACTATCGTGTGCATGTGCACTCATGGTTTTCATCATCTCGCGATGCTTTAACTGTTCAGCTGTAGAACCGATGGAAAATTCATGGTCAATTTTGCCAGTGTTCATCACCACAAATTGAACGACGTCATTTGGCTCGATCTTTACTTCTTTTTTGAAAGTGATCTTCATGTCATCGCTAAGAAGAACATGTACAACTTTATCTGGCTTAGCTCCTTTTGCCGGCATTCCGACATCAGACATGCCTTCCATATTCATCATGCCTGAGTGGTCCATCTTACTGTGGTCCATTTTCATTGAACCGTGGTCCATATTGCCATGATCCATATTTGAATGGTCCATTTTGTCAGCAAATGCAGTGGTTGTAGTAAGCGCTAGTGTCAGAGTAATCAGTGTTTTTTTCATGGTTTGTTCCTTTTTAATAAGGTTCCCTAGGGCAACAAAATGTTTCTTTTGTTGGGACAGCCCTAGGGAGAGTTGAATTAGTGTTTGTTTAAGCTTTTTTTCACTTCTCTGGATTTCCATAATTTGAAAATGGCAGGAAGTACTAACAAGGTAAGAAGTAGGGCAGAAGCCATACCGCCGATCATGGGTGCTGCGATACGTTGCATCACTTCAGAACCCGTTCCTTCACCGTACATAATTGGGATCAAGCCGATAATGACGGTCAGTACGGTCATCATTACGGGACGGACACGTAAGCCGGCACCTTCACGAATGGCATCGGTGAGATCCTCATGATTGAGTAATTGCTGGTTTTCGCTCGCATGCAGTTTTCGGTAATGCCAAGCTTGGTTTAGGTACACCAGCATGATCACGCCGATTTCTACGGCAACCCCCGCAAGGGCGATGAAGCCCACGCCAACGGCAATGGAGAAGTTGTAACCGAGGTAATGCATTAGCCACAGGCCGCCAACCATTGCCAGCGGTAACGTCGCCATGATGATCAGCACTTCACCAATGCGGCGGAAGCTGAAGTAGAGCAGTAACATGATGATGGCCAGCGTGATAGGGACCACAACACTTAAGCGCTCTTTCGCACGTTCCATGTATTCATATTGCCCAGACCAAGCAAGCGAATATCCCGCTGGCAACACAAGTTGGTCAGCGACGACCTGCTGCGCTTCAACGACGTAGGAGCCAAGGTCTCTGCCATCGATGTCGACAAACACCCAGCCGTTAGGACGTGCGTTTTCGGTCTTGATCATTGGTGGGCCATCTTCATAACGGATATCGGCAACGTCAGCGAGTGCTATACGAGCCCCGTTTGGTGTGACAAGTGGCAAGTTCTGCAACTTCACAACCGAATCACGGTAGTCTTGTGGGTAACGAACGTTAATTGGGTAACGCTCAAGCCCTTCAATGGTTTCTCCGACGTTCATACCGCCAACGGCCGTTGAAATCACTTGCTGAACATCTTTGATGCTCAACCCATAACGAGCAGCCGCGCGGCGCTTGATGTCTATTGTTACATAGCGACCACCTGCGACACGTTCTGCATAAACAGACGCTGTGCCGTTGATACCATTTAGAATCGGCTCTAAATCTGCCCCGATTTTCTCAATGACTTTTAAGTCTGGGCCTGCGATTTTGATACCAATCGGTGTCTTGATCCCGGTCGCTAGCATGTCGATACGCGTTTTAATTGGCATCACCCAAGCATTGGTTAATCCGGGGAACTGTACTAAGTCGTCGAACTCCTTACGTAATGATTCGGTGGTGACGCCGTCACGCCATTGGTCGCGCGGTTTAAGTTGGATGACAGTTTCAATCATAGTCAGCGGCGCTGGATCGGTTGCGGTTTCAGCACGGCCAATTTTGCCCCATACAGTTTGTATTTCCGGTACGGTTTTGATCAGCTTGTTGGTCTGTTGCAGCAATTCGCGTGCTTTACCAATTGAGATCCCCGGATAGGTCGTTGGCATGTACATTAAATCGCCTTCATCCAATGGTGGGATGAACTCACTGCCCAGTTTTGTTGTCGGGTAGTAAGCTGATGCCATTAAACCTAGAGCGATTACGATCATCGTTTTTGGGTAGTTGAGGCTAAGATTGAGCAGCGGACGATAAAGTGCAACCAAGCCTTTATTCACCGGGTTTTTATGCTCAGGTAGCACGTTACCGCGAATAAAGTAGCCCATCAGCACAGGGACTAAGGTGATGGCTAAACCAGCCGCGGCCGCCATCGCATAGGTTTTTGTGAAGGCAAGAGGAGAGAACATTTTGCCTTCTTGTCCTTCCAATGCGAACACAGGAACAAAACTTAACGTAATGATAAGGAGCGAGAAGAACAGTGGCGCGCCCACTTCTTCCGCGGCTTCGCCTATCACTTGCCAACGATTTTTATCGGTCAGTGGCGTTCGTTCAATATGCTTGTGAACGTTTTCAATCATCACGATTGCGCCGTCCACCATAGCGCCAATGGCTATCGCAATACCACCAAGAGACATGATGTTGGCGTTGATCCCTTGCCAGTGCATGACGATAAAGGCAGATAAGATCCCAACAGGCAAGCTCAAGGCGATAACAAGCGAAGAACGAATATGGAACAAGAACAGCGCACACACTATTGCGACCACGATGAATTCTTCAGCGAGCTTTTTCCATAAGTTTTCGACGGCAGCATTGATCAACGTTGAGCGATCGTAGGTCGCAACAATCTCAACGCCTTCCGGTAGGCCGCGTTGAAGTTCATTGAGCTTTGCTTTCACGTTATCGATGACTTCACTGGCGTTTTCACCAAAGCGCATCACGATGACACCACCGACGGCTTCACCTTCACCGTTAAACTCAGAAATACCACGGCGCATTTGTGGGCCGATGTTAATGTCAGCAATGTCGCCGAGTAATAACGGTGTTCCTTTCTTGGTGACTTTTAACGGTAGGGACTTGATGTCTTCAATATCGGTTAAATAACCCGTTGTACGGACCATGTGTTCCGCTTCGGCCACTTCGATAACCGAGGCTCCCGTTTCTTGGTTACCGTTTTGAATCGCCATATTGACTTGTTGCAGTGTCAAATCGTAAGCACGTAGCTTCGCTGGATCGATCTGGACTTGATACTGTTTCACCATACCACCAACGGTAGCGACTTCAGAAACCCCTTCAACGGTTTGCAACTCGTATTTTAAGAACCAATCTTGCAGCGTGCGCAGCTGCGCTAAGTCATGTTTGCCCGTTTTATCTTGCAGTACATAACTGTAAATCCAGCCCACACCGGTTGCATCCGGTCCCAAGGTTGGTTTTGCGCTTGGTGGCAGCTTAGGGGCAACTTGGCTTAAGTATTCAAGCACACGAGAACGTGCCCAGTACATGTCGGTATCATCGTTAAAGATGATGTAAACGTAAGAGTCACCAAAGAAGGAATAACCTCGAACTGTTTCCGCACCCGGTACCGCCAACATGGCGGTTGTGAGCGGATAAGTCACTTGGTCTTCAACCACTTGAGGAGCTTGACCCGGGTAGCTTGTCTTGATGATCACCTGAACATCTGACAAGTCGGGAAGGGCATCAACTGGCGTATTTTTTACGCTGTACAACCCCGCTAAGGTGAGAAATAACGTGGCAATCAATACCATGAATCGGTTGTTGATTGACCAACGGATAATTGCGCCAATCATTGTTCACCCTCCAATGCTTTCAAAGCCTTTAGGGCATACTCCGAACCATTTTTGCTGATCAGAAACCGAACTTTTTGGCCTTCTTGAAAGCCGCTTAGGTCGACCTCCTCACCAACAGAGAAATTCATTTCTCCAGCGTCCCAGTTCCACTCGGCAACAGGCAAGTGTGAAAGGGTGATCATGCCAAAATCAGCCATTAGCATGGAGATATCTCCTGTCACCCAAATCTCTGGTGTGATGATGCTGTCATCGGCTTTGAAGTCGACAACTTCATACTGACCATCTGGTGTTTTTTGCATCTCAAATTCAATCGCTTGGCCTTTGGTCAACGATGAAATATCCAGTGCTTTTGAGGTATTGAAGTTCATCGTCATACCGGGCCAATCCCATTCCGGTACGGGTTGGTGATTGATGGTCAGCATGCCGTGGTCGGCCATGATGTCGGTGATTTCGCCTTTTGCCCAAACAGTTTCTGCTGGTGGCTCAATGCCGTTGATTCTTGATAAATCTGCAGACTGGCTCGATTCAGAATCCAGCATGAAGTGGGCGGAAGTCACAACGCGGTCTTGTTCAGTTAGGCCTTGCAGCACTTCGATTTTGTCACCCGCTTCACGTCCAACTTCAATGCGGGCTGAGCGATACTTACCGTTACCTTCAGCTAAAACAACACGTGTCATACCACCGGATCGAATGACCGACGCTTTTGGAATGGTCAAAACGGATTGCTCACTGACAGGCTGCAGCGCAATGTTAGCAAACATGTTTGGCTTCAAGGCACCATCTGGATTGGTAAATTTAAGCCTTACACGCAGGGTTCGAGTACTCGGGTCTAGAATGGGGTAAACATAATCTACCGCGCCAACCCATTGCTTACCGGGTAGGGCGTCTAATGTCATAGTGGCTTTGCTACCGGCGTTAATCCAATGCGCTTGGCGTTCAAATACTTCTGCATCGACCCAAACTTCTTCCAAAGGCCCGGCACTGATCACCGCTTGCGCAGGTGACAAGTAACCCCCTTCGCGAATGTTAAGGCTAGCAATAACACCATCAGCCAACGCTTTTACTTCAATGGTTTGTGAGGCCTTTCCACGCTTAACAATTTGTTTGATCTGGGCGCGGTCTACACCGAGTGAAACCAAGCGCTCTGTTGCGCCTTTCACTAAGCCACTGCGACCCGTTCGGTAAGCATTGAGTAACTCTTCTTGTGCTTTCACAAGCTCAGGTGAGTAGAGTGTGAAAAGCACATCACCACGTCGCACCTGTTCCCCAACTGCATTGATGTAGAGTTTTTCTACCCAACCCGCAACACGAACGTTGGTTTGCCAAAGTAGACTTTCATCAAAGGCAATATAGCCAACGGTTTCAATGCGAGGAGAAAGCTGTGCTGACGTCACTGACGCGGTTTTTACACCGAGATTGTTTTCCACCGCTGGGTCAATTTTAACCGTGCCCGGCTTATCATTTTCGCCAGCCAAATCTTCTGCATAAACAGGGATAAGATCCATGCCCATTGGTGATTTGCCGGGCTTGTCACGTTTGTAGTTCGGGTCCATTGGGGCAACCCAATAAAGTGGCTCGTTCGATGCGCAGCTGCTATCCGCATTGGCCATTGTGGTCATGTCGTGGCCGTTGATAAATGTGTTTGCACCGAAGCCAATGGCTCCACCAATCAGCAAAGCGATGGTGGCGACTTGCATTGTTTTCATAATTTTTCCTCGCAGAGATTAGTCGTTTGCTGATGATGTTTGCGTGATAACAGGCGTTTGAGCTGAAAACTCAAAACCGTTCAGTAGTGAAGCTAAATTACTCTGAACAATATTGAGGTCCGTCACGAGACGTAGCTCTTCAAGTTGGAGGCTGAGCTCATCACGTGCTGCCAAAATCACATCGTTAAATTGAGAGGTATTGTTTTGATACCCTCGTTCAACAGCCTTGGTTCGTGCTTTTGCTTGTGTGAGCAAGGTTCCTTGATAACGAGCTAATCGCTGTTCAAGATTGTGTTTGTCAACGAGTAAAGCGTTCACCTGAGCATTCATCTGCGCTAGTAGCTGATCTTTTTGAGATTTTGCTGCTCCGACTTGATATTGCGCAGCCGCATGATTTTTATCCTGACGATTCCCAGTGAAAAGGGGAATATCCATGGTGAGGTAGGCACTGACCAAGTCAGATGCGGGTTCTCCACGCATGTTATTGGCTTGGCGATAGGCGTACATGACTTCAACACCGAATTGCGGGTTGTAAGCCTGTTCGGCGATTTCAACCTGAGTTTGATTGGTTTTTATTGTCACATCGGCCATTTTGATCAGCGGATGTTGGCTAAGCTGTGCGTAATGCTTGGTTTGATTGCCTTCACTTAATCGTTGATTAAGCAACGCCCAGTTGAGTTGGTTAGAAGCTTGAATGTGTTGGTTGGTTGCAAGCCAGTCAGAGCCAAGCCACTCAGAGAGCTGAGAGATGATGCGGTTTTGTACTTGTAAGTTGGCTTGTAACTTCTCATCAAGCTTGCTGACTTGAAGTTGAGCGTTAAGCAGATCTTGAGCTTCACTCTTACCAATTGAATAGTTAGTTTGAATGTAGCGTGCAAGCTCCGACATCAGCTGTTTATTCTGAGTCAGGATTTTTCTTGCTTGTTGTTGATAGCCAAGTTCAAGCCATAGCTTGGTCATGTTATTAGCTACATCAAGCTCTCTTGCAGAGACCTTCAGCGCAATACCATCAGCTTGTTGATTGGTTTTTTTCGCTTGTAAATCGAGAGTGTTGCCTCTTTCAAATTGCTGCATCAATCCAACTGAAATATTGGTCATCGGATCGTCATCAAATTTGAAACTATCAACGGGTAAGCCACCAAAACCGACTTTTAGCTTTGGATCCATGAGTGTTGAACTCGCAACACCCGTTTCCCTCATTGCCTGAGATTGTGCGTAAAACTGCTTTCTACTTGCATCGTGAGCCAGTGCTTGCTCGATGAGAAGCGTTAAAGAATCGACATTAGTTGCTGACTGCGTAGTCTGGGCCGCTTGTACCGCAGAAAATACGGGTGAGCTGACCAATGCCATAGCACTTATAGAAAGTGCCAGTAAGCTTGGGGTCATTTTCACAAATAAATCCACTTTATATGCGCTGAAAAACAGCGTGCTAAAACTCTTCGCAACCTAATCAGGGCGAAATGATGAATAAAGTAAGGAATTTATAGTATAGGAGGACGGTAAAGAGATCGGCCGCGACTCACTGCAACCAGCAAAGGCTCATGGGGGATGAGTGCCAATCGGGCAGGGAGTAAGGCTGAATTCGCGGTAACAGGAACAAAACCGAGAACGCTGACACAGGTTGCACCGCAGCAATTGTGTTGCATGTCTACATCACCAGCACACGCCATAAAACTGCTTGGGTGTTTCATCGTGTGGCTTGTGTCGTGATGTTGCATTGTGTCTGAGCTTGGCTCGCCGCAATGACTAGACATCATTTGAGTCTGGTTATTGCTGAGCATATGAAAGGTCATTAGTGGGGCGCTGGATACAACAGACGACACCAGCATTGTCATAATGCTGAGTGCTGTAATCCAAAAAATGCGAAGTCGTGAGTAACGCATTGCAAGCCCTAACTAAATGAAGTTTCGACATAATAAAGTTTGCCCTAGGGGTAAGGTCAAGAGGGTAAATTGTATTGTAAGCGGCAAATTTAGCAGCTCAACATCAACAGTACACATAAATTTAACAGGGAAATATCAGCCTGATTGTGATGAGGTTGAAGCAGAACTAAGGGAATTAATGTTGGAGTAGGAGAAGTCGAAAGAAAAAATCATTAAAGATACGTCGGAAGTGAAAATAACACCGCAGAAGCGATATAAAAATGGTTATCCGGCATATACGTAGAGAAGGGACGTATAACGTATCTTTAATGATAAACGTTAAATACTATAAAGGGTTCCCCTAGGGGAAGGTCAATAGCGTAAATGTATGAAAATAAATAAATTACTAATAAAAAGGCCGCTCCTGAGAGCAGCCTCACGCAATCAACAGATTTAATCACAACTAATTAGTTAGTTAAGTAATGCTTAACAAATTCAGTGATTTTTACCATATCTGAGACAGCAATATGCTCTTCCGTAGTATGAACTTTTGCCATTCCCGTAGAAAGGTTTACTGTGGTTAACCCTTTTTCGTTGAAGTTATTCGCGTCACTACCACCACCCGTACGTTTAGTGAATGGTTCTAGGCCAACCGCTTCAAAAGACGATTTGATGGCTAGAATGTGAGGGTGATCATCTGCGATAACGAACGCATTGTATGCTCGGCTTGATTCAATCTCGACTTCTGCACCGTGTTTTTCTGCAGTTGCTTGGAAAGTTTCAATCATATGAGCGACTTGCTGATCAAGTTTATCAGCATTCAGTGAGCGTGCTTCAGCCACAATTTCAAGTGCTGGCATGACAATATTCGTTGCCTGACCACCGCGTACAACACCAATGTTTGCTGTGGTTTCTTCATCAATGCGAAGTAGCTTCATTTGCGTGATGGCATCAGCCGCCACTTGGATTGCACTGATCCCTTCTTCTGGCGCTAGGCCTGCGTGAGCAGGGCGGCCTTTAATGTGAGCAACAATTTTTTGTTGGCCTGGTGCTGAGTTCACAATGGTACCGATTGGACCGCCTGTATCAAGAACGATCGCTTTATCCGATTGAATGTAATCCATATCGAAGTGAAGCGAGCCAAATAAACCGCCTTCTTCGTGAACCGTAAATGCAATCTCGATGGTTTTGTGTTCTTTGTTTTCCGCTTGGATACAACGAACAGCTTCCATTACAGCTGCAATACCTGATTTATCATCACCACCTAAGATAGTGTCGCCTTTTGAGCGAATGATGCCATCTTCAATAACAGGTTCGATGCCGATTCCCGGAGTTACTGTATCCATATGGCAGCTAAATACGATGCTGTCATCAAGCTTACCTTCAAGGCGAGCATAGACGTTAAAGCCGTTAGAAACGTCTTCAGGTACTGGAAGTTTGTGTACAGTAAAGCCCATTTCACCTAGCTGTTCAGCCAGTGTCTCGGCGATTTGTTTTTCGTTGCGTGATTCGCTGTCGATTTTTACTAGCTGGATAAAGTGTTCAACTAAGCGTTCTTGATTCACTTGAGTCATGGTTATACCTCATGAGGGAACAGAGGCCGATACCATACCGCCGTTTGATGCGCTTTAACACTGAGTTAAATCAATAAATATGTCTCTATTTGTGTTTGATTGTTGGTGATAATTATTGGATTTGATGTTTTGTTTGGAATTAATCACTGCTTCTGATGTGAGCTGTTCATTTGTTTATGAATTGGTTAGAGATGCATTGAATAGATGAGATATTAATGAAATGTACATTGTAAGCGTAGGAATACTCTAAAATACACTTTTTTCTTATTGGTATTATCGATGTCATTGAATCTAATCTTTTGTATTTAAATGACTTATCTTGACTTTGGCTAAAAGCAAGAATGTTAATGTAATGTAAATATTACACTTAATTCTGCTTTCTTTAGTTTAGCGAATTGAGGGCCGAAGGTTTCTTTTTTTAAGTGGGTCATTCAGTTTTAAAAGATGACTAAAAGCAAAGAAACGGAAGGAGTTGCCAATGTCTGAACTGTATAACCCCCTTGGTACCGACGGGTTTGAGTTTGTTGAATACACCGCGGCGGATACAAAAGGAATTGAGGCATTAAAAACGCTCTTTAATTCACTGGGGTTTGCTGAAGTGGCAAAGCACCGATCAAAAGAAGCATGGCTGTATCGCCAAGGTGACATTAATTTCATCGTCAATGCACAACCCCATAGTCAGGCTGAAGAATTTGCGAAAGAGCATGGGCCATCTGTGTGTGGTATGGCTTTTCGGGTGCAGAATTCGACAACTGCGTTGGAGCAGGCACTGAACAACGGTGGCAAAGCATATGTAACGGAAATTGGCCCTATGGAGCTCAGTATTCCGGCAATCTACGGCATTGGTGGCAGCTTACTGTATTTCGTCGATCGTTACGGAAAACAAAGCATTTACGATGTGGATTTCGTTTTTTACGACGATGTGGATTCCCGCCTTCGCAAAATGGACGTCGGTTTGTATGAGATTGACCACCTAACGCACAACGTCAAGCAAGGCAACATGGAAGTATGGGCGAACTTCTATGAACGCATTGGTAATTTCCGTGAGATCCGCTACTTCGATATCGAAGGTAAATTGACGGGACTGGTGAGTAAAGCGATGACCGCACCATGTGGAAAGATCCGGATCCCTATCAATGAGTCGTCAGATGACAAATCGCAAATTGAAGAGTTTATTCGAGAGTACAACGGCGAAGGCATCCAGCATATCGCGCTAACCACCGATGACATCTACACCACAGTGCGCACCCTTCGTGACCGTGGAATGGACTTTATGCCAACGCCAGATACCTACTATGAAAAGGTTAATGAGCGTGTTGAAGGGCACAGTGAAGACATCGAAGCGCTGCGTGATTTGCGTATCTTAATCGATGGTGCACCAATGAAAGATGGCATTTTGCTGCAAATATTCACCCAGACCGTAATTGGTCCGGTGTTCTTTGAAATCATTCAGCGCAAGGGCAATGAAGGATTTGGTGAAGGTAACTTTAAAGCGCTGTTTGAATCGATAGAAGAAGATCAAATTCGCCGAGGAGTACTCAACGATGCATAAATGGATTTCTTTTCCACATCGGGAGGGGGTGTGCTCCAAGCAAGCCCATGCCGATTTTCCTGATGAAGCAATTTATGAGCGAGAAGCGGGAAGAAGTGGTTTTTTCGGCCCGGCAGCGCACTTTCATCATCAACATGCCCCAACAGGTTGGAGTGAGTGGGAAGGCGAGCTTAGACCACGTGCATTTAACTTCAATTTGGTGGAAAGTGCAGCGAAATACTCTCCTTGGACCGTTCCGCATTTATTGCACAACAATGACTGTAAAATTCGCATCTGGCGGTTAGATGAGAAGATGGAATTTTTGGTCCGCAATGCCGATGGTGATGATTTGCTATTCATTCATCAAGGGAGCGCCGACCTGTATTCTGACTATGGGCACCTTGAAGTGAGTGAAGGGGATTATGTGATGATCCCACGTTCAACCAACTGGCGACTTGAGCCAAGTGCTCCCATGTTTATCTTGATGATTGAAAATACTGACGCGACGTATTCCCTGCCGGAAAAAGGCTTGGTGGGAAATCATGCGGTATTTGACCCAGCAGTGCTTGAAGTTCCTTCAATCAACGATTCATTTCGCGCTCAATATTCAGAACAACAAACCCAAGTTCAGGTTAAGCGCCATGACCAAGTCAGCGTGATCACATACCCATTTAACCCGCTTGATGCCATCGGATGGCATGGCGATCTTTCCGTGGTCAAATTGAACTGGCGAGACATACGTCCGCTCATGTCTCATCGCTATCATTTACCCCCATCTGCGCACACTACCTTTGTCGGGAATGGGTTTGTAATTTGTACGTTTGTACCGCGCCCAATCGAGAGCGATCCCGGTGCGTTGAAAGTGCCGTTCTACCACAACAATGATGACTATGATGAAGTGCTGTTTTACCACGCTGGTGACTTTTTTAGCCGCGACAATATTGAAGCGGGTATGGTGACTTTTCATCCTGCTGGATTTGCCCATGGCCCGCATCCAAAGGCTTTCAAAGCAGGGCAAGCGCATGAGAAAAAATTCACCGATGAAGTCGCTGTGATGATTGATACGCGTCATGCACTTAACTTTGGTGAAGAAGCACAAAAAGTGGAAAACAAAGCGTATGTCTACAGTTGGAAAGAGAGCGCTGCTAAATAGGGAAAGAATATGAAATTAGCGACCCTGAAGAATGAAAACCGTGATGGTTTGCTTGTTGTCGTCAATAAAGGTCTAAGCAAGTGTGTTGCCGTACCGGAGATCGCCGAGACCATGCAGCAAGCTTTGGATAATTGGGAAAATGTTGTTCCTCAGCTCAATGAAGTCTCTACTGCGCTGAACAATGGTGAATTGGTGAATGAAATCACCTTTGATGAAACCTTATGTGAATCGCCTCTGCCACGTGCCTTTCAGTGGGCAGATGGTTCTGCCTACGTAAACCATGTTGAATTGGTACGCAAAGCAAGAAATGCCGAAATGCCCACCAGCTTCTGGACCGACCCGCTGATGTACCAAGGTGGCTCTGATGCGTTTATTGGCCCGAGAGATGACATTCCACTTGGCAGCGAAGAATGGGGAATCGATTTCGAGGGAGAAGTGGCCGTGATCACTGACGATGTTCCCATGGGCGCATCGAATCAACAAGCGGCAGAATGCATTCGTCTGCTGATGCTGGTGAATGATGTGTCACTGCGTGGTTTGATCCCGGGAGAGTTATCCAAAGGATTTGGCTTCTTCCAATCAAAGCCATCATCGGTTTTTTCACCAGTGGCTGTTACGCCGGATGAATTGGGAGAGGCATGGGATGGTGGCAAAGTGAATCTACCTTTGCTGTCTTACTACAATGACGAACCGTTTGGCTGCCCAAATGCGGGGGTAGACATGACGTTTGAATTCCCTCAACTGGTCGCTCATGCTGCGAAAACGCGCCCATTGTCGGCAGGGGCGATCATTGGCTCTGGCACCGTATCCAACAAACAAGGCACAGAATATGGCACCGCAATTAAAGAAGGTGGTGTTGGGTATTCGTGCATTGCGGAAGTGCGGATGATCGAAACCATACGCGATGGTAAACCGTCGACGTCATTTATGAAATTTGGCGACCGCATCAGAATGGAAATGCGCGATGCAGATGGCAATAGCATCTTCGGTAGCATCGACCAACGCGTGGTGAAGTATTAATGGCGATTCAACTCTATGGTTATTGGCGTTCATCCGCAGCCTATCGGGTGCGGATTGCGCTGAACCTTAAGCAGCTCGACTATGAACATCATTCGGTTCACTTGATCAAAGAGGGAGGCGAGCAACACACTGCTCGCTACCAAGCGCTTAATCCAAGTGAACTGGTGCCCGTACTTGTGGATGGTGACGTGGTTTTAAATCAATCGCTTGCCATTATCGATTATCTCGATGACGTTTATCCTCAATATTTAGTGACGCCGTCACATAAAGAAGGCCGATATCTTGTAAAAGCCTTGGCGCAAGACATTGCTGTCGACATCCATCCCCTCAACAATTTACGTGTATTGCAATTCTTAACTGATGATTTTGAGATAACGGAAGCGCAGAAGATGGTTTGGTATCACCACTGGATCGCACTGGGCTTTCACGCCCTCGAAAAGAAATTAGCTTCAACCAATGGAATGTACAGCGTCGGAAACCAAATCACATTGGTGGATGTTTGCCTTGTACCTCAAGTGTATAACGCGCTTCGATTTAACGTGGATATGTCGTCATTTCCGATTATCTCACGCATCTACGAAGCACTGAGCAGCCATCCTGCGTTTATCAAAGCTGCGCCGGAGAACCAGCCCGATGCCAACTGAGGCACTTAAGGGCAATAAAGCGAACTATTGTTCCTTAAGAAAACGTTCGGGATAGTCAGAAAAAATGCCATCTAACATTGAGAAATGCTTCAACTTACGTGGGTTGTTTACCGTAAAGCACCATACTTGATACCCATGGTTTTGCAGCATGCGGACTTGCTTTTGAGTAACCCAGCGGAACTTTAAGTTACAGCCAAATGCGTTTACTTCTTCTAACAGTTGCCAGTCTTTCTTTCGCAGCCTGTCACTGAGCACCGCTAATCGATACCCCGGACAATGTTGATGGAGTTGGCGAATAATATTGTGGTTAAAACTCGACAATACAATGGCATCAGGTTCCAATGGGCCTTTGTCTAACATGGTTTTTAACTGTTGTGTGACAGCCACAGTGTCTTGCTGATCAATCTTCACTTCGATATTAAGGTTTACGCCGTGAACAGAGGCCAAATGGAGGAGGGTTTCTAAGGTCATGACTGGTTCACCTTGAAACTCCGATGAAAACCAAGCCCCAAAGTCTAGCGTTTGCAACTCAGCCAACGTATGAGCATCCACCCGGCCATGGCCGTTGCTGCAACGATTTACCGTGTGATCATGGCAAACCACTAACACATTGTCCTTTGTAGGTTGAACATCCACTTCAATCCATTTCAGGCCAAGCTGAATCGCGGCCTCAATACTCACTCGTGTATTTTCTGGAAAGCGGCCAGAGACACCTCGATGGCCGACAATGATTGGCGACATAATTCTCTTCTTTCTATACCGTGAACAAGCGCAGAATAACGCCAAGATTGAGTTTTGTCGTCATCCAATTGATGAAATGCTTGTTACAGTATGATTGGTTAAAAATTAATCACTGTGTTTTCTCGGACAATGAGAAAATCACCATTACTGCGGTCGAACTCTCTGAATGAATTTGTCATAGTCAAACACACACAACAAAAAATGCGTTGTAAAACACAATAAATACTAAGAGTAATTGATATTGAACGCTGAACGTAAAGCTGCCTCTATTTTAGTCGTCACTACGCTGTTTGCAGCGTTTGGCTGGGTATTTTCCAAAGAAGCCATTCAAGGGTTACCGCCGTTTGGTTTTATTGGTCTGCGATTTTTGATCGCATCCCTTTGTATACTGCCTCTATGCTACAAAGCATTGTTTAAAACCCGTTGGCAAGACATCCGCTCAGCTGCCTTAGTTGGATGCTTACTCACCATGGCGTTAATGAGTTGGATATACGCGATTTCAATCAGCGATACGCTGGGGGAAGGGGCGTTCATAGTGAGTCTCTCCATGCTAATGGTACCGTTGATCGCATGGATGTTGTTCGGGCAAAAGCCAAAACGGATTTTCTGGTTTTCTATGCCTGTCGCGATATCGGGTTTGGCATTTTTATCGCTTGCGGGAGGGTGGCAACAATCAGCGAGTCACATCTGGTTTTTAGTCAACGCCACCATGCTTGCGCTGCACTTTAATGTGAACAGCAAATACTCGCAAAAGTTACCGGTACTCTTGCTCACTTGCATCCAACTTTTTGTCACCGGCTGCTTTTCACTGATTACTTCACTGTTATTTGAAGAGTTTCCCGAAGCCGTTGAACCATCGATTTGGGGCTGGTTTGCAGCCAGTGCTTTACTAGCTACCGCGTTGAGGTACGTAATGCAAACCCTTGGACAAAAACATACCAATCCGGCGAATGCCGCTTTAATCATGATCCTTGAACCGATTTGGACCGTGGTACTGAGTGTAACGTGGTACAACGAAACATTGTCAGGCAATAAACTGATTGGCTGTGGATTGATCCTGTTTGCATTGTTGCTGTATCGAACGGATGGACGTTTCTTCAAACGGCGATAAATAGTGACAGACCCAAATAACAAAGCCCACTTTTTAGTGGGCTTTGTTTGTTATCTAAGCATTTAGATTTCTTAATAGCATTTTTATGATGCAAAAGTGTTAATAACTAGATATATATAAGGTAAAAGGTTAGTTATTTAAATTTATAGCAATAAAAACTAACGAAAGTTAGCCTTTTATAAGTAAAATTGAATTTAGTTGATTAAATTATCAGGGATTGAAATATGAAGATTGGCGTAATTGGCGCTGGTTCCGTGGGTGTGGGGATCTGTAACTACCTCCTAACCATGGGCAGTGTAAGTGAATTGGTTCTCCTCGACCAGAATTTAGAACGAGCAGAAGGGGAGGTGTTTGATTTTCGCCATACGGCGGCGTTAACCTTCTCTAAAAATACACACTTGGTTCCAACCGATGACTACTTATCGCTGATCGGGGCAGATATCGTTGTGATCACCGCTGGCGCGCAGATCAAGCAAGGTCAAACTCGTGTCGATCTTGCAGAAATCAACAGCAAAATTGGTGTCGAAATTGCGAGAAAAGTCGAGCGTGTTGCGCCCAATGCCACTCTCATCGTCGTAACGAATCCATGTGATATTGTGACGCACTTTATCGTTAAAAATACCAACTTTAAGCCTTCTCATGTAATCAGCAGCGGCTGTGTGATTGATACGGCGCGCCTGATGACCATTGTGGCGAACCGCGTTAACCTCGACCCTAAAAATATCTTTGGCTACGTATTAGGTGAGCACGGCAGTAACTGCTTTACGCCGAAAAGTCTTATTTCTATCGCAGGGCAACCAGCCGACTATTATTGCGATACCCACCATATCGAGCGGATCTGTGCCGATGAGTTACTTGAGTCGGTGAAACAGGCAGGCTACGAGATTTTTAAACGTAAGCTCAATACAACCCATGGCATTGCTGCGAGTGTGTTCCGTATTATTCAGGCGATAGCCATTGATGAACGTTCTGTCCTTCCCGTTGCAACCATGATGGAAGGCGCATATGACTTGCATGATGTTGTATTAAGTTTACCAACAGTTGTTGGTAAAAATGGCGCGCAAGAGCTACTTAAACACCCATTCACAGAAGAAGAATTAGCCACACTCAACGAAGTAGCAGCGAACTTAAAAGAGCTCGTCGGTCAGGTATCCCAATCCACCGGTTTAAGCGCTTAATACTTAACAAAATGAGCAGGGAAGCCTGCTCATTTGTGCCACGAAACGTGTTGTGAGCCAAAGTACGAATATAGATTTTCAGTTAATTTTGACATACAAAAAGCAATGATTATCAAAAGGCAAGACCTGACCCCGTTATTTGATCCAGAAGCAAGTGCTGATATCGGTGCTGCTGTTAATACAGCCGTTGGTTTTTCACTTTCTGCTCCTAAAACAGCTAATGTTATGAAACAAGAAGGTACTTGGTCAGACCTAGTTGATACCTTAGGGCTGGGCATTACTGCGCAAGAGGTAATATATTCTGATTAAAATATTTTTTCTATTTCTATCGGTCTTTTTAGTTTTAGGCTGTGTGCCTGAGTCAAAAATTGTTAAGAAGGAAGGTATACTTGTCCCCGTTGAATTGAAATTTGGTTACTCTAGAGGTAATTCAGGGGTGGAATCTAGATTTATTATTAAAGGAGAACGCCCAGTTCATCTGATAGTAAATGATTATTTAGATGGATATAATCAATTTAAGTACGGAGGTGAATACTATAATCAAAAGATATTAATTATATATTCTGTGTCTGAAACTAGTCCTAATGGTCCGTACTATATTGTTGAAATGTTTTTTGAAGGAAATGTAATTTATTCTTCGGATGCTGAAGGAATTAACTGGGTAGGTTATTTGTTTGTTTTTGGAATACTTTTAAGCTTACTTTTCTCTTGGGTTAAAAAGAAAAATTAAAATAGAAAGAAGTAAATAGGGTCAAGTCTAATGAAATGGTTCGCCTCATCGGCACCTACTAAGGTAAAGATGAGCAAAGTAGCAGGGTCAGGTCTGCCGTTTGCTTATCGAATCTTCCCCATATTGAGCAAGTCAATCTCGTGATTATTGCGGCAGGTTTTTTAGAGGATTTATGTCTCAAAGCTGTTTACCTGTCGCCCCACATTGCTAAAAATCGCACTCTAAAAACTGTATTTCCGAACAAACGGTTGTGTTCTCAGTCATCTTTTAAAAAGTAAGTTGCTAAAAGGCGGCGAAACACTCAGAATGTCGCACTTTTCTCGTCTCTGCATTTAGGCGAATACATTACTTCATCAACAATTGAGAATCATATATGGGTTTTACCTCGTTAGGTCTTTCGGCGCCAATCCTTAAAGCTATTCAGGAAAAAGGATACGACACGCCTTCTCCCATCCAGCAGCAAGCTATTCCGGTGATACTGGAAGGTAAAGATGCAATGGCGGCCGCGCAGACCGGAACCGGTAAAACAGCAGGATTCACACTACCAATTTTGGAACGGCTGGCGAATGGTCCTCGTGTTCGTAGTAATCAGGTTCGAGCGCTGATCTTAACGCCAACACGCGAATTGGCTGCTCAAGTTCAAGAAAACGTCTTTATTTATAGCCGTCATTTGTCTCTAAAGAGCGCCGTAGTATTTGGTGGTGTAAAGATTAACCCTCAAATGCAACGCTTGCGTGCAGGGGTGGATGTGTTGGTTGCCACGCCGGGGCGATTGCTGGATTTATACAATCAAAATGCGGTTAAGTTTGATCAACTGGAAGTGTTGGTGCTTGATGAAGCAGACCGAATGTTGGATATGGGATTCATCCGTGATATCCGTAAGATCTTAGCATTGCTGCCTGAAAAACGTCAGAACCTATTGTTCTCCGCAACTTTTTCGCCAGAAATTCGCGAGCTAGCCAAAGGGTTGGTCAATGATCCAGTTGAAATCTCAGTTAACCCAGCAAACTCAACTGCCCGCACGGTAGAACAGTTTATCTACCCTGCTGATGTGAAGAAAAAAGCGCCAATGCTGGTGAAGTTGATTAAAGATGGCAACTGGCAGCAAGTGTTGGTGTTTACCAAGACTAAGCACGGTGCAAACCGCTTAGCTTCATTCTTGAATGAAAAAGGGCTTGCGGCGGCGGCTATTCATGGAAACAAAAGCCAAGGTGCACGAACTCGTGCATTGGCAGAATTTAAATCTGGTGATATTCGTGTTTTGGTTGCGACGGATATTGCTGCGCGTGGTATCGATATCCCGCAATTGCCGCAAGTGGTGAACTTTGAGTTACCGAAAGTCGCTGAAGATTACGTTCACCGTATCGGCCGTACTGGTCGTGCTGGTGAAGTAGGTAAAGCGATTTCACTTGTCTGCGCACTGGAAGCACCAGAGCTATTCTCAATTGAGCGTTTGATCAAGCAAGTATTGCCACGCAATGAGTTGGATGGTTTTGTGCCAACCAATCCAGTGCCAGAATCGAAACTGGATACACGTCCGATTAAACCTAAGAAGCCGAAAAAACCAAAGAAACCGAAGACGGCAGCGGATGGTAGCCAAGCCAAACAAGAGCCAAAGCAGCCTACGCGAAAACCTAAGCGTCGTTTCCAGTTTAGTGATGAAGCATTAAAAGATGCGGACAAGAGTAAGAAACGCAGAAAGCCGACTTCTACTGGCCAACAACGTGGTTCCAACGAAAATAAAGCAGGCTCAAAACCTCATAAAGCAAAAAGAACTGGCGCAAAGCCACAGCAGAATAAACGTAAGCCGCAACCTCAAACGGCTTAAGTGAAAAACAAAAGGCGCGAATTTCGCGCCTTTTTCGTTGTTAAAGCCGTTACAGTTTATACATCCTTGCAGTGCGAGCGGGTAGGGTGAAAACGTGGTAGCGTGAGTTTACTGTTTCAGTTGCGTTGCTGAGTACGTCTTTGTATTCAACATACCAGTTAAACTCGTGCTGGTATGTATCAACCGTGATGCTACGTGACTCGCCACATTTGTTGATACCAACAACGCCTTCTTTTCCTCGCTTAAACAATAGGGTGCATTTATCGCTGTGCAACATGGTCATGGTTTTACCTTGCATTGCATTGTGGAAGCTGAGCATGCCTTTCATCTTGCTGTCATTCCACACATTCGCCCAGCGGCCATTGTCTCGGTCTTCCGCATCTGACAGCTCATCACTGTAGACAAGTGGTGTGCCACCGTCTTTACCCAGAACGAAGGCGTACGCCAGTTGCTCATCCTGAGGGTCCATAATTTGGTAACGGAATCCGTCATTGGTTGGGATGTCATGAGTAATGGTAAAGGTGATGGCGCGAGCATCTGGCAATGCTTGACCATAAGCCTGTGGATCATGCAGTTGGTTTAAGCCGCCGTTGAGTGAGAAAGCAGAACGAATCGCCGCAAAAAGTGGGAAGTCATAGGCAGCATGATTGGTTGCATTCAGGTAAGGCGCAAGAAACGCTTCGTAGCCACTGTCACCTTTACCACCACTGGTGATCACTTCTCCAAACACATGCATTCCTGAGGTGATGTCCGATGTGAAAATCTGGTCTATCTGGTATTGGCTCATGTGTTTTACCGCATCAATTCTAAAGCCTTTGATGCCCATATTTTTCAACGCATTGAGATACAAGCGTTGCTGAGAAACAACCCATTGGTTTGGATCGAGATCAGGGAGGCCAGCGTCACCACTTCCACCGCATAAACGCCAGTACTGTACGTTGCCTGGATCGCTCCAATTAGTAATGCATCCAGCAGGATGAAAATCGTTCGCTGAGAACAAATTATTGTTGAGATCACCAAATAATGTCTGGTTCTGATAGTAGCTTGCGCGGCTGCTATAGTCGTTTAGGACTTCAGTGCCGGGGTAGTTGAGATCGCTGCGCTTCCAGCTCTCATTTGCCATGTGGTTTAGTACTACGTCAGCATAAACATCGACGCCAACGTTTTGCAGTGCAGCGATCATGGCTTGCAAATCTTGTTTGTTGCCCAGCGGTGAGTCGATCACACGTAAATCCTGAGGCTGATAACGTGCCCACCACTCATTGCCACTCGACTTCATTGCCGGAGAGATAAGCACTTTCTTGTAGCCAGCTTGAGCGATGGCGCTGGCATTAGAGGTAACGTCGGAGTACTTCCAATTAAATGCATGCAGGATAGCATCCGCATTTGCGGTTGCCGAAAATGCACAGGTGACAGCAGTTGCAATTAACAGTTTATTTAGTCGTTTCATCATACACGTCTCTTGTTATTAATTTGTTTGCATAATAATTAACCAATCATCGGCGCAAACTGGCTTTTGTTTTCACCTGAATAATCATCACGATTTGTAGGGGTGAATTTTATAAATTTGTCGATCTTGAGCGTTTTGTGCACATGCTGAGCGTGTTAAAGGTTGTTTTCTATACACTGAATTTATTTCAAAAATTGAACTATCATTGTGGAGTTATATCGTGCGCGATATATTTTGTGCGTACAGAATAAGGAGTCAGATAATGGGTCAGTTTCATCAGCTATCAATTAACATGCTACAAGGTAAGTCGCTGAACTTTGAAGATTTAGAAGGCAAGGTGGTGCTTATTGTTAACACGGCTAGTCAATGCGGGTTAACTCCTCAATATGAAGGGTTGCAAACGCTACATGAGCGGTATGCTAATCAAGGGCTGGTTATTATCGGTTGCCCTTGCAACCAGTTTGGCCAGCAAGAGCCGGGTGACGCCAGTGAGATCCAAGGCGGCTGCCTGATTAACTATGGCGTTGATTTCACCATGAGTGAAAAATTGGAGGTCAATGGTGAAGATAGCCATCCGGTTTTTGTCTATTTGAAGCAGCAATTACCGGGAGTTTTAGGAAGTCGGATAAAGTGGAACTTTACTAAATTCTTAATCGGCAAAGATGGGTTACCGATTAAGCGATTTGCACCAACCACGAAGCCTGAAGCGTTGGAAAAACACATTCAGCAAGCATTGGCAGTGTGATATGAAAAAGCACGTTCCTGAGGAGCATCAGAAGCTGGAAAACCAATTGTGTTTTCCGTTGTATGCCGCGTCGCGCTTGGTTACACGGCTGTACCAACCACTGCTTGAACAACATCGGCTGACTTATCCTCAATACATTATTTTGCTCATTCTCTGGCAGCAAGATGGGATCACTGTGGGGGAGATTGGTAAACAAGCGCTGCTCAATAGCAACACGCTTACACCGATTTTAAAACGTATGGAGCAAGCCGAGCTCGTGATGCGCCAGCGAGATGAGGATGACGAACGTAAAATGCTCATTTTTCTTACAGACTCTGGGCGTGCGTTACAAAAGACATTGTCGTGTTTGCCCACTCAATTAATCGCTCAGGTGGACTACGATGCCGAAAAGGCTCGTCAGCTTAAACGGTTGCTGCACGAGCTCATTCAACACTTGGCTGAGTAAACTTAAGCATAACTTAATGTAAGAATTATCTGAACGCATCAGTCTAAGCGAACTTTTCTTCACTTCATGAGTCAGAACTTCTGACATCCACTAACCGTTTTGTTCATGAAGCTTCTGCTAAAAACCTTACCGCCTCTGCTTTCTTTACTTCCAACATTGGCGGTAGGCTCACCCACATTGAGCTACCAAGTCAAGGTCGATGAAAGTGACCCACAACAACTGATTATGTCTGTTGATACAAGCTCGTTGGGTGAGTTTTCTGTTACGCCATCTCGCACATTAAAAAGCCATATTCAACCACAGCTTGTATGTGTGAGTGGTGAACATGGACGTGGCGCTTTGCCGTATGAAAAACCAGTGACGTGCCAACGAGTCGAGTGGAAAAGCTATCTTTTTGCGGTTACCGATGCAGGTTTTGATGCATCTAAAAATCGCTCCGCATTCGATGAAAAGCAAGGTTGGTACTTTCTCAGCGAATGGAATAGCTTACCAAGATTTAAACGCGGTGAGGATACTGAAGTAGATAGTCAGGTTTGTGTACCGGGAGGGCAGTGTGAATCCTTGCCTAGCGCGGAACAACCACCATTATTCATGTTATGGGGGCTTGATAAAACACAAATCAAGCTGGGCGATAAGCAGGTTGATATTTACAGTGATACGCCATTAGTCACGGAGAACATGAAACGATGGAAGCCGACGCTTGAGCGCCAGCTTCGCTATATTAACCAAGTGTTCCCTAATCGGGAGCAGAAGCAATGGAGAATGGGGTTTTTAAAGCGTGAGCGATATGCTGGAAGTATCGGTGGCGCGACAGGGAATACGCTGATCTTGGTTAATGCGATGATCGACGATGGAAAAGTCACGAATGATTCATTGCAGATGATGTTGAAAATTGCAGCCCATGAATCTGTCCATATGCTGCAAACTCAGAAGACGCCACTTTGGGCCAATGAAAGCCTAGCGGAGTATTACGCGATTAAGTCTCTGAATGGCTCGCCGTTTGAGATGAAAAGCCCGCTTGGTCAATGGCATGATTTTGCAACCAAATACCCATTTGTAAAAACAGGCCTATTAGCGGCTCACCACAAAGTGACGGAAAACAAGCAATATCAGTATTACCCATTGTTTTATCGCAAAGGCGCCGCATTTTGGTTTGAGCTCGACACGGCATTACATCAATCAGGTAAAAGCCTCGACACCTTGTTAGCATCAATGAGGTTTGATGCCGATGGGGGATTTGATAAAGCGACAATCAGCCTAATTGAGCAACAAATAGGCACCAAAACATGGAGTGATATCGAAGGGCGATATCTGCGGTATTATCTTTAACAACTGTGTTTAAACGAAAAAAGGTTAAGTATTTTGCTTAACCTTTTTCATAAGTTAGTGATGATGGACGAGCTGTTTTTTTAAGCCTAGATAGGCAAGCACACCCCAAAACAAGACTTGAACCCATAGCAAGTACCAGTTTTCGGCGATTTGCTGCCAACTTGCACCCATTTGGTTTAATCCTAAAAAACTTTGGATTGCTGGTGTACTTGGAAACAGTTTAGACAAAAACACGATAGCTGTCGGGATAGCTTCTACTGGCCAGATAAAGCCGGCACTGAAGACCAAAGGCATTGAGCTGATCAGCACAACTAACGTGACAAGCTCTCTTCTTGGTGTGATGGCGCCGAGCCAGATACCAATAAAGCTAGATGTTAGTAAGAATGGCAGAAGGAGTGTTAGTAACTCGCTGGGTTTACCTAGAGTGCGAATGCCATGAAATGAAAAGCTTGAGCCGAAATAATACATACTCAATAGATAATAAATACCCACCAAGACGAAAACACGTACGCCAAAAAGTGCGGTGGGAGAAACTCGATTCCAATACCCGTTGCCGTGCTTTTGAGTCCCTACGATAAGGCCAGCCGCCATGGCTAATGTTTGCTGCAAAATTAATACAAAGACCGCGGGTACAACGTAATCGACATACCCCATTTCTGGGTTAAAGGTTGGCTTCATATTGAGTTTCACTGGTGTGTATTGTTCTGATGCCAAAGATAACGGCTCGCCATTGATCATCAAACGAGAAACAGTCGCTTTTGCCGCCAGAGTGCCACCTGCGTGCGCAAGTCCTTCAACAATTGTCCCGTACACTAAAAAATAAGAAGCATCACCGGCGTAAGAAAGTGTCGGACTTTTTCCTAGCAGCAAATCTTTGTAAAAGTGTTCCGGAATCACCAAAACCCCACTGATTTCACCGTTTAAAAATGCCGCTTTCGCTTGTGCGAGGGAATGATCGCGACGAACCACTTTCACTTGTTGGGTTGCATCGACCATGCGCTCAAGTTGGTAGCTTTGTTGGCTATTATCGAGGTTGACCACGCTAACGCGTTGCTCTGTCGGTGTTTGCTGGCTGTATGGCAGCGGGTAGAGAAAGGAATAAAAGACCACACCACCGAATACGGTGAGTACCACAACTGGGTTAGTGAGTAGGGTTTTTAGTTCTGCTTTAAGCAGTTCAAACAGAGACATGAGAACTCTCCGATTGCGATGCTACCGTGAGGTGTTTTTTCATCAATAAAACAACCAAACATGCTGGGATAAGGTAACCAACCATGGGAAGTAGGTGTGTGAAAGCGTTGAACGTAGTCGCACCATAGCTTACTTGGCTCACTTGTACTTCAATATAATGACTAATAGGCAGTAGGCTGCGCCAAAACTGCGCTAACGCATTCATATCGCCGACAGGGAAGGTGATGCCCATAAAGGCAAAGCTTGGCGCGGTGAATGCACCTGCAAAGCTCATCGCGCGAGCAGGATCAAGTGTTAAAAAGAAGAAGAAACTTCCCATTACGATACACGCGAGCATGGTGATGAATTGTGCAAACACAAGCATCAACATGTTCCCGTGCCATGGCCATTCAAAACCAATATAAAACCAACAGAGAAAGCCAAACCCTTGCAACATAAACACGGGCATGTAAGGCAACAAGGTGTTGAGTAGTGTTCTGATAGGTTGTTCAGAAAGCCAAGGTAACAACCCTTTAACTCTTTGATTAGCTGCGAGAATAAGAATAGTGCTCACGACTATCACGATTTGCCATAACGCAGGCACGATGGCAGAAACCAAAAACTGTGCATAGTTTGAGTTTTTGTTGAAAAGAGGCGTGATTTGACTACGAATGGGAAGTGCTTGGCCCATCGCCGATTGAATGGTACCACTTCCTTTTGCTAAATGATGAATGGTGGACAGTTTGGCATTAAAAGTCGTTTGTGCACCAACAAATGCAGAGTTGATCAGCTTACCGACTAAGATCATCTGGCTGTTATAGAAAACAGAGATCTGCGGAGAAAGCCCTTTGATCACGGTTTTATCAAAATCTGTCGGAATGACGGCATAAGCATAAATGTCGCCTTTCACTAAAGCTTGTTTCGCTTCATAAGCACTTTGATATTGATGGGTTACTGCAATCGTGGGGCTTGCGTCGAAATGTCGTGTCAGACTCACAGATATGGGACTGTGGGAGAGATCGACAACTGCTACCGGTAAATCACGCGCGATACCTTGGGAAAAGATGGCCCAAATAGACAGTGCAAGTGCAAGAGGTAGCCAAGTGAGACACGACAGTAACCATCTATCGTGTCTTAATATCTGCCATTGAGAGTAGGGTGCACGTGTCATATTACAACGCAACCACTAAGCTCATGCCCATACGTAGATCGTTACGTGGCGTAGTTGGACGTGCTTCGACTTCGAAGGTACGCAAGTCAAACCCTTGAGAGGCGTCGGTGGAACGCCAAGTCGCAAAATCTCCCATTACGGCAATATGTGACACTTCAAATTCAACGCTTTGATCGAGCGCTGGTAAGTAAGCGGTGAATTTGTGACCTTTCTGAAATTGTTTAAGCTGATCTTCACGCACATTCAATACTGCCCATGAATCTTTGGTGTCGACAACCGTGACGACTGGGAAGCCTTGTGGTGCCAGCTCGCCACTTTGAAGCAAAACTTGAGACACTTCACCGTTAAACCAACTTTCAATTTTGGTATCTGCGGCATAGGCTTCAACTTCTGCCACCGCACCAGCGGCCATTCGTGCTTTTTCTGCGGCAGCAACTTTGGTTTCAGTGCGAGCGCCTTCTTTCGCCATTTGATACATTTGGAAAGCGGCGCTTTCAGTATATTTAGCTGCGTCCCATTGGGTTTTAGCCTCATCACGTTTTTGCTCAGCGACAACACCATCTTGATAGAGGTTGTTCACGCGCAGGTAGGTTTTTTCCATCAGCTCAGCCGCTGCTTTAGCTTTTTGCCATTGGTCTTTGGCCGCTTGAATTTGTTGCTCACGAGCGCCTTTTTCTGCTTCTTCTGCGAGTGCTCCTGCTGCTTTTTGACCAGCAATGGCTTGTTCAAGCTTGGCATCAATCTCAGGGCTGTGAAGTGTGAAAATGAGTTGGCCTTTTTCAACTTCATCACCTTTACGCACTAAAACTTGATCAATTCGCCCCGGAACTTTAGATGAAATACTGTATTGCTGAGATTCGATTTGACCTTGTAAGCGTAGCGGCTCGGGTTGAGAAGCTTGATAGAAGCTGTATCCAATCCATGAGCTCAAAGCGATGGCACCAGCGACAAGCACAACGGGTTTAGTATTTTTCATCATGGATCCTTATTTAGTTGCCGCACTAGTGGCGGTTTGCTGGTATTGAGTGAATGTGTTCATTTCATTGGACAGGGCGAGCAGCTTGGTTAGTGAGAGCAGGTAGTTAAACTTCGCTGCGGATTGCTGTGTTTGAATGCTTGCTAGGTAAAGCTGTGCATCGACAACGTCTGTTGAGGTAGATAGCCCTTGTGAAAAGGCTTTGTCGCGCAATTTTAAGTTCTCGTTGGCCAGTGCGAGGCTTGAGTCTAAACCTTGCACTTCTTCTTGTGCCTGTTGGGCTTCAAGATAGGTTTTTTGTACTAAAACGCTGAGGTCTTGTTTCGCCTGCGCCTTAAGATATTTCACTTGAGAGACGGCACTATGAGCAGCTTTAATTTGGTCACTGCGACCTGAAGATTCAATCAAAGGGACATTGACGCCAATGCCGACGAGCCAGTCAGGCTTCATTTTGGAGGCCAAAGAGTCTTCTTCATAAAGGCTGTAATCACCATATAAATAGACTTCAGGGTAGTATTTACCTTGTTCCGCTTTGATAAGGCTGGAGGCCTGTTTTTCTTTAGCATCCAACAAATCCAACCCAGGGTAGGTAGTGAGTGTTTGGTCGACGAAGGCATCCAGTGGTGGGAGAGTGTCATTAATAAACAATGAATCACGCGGCTCAACAACAGCTTGTTGATTGAGTACTTGTGTTAGCGCTGCTTGAGCGATATCGAGGTTTTTCTGGGCTTTTTTACGTTCGACGACCGCTTTATCTAGTGCCGCTTCAGCCTGAAGGCGCTCAACACGAGCTATTTGTCCTTGTTGCTCTAACTTAATGGCATTGTCGCGATGTTTGGTTAAACCTGACTCAACGAGTGTTCGTGTTTCCAGTACGTCTTTAGCGAGCAATACGCTGAAATAGTATTTACTCAAATCTTCGAAACGTGCCTGAGTTTCCATCGCAAGCTGGCTCTTGGCCTCATCCACTTTGCCTTCAGCTGCGGATTGCGCTGCGCTGATACGCCCACCAGTAAAAATTGGCCATATGGCACGAATTGATGAAGTGAAAATATCACGCTCAGTGATGGTGGAGGTGACCGAACCAGCTTGAGCTAACACAGGGCCAAGTATCGGCGCTAGATTTGGCGGCACATGCAGGCTTTGACCTGTGCTCTCAAACAAGTCTTTACCAGATAGTGTAATATCTGAATCTAATCGAGTGTAGTTGGCACCAATGGAAACCGAGGGTAGATTGAGGTTAGACGTAGACGATTCAATATGCTGATAGCGCTCAACATTGGCACGTTGAGCAGCTAGTGAGTTATTGTCTTTTTGTAGTAGCTGCCAAGCTTGATCAAAGCTGATGGTGGCACTTAGAGAAAGTGGCGCGTATAAACTCAGGCAGCTAAGTAATACAGATAATGGTCGTAACGTCATAGCCGGGCTCGATGTAAAAAATGACTTTAGAGTATATGCTCTAATTGTTTTGGGTGCAATTATCGAACAGCCTTATAAGCGACGGGATTTTTAAACAAAAAAAGGAGCTCAAATGAGCTCCTAAATTTAGGTTGAAGACCTAATCATGCGGTAGTAATTATCGAGGTTGTTCCATTTTTGCAGGCGCCGGGCGCAGTTTCTGGACAATTTTTACCAATACTGGACTACATAGAACTAAGACAGCAAGAACAGTAAAGATCAGTGTAATTGGGCGTTCCCATAGGAAGCTGAGCTCGCCATCACTGATCATCAGTGCTCGGCGTAAGTTCTCTTCCATCAAGCCACCTAAAATAAAGCCAAGTAGCAATGGAGCCAGTGGGAAGTTGGCTAGCCTCAAGGCAATGGCGCCCATCGCAATCAACAACATGATAAATACATCCATGGTATTGAAGGAGACTAGATATACCCCAGTGATGGAAAAGAACAGGATCATCGGCAGCAGCACAGTTCTAGGTACCGCCAGTAACTTGGAGATATATGGGATCAGCGGCAGGTTTAAAATAACCAGCACAATGTTGCCAAAGTACATGGAAATAATCACTGACCAGAACACGTCTGGGTGTTCAACGAACAAGCGTGGCCCAGGCTGAATGCCGTATGCGATCAATGCGCCGAGCATAATGGCAGTGGTGCCCGAACCCGGAATACCTAATGTAAGCAGAGGGACAAACGAACCACTTGATGCTGCATTGTTGGCTGATTCCGGTGCTACAAGGCCACGAATACTGCCTTTACCAAACTCTTCTTTTTTCTCTTTCGGAGCAAGGTTGCGTTCCATACCGTAGCTAAGGAAAGCCGCAATGGTTGCACCTGCACCCGGAAGGACGCCAGTAAAGAAACCTAAGATTGAAGAGCGGATCGAGACCGGCGCAACATCTTTTATTTCTTCCTTGGTGACCTTCATCGAACCGATATTGCTCATTCGGTTTTGTTCTTCGTCACGGGTATCTTTTTCGGGTTTCAAGATCCCCATTAAGGTCTCACCGAGTGCAAAAGTCGCCATGGCCAATAGTAGGAAACTAAAACCATCCAT
Source organism: Vibrio sp. TRT 17S01 (assembly GCF_050113695.1). Lineage (NCBI taxonomy): Bacteria > Pseudomonadati > Pseudomonadota > Gammaproteobacteria > Vibrionales > Vibrionaceae > Vibrio > Vibrio sp. TRT 17S01. The sequence goes on along the minus strand of NZ_JBNJOG010000012.1, from coordinate 53,995 downwards.
CAAATCGGTTAGGCCGAAGGTGAAACGTTCCACACCGACGCCTTTATCAATTCCTACTGTAGACAACATTAAGCCCAATACCGTCATCATCCATGCTTTGATGACTTGGCCTTTACCAGCAAAAGCAGCAACGGCAGACAAGCCAAGTAGCATCAGTGCAAAGTAATCAGATGATTGAAAGCTCAGCGATACAGTTGCCAGCGCGGGCGCTGCCACGAGCAGCATAATGGCGGACAAAGTGCCCCCAGTAAATGATGAATACGCTGCCAGTGCTAATGCTTTACCTGCCTGTCCTTTTTGCGCCATTGGATAGCCATCAAATGCGGTTACTACGGTGGATGAGCAGCCCGGCGCGTTGATCAAAATCGAAGAAGTTGAACCACCAAATACTGCACCATAATAAACACCAGCCATCAAAATAAGGCCAGAAGAAGGGTCTAGGCCATAGGTGATAGGGATCATTAGCGCTATGGCGGAAATTGGTCCAAGCCCCGGCAACATGCCGATAAAGGTGCCGACGAAACAACCGACGATCACCATCATCAGGTTCATTGGCATCACTGCGGTCGATAGACCCTGTAAGATTCCATCTAACATAATCCAAGTCCTTAAATTACGATGCCCAAAGGGTAAAGATCAGCCCCGGTTCCAGATAAATATCCAGTCCCTGAGTCAGAAGAAGGTAGAAGGCGATCACGAATGGAAATGACGCCCCAAAAAGAATGCTTTTACGGCGCTCTCCGAGTAAGTAGAAACCGGCAAGAAGAAAGAAACCTGTCGCTAATACAAACCCAAGGTAAGTCAGCCCAACACCATAGAGCGCCATCAGAGCAAGAAAACCACCAAGCAGTTTCCAGTTAAAGCCGACCACTGCGCCACTTTGTTTGTCTGGTTGACCAGTGACCAATAAAAGTAGTGAGAGCCCAATACCTACGTAAGTAAGCAGGGTAGGAAGCGTTCTGGCCGTAAAAGGTTCGTACTCATCTCCGGGGAAAAGAGGAATTTGTGACGTTTGGTAGCCGTAACATAGGCATAGAAGCAAGAATATCATTGCACCGACACGATCGCGGCACAGTAGGTACTCTTTACTCATCAATTTCGTTGGCAGATCCGACATATCCAACTCCATATGAAGTTCTGAACCATGCTGCTTGAGTTGTTGGTATTAGCGACAAACGCATGACCTTATTCGCGGTGCAGATGGTTGGGTAAAGAAAAACCGTACTTAAGAAGTTAATGAAAATGTTTTCAGGGTGGCCATTAACCAAAGGGTAAGCGGATTGCTGCTAGTCAATTTACTTACCTGTTTATTTCGCAATAAACAAAGGAGTTTTGAATGTAATCTTAAGTACGGCAAAAACAAGGTTAACCACTAACCGGAGTGACCGGTCAATGTGAGGGCTGGTGCAAGTTAGCCCTCACTGGTGGGTTATTTCAAGAAACCAAGTTCACGCATTAGGTCGCCCATCTGCTTCTCTTGATCTTCCAGAAATGCGTAGAAATCTTTGTCTGCTTTGTAGTTGTCAATCCAGCCATTGCGGTCACGTACCACTTGCCATTGGTCTGTCTTGTACATTTTCTTCAGAGCCGTATTCCACTCATCAATTTTTTCTTGGCTTGCCCCAGGAGCGGCGAAGAATCCACGCCAGTTAGCGAATATAGTCTCATTACCATACTCAGCAAGTGTTGGGATATCTGGAGCAGCGGCTAAACGCTCAGGTGCAGTGACGGCAAGAATTTTAACTTGGCCAGATTTTGACATCTCCAATACTTCACCAAGTCCGGTAGACAGAAGTTGCGTTTCACCAGAGAGCAATGCTGCCATTGCTTTACCGCCTGCATCGTATGCTATGTAGCGTACTTTCTTGGCATCAAAACCTTCGCCTTTAAAGGCGGCTGCAACCACAAGGTGATCCATGCTGCCACGCGCTGAGCCACCTGCAATTTTCACTTTGCGAGGGTTGCTTTCAAAATCCTTCACGACGTCTTTCCACGTGTTGTATTTTGAATCAGGGATGGTCACGATTGCACCATAATCTGCAATGGTCGCGGCTACAGGGGTCAAATCACGGAAAGACTGAGGGAATACACCTGTGAGTGAACGAACGACGATGGGAGTTGAGTTCACCATCAGTGTGTCTTCTTGGCGTTTTGCGGTTTCAATAAGGTGTGCGATGGCTTTACCGCCGCCGCCGCCAGAAAGGTTTTGGAATGAGACATTCTCAACGATGTCTTCTTTGACCAATACATCACCCGTACCACGAGCGGTCATGTCCCAGCCACCGCCAGCGCCACCAGGAATTAGAAAGTGGATTTTGTCGAGATCAGCTGCAAAAGCGTTGAAAGAAAATGAAGCAGCGATGATCGAAGCGGCCAGTGTTGGTTTGAGTACCTTAAACATGTTTCACGTTCCTTATGTAGGCGTACATCTCTTAGTGAAATGCACTTATCGTTATATGTTTGGTCTGCTCGGAAGGGAAGATTCAACCTTGCAGATGTGTTTAAGGTTAAAAAGGTGTTAAATCTTTGTCTTTAAAGCGTATATAAAAAGAATATTGAGCATAAAAAAGGTTTTGTTCATAAAGTTCACGGTTGGTGAGAAAACAGGATGACGGTTGATTTCTCAAATGGTTATCCAGCTCATTTAGAGCCTGTGTCTTTTAGAAGCAACATTTGATAACAGGAAGGAAGCAATGAAGGAGTGGTTAACGTTGCGAGTGTGCGCGCCAGTGCGATAAAGTCATCTATGGGTTTGGCCAATCCGGTTCCGGTGAGTTGAGCTTGTGACGAGTATTTTGGGCTGGCAGTTAAACCTTGATGAGATTGGTATGCTGCGCCGATAGGAACCAAACTACCAAAATCGATGAGCGTCACTTGTTGTTGGTCATTTACGAGCAAGTTTTCAGGTTTAATGTCTCCGTGGATATACCCTATGTTGTGTATGCTCGTCAGTATGGTGGCAACCTGCTTCTCCAGTTGGTAAATATTGGAAATATTTTTCTGGGTCGGCCGCTCGCCACAAAAAGGCAATGCTACCCAATCGATGCCTTGTGAAGAGTGGTAATCCAACAATTCTGGCCAAGATTCAGCACGGTGTTGAGTGAGAAATTGTGCTTCTTGCAGGAGCTGCTGCTTTTTGGCTTGCGAGAAAGCGATTTTGATTACCACACAACCGTAGTTTTGGTGGCTGGCTTTGACGCTATGTTTTGTAATGAACTCATGAAGCTGATAACCGGATCGCCGAAGTAAATGGACGATCCGGTCTCGTTGAGAAGTGTTGGTCGTTATCGTCAATGTCATCTCAAATCAAATACTGCTTGGTAACGTAAAGCCAGCAAAGAATCCCGGTACAAATGGGTTGCTTTGCCCTTGAGTTCGAATCGCAAGGCGAACCTTGCTTCCTTCGTGGCTGAACTCAATATGAGTATCTTGTGATGTTGCATTTTTCACTCTTGGTTCGACCAACCTGAACCAATTCCAATGCCCGTTGTATTGCTGATTATCTAATGATTGCTGTTGGGCTTTCAGTTCAAAGGTGAGGCTGTCTGTCAGCTCATTTTCTCCTGTCCAAGATTGGTTACTCCATAGCATAGGCCCGTGCTGATAGCTGAATATCGGTTTTTCGGCAAAGATAGAAAATTCAGTGATGTCTGCACTCATCTCCAAGGCTTTGATCTGAAACTGAACGGTTACTTTACTCGGGTCACTTAAAAATAGTGCACTGCGTATGTCGCTTGCTTTCTCGATCATCTGCCAGACACTAGGGTCCAGTGCTAAGCCTGAGTTGGGTAATAAGCCCGGTAGGTAAGGGCTATGATCGTCAGCTTTAATAAAACTCTTTAGTTTGCTGTTGTAGTAGCTGTCCAATGTACCGCTGGATTTAAAAAAGGTTTTTACATCAGCAATACTGGCTTCCGATGTCGCACCGCGACTGAAGGGATAAAATGCTGCAATGGTTTGTTGATAGGGTTGATAGACCTCTTTTTGCCAAGTTGTGTTGAGATATTGATGGGCAAGGCTTAATAGCATCTCATTGCTTTGTACTGTGATGTTTTTCAGAATTTGTGCCAATAAGATATGTCGATTGTCATTGAGTGAGGATAAGGTTGAGATCGGATTACTGGCTTTCAGTGACGCTGAAAGGGTTTGATAAGCCAGTTTTTGTGGGTCATTACTGCTGTAATAGTCACTGAGCCAGCTTTGAGTTTTAGTGAGCAAGCCTAGGATGGTGTCAATGGGCTTTTGACCTTGCTCGTCTGTGGCAACAAGTTTGTGGAATTCTTGAAAACTCAGCTTAATTTGTCTTGCTGATTCGACTTTGTCGTTATCAATATCTGCTTGTGACTGTGCGCTTTCATTTTGGTCCTGACTTGGTGTCATGAGCTGGACTGCTGTGTATTTACTGATGATGTTGTACAGATTTGATACCGGGTTATCGCTTGCTGCAGTGAGAACGTCTAAGGTGTTATTTAAAGCCGCAGAGTCGTTGATCTCTACAACACTGATATTCGCAATGAAATCACGCCAATAGTTAATGTAGTCATTTTGATACATCTGTTTCAGATCTCGACTGATGCGATACATCTCGAGTGCGCTTGGCGCTGTTCCTGCGACTCCTTCATAGGCAGAAAGGGCTTCTTTTAATACTGGTGAGTCGACAGACAGATCCAACTCATTGAACCCGGAAGGGGTGTATAGGTAGGGAACCATATACCCCACGTACTGGGGTGAAAAATGGAAGATTTGTGAAAACTGGTTGCCAAGTTCATGGCGAACATCAATGCGTGAAGCGTACTTGGCTGAGTTCAAAATGTGATCATACAAGAGTGTCTCAACACCCGTTTGATTGATTACTTTCTTTGCGAGCTGCTCTAACTCGACATTTGCCTTAACGGGGACCAGATCTTTTGTAAACACATCATCTAAAAGGACCTGCAATTGGGCAAGGTTGACGCTGTCTGCTTCTCCTTGTTCTTGTAAGTTGTTGATAAAATAGCTTTTTAGCTCTTCAATATTCGTCCTCTCCTTATTGAAGAGTAAGCGATAACTGTTAAGTAGAGAGAGCGTTTTTGCCTGATCTTCTAAGTTTACGTAGACAAATAAATCTTTCTCCAGCGTATTTTCCATAGATGGGATCAACACTTGCTCTAACTCATTGAAATATGCCTGTTCTACCTCTTGTTTAATGCTAGAGCTGGGGAAGAAAGGCAAGGAATACCATGGCTCTGGTTGGAGGTACAACGCGTATATCTTGTGCAGAGAATAGAGATTGGGAATGTTGTCAGCCATATTTTCAATATCATATGGTGCTGCGGCAATGGCTTCTTTATATCTTTCCAGCATGTTATCCGCACGAGCTTCACGCAGGTTTTGGTAGTCAAAATCGAATTTGATGACAGCCAAAACAAAACCAAGGATCGCTAACCACGTGAACGTGTAGGCGGTTTGAGCAAAAAATAGGAAGTTCTGTTTGCGCTTATTCACACCAACTAATGTGTGTTCATTTAACACCACATGACTCATGAGGTGTTGTGCAAACAGTGTTTGTTGGACTGGTATTTGTGGGTGATGTTTGTAGTGTTCATGCCCCAAAGCAAGATTGACGGCACTTGCGAGCAAATCGGTGGTTTCACCTTCTTGCCCGGTGTGAGTAAAGTAAAAACCTCTAAATTGAAGGCCATCACTAAGCTGTTCTCCTCGATACAATCGTTGTAAGAACAACCATAAGCTTTGTTTCAATAGGCCAAATTGATAAGGTGCGCTGGAAATGGCCGTTCGATAATCTTGGTTTAATTGCCCTGAGAGTGCAGTGCTCATGTTCGCAATGAGTTGCGATATAAGATGGTCATATTCATCATTAAACCAGTTAGCATCGATACCGCCATGTTTTTGGTGTGGCGATGTGGCTCCAAAGACTTCATTTCGTTTTGCTTCGTCAAATGCAGAGAAAAACTGACAAAAATCGGCGATATTACCCATATTTGTGATGATGTTATAAATCGGCAAATTTAACCCAAACACATGATTGAAGGTTTTTATTTGCGATTTTTGCTGATCAGCGTGTTGGGTAATCGCTTCGCTGCTTTTTAGTAGGCTATCTACCTTGGTTGAAAGCAACAAGCCATTAATGGCTTGTCGAGGGCGCCATTTAATCAGACAACGGCACAATGTTTGGATATATTCAGGGTGTTGATCCTCTCCCTGACTGATAGAAATGAGAATCGAGTGCTCACTGAGCCAGAATAGAATCGGGAACTCAATATCATTCCCAAAATCGTCAACCTTATAGGCTTCATAACCCATCTGAGTCATGATACTTCGATCTTTATTAGGCTCTTCACTCAGCAGTAAGTAAATAGGCTGATCATACCGACTGGTCAGGCGTTTTTTACGTTTTTGTGCGTTTAGCATACGTTTAAAATGCAGCGCAAGTAGCTTCTTGCGTTTCTGGATCAGCAAATGTTCTTGTGTTGCCTTTGGCTTACTTCTCTTCCGCCAAAGTAGCCAGAAACAAAGTCCACAACTGAGCATACCGACAAATAGCGCTGCAATTAAGCTTTGGATCCAATATGTGGGAGAAAACAAAAACCAAGCGCTGATAAAAACAATTCCTGAGAGAAGGATGAAAACAAGCAGGCTAATCACTACTAGCTTGCTTTTCGACGGTTTTTGAGTGTTTGGTGCTTCCATAGCCATAGTTAATTCGATTCTTCCTTGCTGTCTACTGAACCAGAGGTCTGAACAATAATGGGTTTAATGCTCGCTTTCTCGCTGAACCAGTCTTTTATCTCACGAGCCTGTTGTATGGACTCTGTTCTAATGATGACTCTGAAATAAGCACGATACTGATCAACTTGTGTGTGATAACTCGATGGGGGGAGTTGATTGACATACGCACGTGCATTTTTTTCGGTTGAAAAAGTCGCAAGTTGAACCAACCAGTCTGTTTGGGAAGGTGCAACCGTAACAGTTGGTGATGCGATGGCTTCCAACTTACTCCCACGTTGAGGTGCGCTTTGTAAATCCTTATCGCTACTAATAAAAACGATGTCACTTACTTCACCAGAGAGCACATATCGCTGGCTGTAATCGGTTAAAAAACTAAAATCACGTGCGCGCTGGTCATGCGTTTTGTTGTACCAAAATTGGGTTAGTGCAATGGTGGTTGTGATAAGGCAGACAAAAAATAGGGTAGTGATCCAGTAACGCTTTTTGCGTGAGGGTTTACGTACTTTGGGTAAGGTGACTTTAGTGTGGCAGAAAATTCCACCGATTTGCCGATACTGGCTAATGATTTGTTCCAGCTGGTGGATAAATAACTTTCTTTGTTCACTACCAGCTTCTTGATACTGACCACGAAATCCCACATTAAGAAAAATGTAAATGATTTCGAGTAGGTCGATCAGTTTATGGGGTTGACGTAGTGCTTTGTCGGCGACAGTAAAAAACAATTCACCACCGTTACGCATGCCAAAAAGCTCACTTAAGAGCGTTTTGTTTTCCCAACCTCGCTTTTCTCCCCAGTCTGTATAGATGATGAATTCATCTAATACTACGGCATATAGAAAACACAGCTTGTCGATAACCGCGACGGGATAGGTTAATTCGGCACCTTTTGCTTTGATCTCGTTAATGCTTTTAACAAGCTGATGTCTTAGTGTCGATAGGTCTTCTGGTTCTGGGAGTGTCTGGATTTTTAATGTGATCGATAGTAATTCACTACTAATATTAATGAGCTGATTCTCAGCCTTATCAAAATGGCGAAGAAATTCGATTTGCTGATTACCGACCAGTACGCGCTTATCTTTAGGTTGATCTGGTGTGCTATTAGGGGCAACGAAGCTTTGTTCGCCGCCATCCCAAACCAATGTGTCTTCGTCTAAATAGTCCATTGGCTACCTCAGCGCGTACAAAACGACGTCCAATTCTGCTATGCGGGCGTCGATATGCAGTGCAATTGCATCTCTGTTTTCAAGCATTTCCGTCCACATGCGATCGGAGGTGTCGATTTCAAAATATGCCATTCCCTGCATTGGTTTTAGCTCGCTAGGCGCTAACGGTAATGGTGTCAATTGGATTCCAGATAGGGCGTTGCGCACGATATCAACGATGCGGTTGTTGTTACTAAGCTTGGCTGATATCGGAAACAACTCGTTGAGCTCAGAACTGCTGACGTTAGATTTAACACTCAGCACAAAGCGACGATTAGCTACACTACTTGGGTCTTTGATCATAGTGCGCAATAGGCGGCGTTTTTCGAATAATGAACTGTCCCAGTGGAATTCGATAACAGAGTCTTGCTGAACTAATGTCAGTAAATTTCTAAGGCTAGAAAACAGCGGATTAAAATTCTGATACAGCTTGTGGTATTGCAATGGTTGGCACACATCAGGAATAGCGGGTGTTAACGCCATCACTTGTGCTTCAAACTGTTTCAGCTTTTCATAGAGTTGGTGTGTTTGCAGCTTGTCATTGCTGATGGTTAGGTCAAACCAAGGCAACCAAGTATTTAGAGTTTGAAGCCAGAGATAATCTTGCATCATGGACTGGGCGCTTTTTTGCCCTTGTCCTGCCTGAATTCGTTTGAGTAGATTGGATGCACGATTGCTGGTTAGGGCATGGATCTCTTTCACTCGCTCAGTGAGGAACTGTGATGCGCCATAATGTAAGCAAGCCGGAATGAAAGCTCGGTCAAGAATGACGTCTCCCGATTCGGTACTTTCAAGAATCTTTGCGACAGGAATGAGCGTAAAGCCTGACATATCTTCGCCTTCCAACTTAATACTGATATTTAAGTGGGCTACATCAATTTCAACGCTGGCATTATCTGTGGTGGCAGTATCGAACACATCGATAGACTGAGTGATATAGCGAGACTGAGCAGATTCAGTATTGCTGTAATCGTTGTTTCCTTGAAGTGAAATTGGCAGGGCTAGATACGCGTTTGACTCGATGGTTCCTTGCGGGATATCAATGGCAATTTCTCGTTTTAAGTCAAAGTACGTGCCATCTGGAAATACTCCTGAACACGTTGTTACTGATAATTTTCCGATTTTCAGTAAATCGTGATTAATGGTGAGTTCGGTGATGCCATAGAATGGAGCAAAGCCCGCCAGTGTTTCTACGTTCTGACGAATGTAATTTTGAACGTATCGGTCTTGTTGTTGAAAATGTTGTGGGGCAATGAACATACCTTCTTGCCATACTACTTTCTTAAATGCGTCCACGTGATTTCCCTATCTACTAACGGTGATTAAAAGATCTGCCACCAACTGGAATCAGGTGTGATGATTTCTAATGTTGCGTTCAAACCTGAAACGGACAGTTGTAAATACTGGTCATCGTTGCCTGGAAGTGTTGAGACCGACTTCGGCTCACTTTGCTGATAGTTGGCAAACTCGACCAATACGGCGAGATATTGAGTGTTCTTGTTGATGTCTAATGTCACATCAGTGGTTGTTTTCGGTAATGCAACGGGCAGTACTTGTTTAGAGACAAGGTTAGCCGCAAGTAGCTGAACATCGTTATTGTACAAATCGATAAAAGGCAGCTGGTTAAACATTTGTTGGTCAGTGAGCTGATAAACTCGAATGACAACTGGATTCGCATCGTTATAACCCGTTGGATTTATCGCATCATCCGTGCTGATTTTTAAACGGTATTGCGATACGACGGGAGTCGAGTCAGACGAGCAACCCGAGATCATGATGGTGAGAAACAGTAATAATCGAACCATTACTTTTCCTCTCGTGTTTTTTGCATGTTTTCCATAAATAGTGCTTTAAACTGCCTTCTGAAATCTCCGCTGTCTTGACGGCGCTTGAAGTGTTTTCGGTAGATCCGCCAATAACGTTTCTCCTTACTAGAGAATAAGCCGCCAGACATATACTCGTTAAATTGGTGTTCTAGTTGCGAGGGTTCAAGTTCTGCAAGAAATTGATCAATCGTTTGTTCAAGTGCTTGAAAAAGAACTTCATGTTGCAACATGGGGTTACGAAGGTATTGTTGGTTTTTTTCCGTGATGGTAATGAGTTTATCGATGGATGCTTCGATTTGTGTGTCTTTACCTTCAGACACTGGCAGGTATTCGTGATGCTTTGGATCGCGAAAATCTTCCCTTGGCACTGGATCGCCACTTAACTCGATGTTTGGGTCAATTTTTTCTGCGTCTATGTCTTCAAATGGATCGCTAGAAAATGGGTCATCACTCAGTACATTTTTATGTGAAAAGGGACTTTCTTCCACGATATCGGGAGACAGGGAGGCCATTTCAAGAAAGTCTGCATCTTCATCTTCTAAATTTAGAGAGAATGGTTGGCTCATAGATGGTTCTTCATGTTGTGGTTCTTCTTCTGTGCTTGTTGAATTGGCAAAAGTAGATACCAACATTGAATAATTTTCGATCTTGATGATATCCCCATCACTAAGGGGATAATCCTTGTTTGAAGTTAATGGCTTATCGTTAAGCTGAAGAGGGTTTTTTCCCATGTTTTTAATGGTATACCCTTTACCATTACGTGTAATCTGACCATGCACACGGGAGATCCGCTTGTGTTGATCGGGTAAAACGATATCACATGAAGGTGCCCGACCAAGCTCACCTCCTTGCTCTGGTAAATAAATCACGCGTGAGGTTACGACCTCTTCAGCGGGTACAGAAATCAAATGAATACTGATTGCCACCGGCTATCCCTCGCACTTAGTTACAGCTGAATTGAAGGCTTCTAGAAAGCCAGAGTAGTTTTTTAGGAAACGATTAGAGAAATAAACACCCATTTGCTTAACTTCAACCAGTTCACTTCGAAAGTAATCTTTGGGCATAGCAGCGGTCTCAAGCTCAGTCTTGAACACCAACTCATCCTCCAAGGCAACATCAATTTCCCTTTGTTTTAAAAGCCTTAGTAACACTCTAGCATCTCTTGGTTGTTTCACTACGTTGTAACCATTACGTTTAAGCCAAAACCATTTACTCGACCCAAACTTGGCAGAAAACTTAAGATTTACCTTTGACAATTCGTCGATTTGGGCTTGTACGCCGGGGCCAAAATACCAGTTTAATTTTTGCTCAGCGATTGGCGCTGAAAGGGTGGCGTATTCATCACGTTCTTGTGTTTGGCTTGCAACGAAAAAACCATGTTGTGTGCCGCTGTGAACATGAAGTTGAGCGTCTGACCAACCTGTCATGGTGATTTGATAAGGCTGGCCCATGTTACCTAGGGCACATTTGACAACATTTAGAGCGAGTCCTTGCATCTCACCATCTTGATAAGTTTGGTAAGGGGCCCAGTTTTGTGTAGTTAAAAGTAGGCGTGAAGGCCCAGTCGCTTGTTGAGCGCTTACCGATTGGTTCGCACCAAGCAGGGCAATGAGAAGATATTGATGATGTTTAGACAACCAATTACAAGACAACATCATGGTGTATTACCTATTAGTTCGGATATTTTAAGAATCGATACGGGAGGATAGTAGTCCAGCTGTTTTGCCGCATCGATGTTGACGATATATGAGTACTGACTTAGAGATTCGACGGGAACTTCAGAAGGTTGTGACTCCCCACTCAAGATCTGTTCGGCTTTATGCGCTGAGAACTGTCCCGCGTTGTAATAACGGCTAACGACACCAAAAAGCGCTTGATGCTTTCGTAGCGGTGTCTCGGTAGCAGAGAACGTAAGCAACTGGTTTTGATGCAGTTGACGAACGATAGTTTCTCCATTCGAGATGATGTAGGAGTCTGGTGGCAAGTAAGCCATTTGTATTTGATCCGCTTTCATCGCAGTGATGACTTGAGGTAGTGCAGCTAAATCTGGCTGATCTTCAACGATAGGAAGCGGGTATAGCGAAACGGTATAATTGTGTTGTTGAGCTAACTGTTGTAGCTTGTTGGCGGTTAATACGGCGTTGTTCTCTAATGGATTGTAAAGTACACCAATACGATGGATACCTTTCAGTTGTTCAATAACATTCAGTTGAACAGATATCGGCACAATATGGCTTACGCCAGTAAATGGACGAGGTTTACCTTCTTCTAACAGTTGTGAGCCAACTGGGTCGGTGACGATATTGAATACGACAGGTGTTTGTTTTTTTAAACGGAACTTGCTGGGTTTATCTACGGTACCAAGCAATGCGAGTGTGGTTGTTGTACCAAATGTATACACCAAGTCCGGTTTGAGCTCATTAATGTGGCTGAGATGCTTAAGCAAAGCTTGCTTATCTTTCTGGGCATCTAATTGTGTGTACGTGACTGCTCGCTGTTTCGACAAATAATCCATGAATCCGCGTTCTGCATCAGTGACACCACGCCAAAGCAACATCACAACATGTTTACTGTCTTCATTGGCTGATATTGGCAAAGAAAATAGTGTGCTGAATGAAATGAGCGCGAACAGAAAATGTCTTATCATTTTATCGCCTCCAGTTGTTCACGATCCCTACGAGTGAAGAGTAAATAGAAGGCGATTAGGGTTAATGAACTGACAAGTAGTGCAATCCCAAACATCATGATGGTTTTTTCGTACTGGAAGAGACTTAAAGCCAGTCCGGCCAACATTGGGCCAGCGATATTTCCCAGTCTTTCAGTTAGGCGGAAAATACCGATGATCTTTCCTTTATCGATGTCTTGATTTGCAAGTAAATCGACCAATAAAGGTACCTGAGGCGATATACATATCCCATGTGCAATACCAATCATGATAACGATAGCGAGTAAGCCAACCGTTCCGGGGAGGAGAATAATATTGAGCAGAGCGATGGCAGAGATCACCCCACCAAGAACAATAAAACTGATTTTGCGATCCCACTTGTCGATCAAAATGGCACTGAGTGGGGAGATAACGATGATAGCGAGTCCGTATCCCATCATAACGCGCCCAGACACGGCACTGCTTTCACCGAGGTACTGAAGGTAAACAGGGCAGATGTAATAGAGAAAGCCCGTCAACACTACCTTGGCAGGTATTGCACTAAAAAGGGTGATGAGTGCAAAGTACTTATTGCTGAACAGCAATTTAAAGTCTCTCAGTTGTACTGGCCTACTTTGTTGGTTGGTTTGGCCTTTTTCAAAGAAACTTGCGACAAGAAGGACACTGATAAACCCGAGAATTGAGGCTAAAGCAAATGTGGTTGCGTAACCTAACTTGTCCGCCAGTATCCCTCCTATTGCCGCGCCACACAGAGAACCTGAGAAAAAAGCAGACAAGAATGTTGCCATTCCCTTCGTTCGATTGTGGTCGCTGGTGGTATCGGAAACATACCCTTGAGCAGAAATAAAGACGATACCGTAACCAATGGCAGTAACTGCCCGTGTCACTAACAATAACTCAAGATTGGATGACAGAGAAGTTGCGAGTAAACCTAAGCTGGTAATGATGCCGCCTGTGATCAGTGAACGGCGGCGTCCTACTTTGTCTGACCAATAGCCAGCGAAGGGCAGTGAAATAGCCCAACATAACATGAAGAGCGAAATAGGGAGGCTCGTGATCAAGCTTTCTGGTAACCAAGTTTGATTGGTAGGTAGGCTTGCTACGTAGTTGGGGAAAAAGGCGAGGGATGCGGCTTCTGCAAAAACCAAGATAAACATTGGCAGACGAATAAAATGGTAGTCCTGACTGTCTAATACATGTTTTTTCTGAGTTGGGTGAAAGCTTACGATCAATAGACGCAGACTGGCAATGAGCCTTCCTATTTCATCAGTACTTCTGATATTACTGACGTGGCTAACCATGTCTCTGTTCGCATTAACCAGCATCTGTTTGATGTGATGCCAAGGCATGCGGATCATATAGTTACAGAAGAATAGAATAATTTCGGCAACAACGAGGCAAGAGGCAACCAGCACAGTTAGCATATCCATAGCACTGTCTTTCATTAACTGGATGATTAGGTTGTCATCGGTGGCGACATTGAGCTCTATTTGGGTATCAGACGTGCTTTTGAGCGTATTGTTTACTCCCTGATTTACAGGTGAGATATGCTCTGGAAAGTGATAAAGCGTTTGGTGGTTCTGTTGCAAGGTTATGGCAATCAGTTCCGGGTGATGTTCAATATATTGAGCAAATTCTTGCTCAAGACCATTGAGTTTATTTAATTGAATGCCGTGTCCTAGCAGTCTCTCAACCATGGTGGTGAGCGTATGGCCTATCAAACTCGATTTTTGTTCTAGTTGTTGTTGATAAACAGATGAGAACAACTGCATTGATTGGTATGAACTACTAATGTTGGCAAATATCGTTAATGTAATGGCTAAGCAAATAACCAACAGAGGAAAGGATTTGGTTTTTGCCGATTGCCAGCGCTTGCCTTTGTTCGCGTGTAGAATGAGCTTTTGTGTTGCAAGCAACTTATCTTCTTTCGCTATGTTGTGGTTATCTAAAATATGCTGACCATGAACAATCACCGATGAAAATGAGTTCAATAAATACCGAAGAGTGACATAACCAATAAACCCTGTGGCAAAGATCCAAAAAACAGCATAACTCAGCTGGTGTTGAAACAAGGTATCGGTAAGTATCGAGAGCTGTGAAGTGGCATAATGAAGCTTTAATTCTCCAACCACGATGTTAAAGGTGTTGACGATAGGTTTTGATAAAACACGCTCTGCTTCATGTGTTTGCTCTCCAATCGCAAAGAGAGCATTGCCATTAATATCAATGACTTCAATAGCTTTAATGCCTGAGACAAGAGTCGAGCGGCGTTCAATCAAGGATTGAATATTGGTGATGGAAGCGAGGGGGAGGCCAAAACTTAACGCTTGTGATATATCGCTATAAGTTTCCTGTAGGACAACTTGGTAAATCGAGTCACTTGTTGTTGTGAGCCGTTTTTCAAAGTTCAGAAAACTTAAGACCGTATTTAACGTAACAGAAAATAGCAATACGGACACAATAGCAAGCGTCAACTTGCCTCTGAGAGACAAATTAATTCCACGTTTTGATTGCAGCTTAGCTTCCATTATGCCCGTATCTTCCTGATTAGTTGATCTTTAACTCAAAGCCTTGATGAGAGTTTGGAGAGGTAACCGATACCTGTGAAATTGGCTCTTTTCGGCTAAGTCTTCCGATGCACTCTTCTGCCAGTTTCGGCATTAACGAGCGATTAATGATCTGCTCTACTGCACGTCCACCTGTTGTAGGATCTGTGTTTTTAGCAACAACGTATTGGACAAAGTTTTCATCCCAGCTAAAAGTCGCTTGGTATTGCTCTGCCAGTTTTTTCTTAATGCGATTAAGGGCAATTTCCGTGATCTTTGCTAGTTCGTCATCATTGAGCGGGTAGTATGGAATGATGGTGGTACGGCCAAGGAATGCAGGTTTAAAGTAGTGCTGTAGCTCTGGTCGAATGGTTTCGAGCAATTCATCATTATCGATGCGCTCTTGTGTGGCATCACAAGCATCGCAAATCGCCTGATCGGCAGCGTTAGAAGTCATGATGATGATGGTATTTTTAAAATCAACGGTACGGCCTTCACTGTCCTTGATATGGCCCTTATCGAAAATTTGATAGAACAGATCATGGACACCCGGATGGGCTTTTTCCATTTCGTCCAGCAATAAGACAGAATATGGATTGCGGCGAATTGCTTCGGTTAGTACGCCACCTTCACCAAACCCAACATAGCCTGCTGGGGAACCGAGTAGCATTGAGATTTTATGTTCTTCCTTAAACTCAGTCATGTTAATGACAGTAAGATCGTTACTGCCACCGTAGAGTTGTTCAGCCAGCGCCATTGCGGTTTCCGTTTTACCAACACCACTTGGGCCACACATAAGGAATACGCCAATGGGTTTTCGGTTGTCAGTTAGGCCTGCTCTGGAAATACGAATTGCTTTTGCGAGCTCTTGCTTGGCAACATTCTGACCGATAACGCGATTATCTAACACTTGTTCAAGGGTAAGCAGTTTGGCAATCTCATCGCTCATCATGTTGCCGACGGGGATACCGGTCCAGTTGGCAATAATTTGTGCAATGGTGTTGTCATCAACCATTGCATTCACAAGTGGCTCTTCACCTTGAACGTCACTTAACTCCTGCATAGCAATGTTCAATGCCTGTTGTTTGCCTTCATCCACCTCATTGGCTTCTTGTTGTTCCGTTATTTCTTGTTGCAATAGTTTGATCGCTTCAACAAGATCTACCTCTTTTTTCCAACGTACTTGGTAGTCGCACAGCTTTGCTTCGTTCGCTTCAATTTCCTGCTGTAGCGTTTGGATTTCCTGTTCTGAGATGCCGAATAGGGCATTTTCTTTCTCAAGTGCCGCTTTTTCATTTTTCTGGTAACGAATCGTCTGTTCGAGAGTTTCAATGACTTCAGGTTTCGAACCTTGAGTGAGTGCGATGCGAGCACTTGCGGTATCTAACAAGCTGATGGCTTTATCTGGTAACTGACGGCTAGGAAGGTAACGGATAGAGAGGTTAACTGCGGCATCAATTGCCGATTCCGCAATAAATGCTCCATGGTGTTTTTGTAGAGATGCAGCGATGCCTCTCAGCATTTGCATTGCATCTTCAGCATTTGGTTCTTCAATCGTAACGACTTGAAAGCGGCGTGTTAGAGCAGGATCTTTCTCGAAATATTTCTTGTATTCAGCCCAAGTTGTAGCAGCAAGAGTTTTAAACTCCCCCCTAGCCAAAGCGGGCTTTAACAGATTCGCGGCATCATTTTGTCCCGCTGCACCACCAGCACCGATAAGCGTATGGGCTTCATCAATGAACACAACAATTGGCTGCTCTGAGTTTTTCACCTCATTAATGACATCTTTTAAGCGATTTTCAAACTCACCTTTGACGCTAGCGCCTGCTTGCAATAGGCCGAGATCTAATGAATGGATCTGAACGCCTTGTAATGCAGCGGGAACTTCATCAGCTGCGATCCGCAAAGCAAGTCCTTCAACGACGGCTGTTTTCCCGACCCCTGGCTCTCCAACTAAAATAGGGTTGTTCTGGCGTTTTCTACATAAGATATCAATGGCTTTGCGTACTTCGGCGTTGCGCCCAGAAATAGGATCAATTTTTCCATCAAGGGCTTGTTGAGTAAGGTTTATGGTGTATTTACTCAATGCATCGTTGCCAGCGGGTGTTGCATCGACACTTCCTGACGCTGAGCTTTGTTGGGAACGAGCAACCGGTGTTTTGTTGATTAATCCTTGCAGGGATTCTAGTGAGAGTGACTCCAGTGTTTTTAGTTGAAGAGAGCTTATTCCCATGACATTTTGTTGTAAGAGTGCCTGCATTAAATGAAGGCTGATAACTTGTGCATGTCCATAATTGACTGATGCCAGCATCCAAGCATCTTTGATTAACTCAGTTAGCTCATGACTCAGTGTAGGTTGACCTTCGCTGCCTTTGGGCAAGCGGGTGATCTTGTCGGTCAGTTCAGCAATCAACTGCTCTTGAGGCAAGTTTTGAGAATTCATAAGCTGCTGAAGTTGCGCGTCGTTTTGAGTGATGAGTTGCAACAACCAATGTTCCACTTCGATGGCAGGAACGCCTTGATTCATTGCTGCACCTGCAGAAACTTCAAGCGCCCGTTTCAGCTCTGTTGAGAGTTTGCCTACTAAATTTGTTAGTGTTACTTGAGTCATACTGAGTTCCTTGTATCTCGAAAGCTGTTTTTGTTGTTATCTAAGTAGAATTCGTACGGATTGTTCGGGTTTTCTTTCCGGAGCCATGCAGTCAACCTCACCAAGTTTGGCCGCTATTTGTGCCGATGAAGACAAAGTAGGGCGTTGAAGGTAGGCACGTTTCACATTCAGATAAATGGATACCGACGTGTTATCTCGAAGGTAATGTTGGATGATGTCCATCATTGTTTGACCAAGATAAACATCTTGTTCTATCTGCTTGAATTCCGAACGACTGGCAGGGGTAATTGATATATTTAAATGATTAAATTGAGCCAGACATGTTTTGCCGAGCAGAAAGCCTTTTCCGGCCCGGCTGTTAAACTCTTCTCTAGTTCCAATTCGAGTTAAAGAGTTATGGGGTAACTTCTTACGTTGATGCAGTTGACATGTCACATCGATGCTGTAGGGAAAATAGTCATTTAGGATTTGCTTGATGCTGCTTAAAGAGCGACTCTGCTGCCCAAGCAGAAATGAATATTGAAAATATGCTCTATGCTGTGTATGTAATGCAGAAAGATGATTGAGTAGCTCAAATTTCTGATGATTCTGTTCTTTTTCCAGTAACAACCACTTCTGTGATTCCACACGATAATCTATTTCAAAGTAACGCTGATTAAACACATCGAGAAAGTCCTTAAGTGCATGATCCTCGTTGTGTAGGGCGGCTAACAACTCTTCATAAATGTAATTGGGGATAACGCCTTGAGAGCCAAATAGCGCTTGCTTCGCTAGCCGGAGTTTTGCTTTATTCCCTTTCAGTGAGAAATGTTGAATTTCGTCACCATCGCCAATAGGCATCGCTTCCGCTTTGAGTTGAATGGATATCTTTTGTTCGCTATGACTTTGTAGCTGTAACAAATAACGCATCGCTTGAACAAAATCATATCGCCCCGTATTGGCCGCGATATCTTGCATCACATGCATAACTGGCTCCCGTGTAGTTTCGGGTATTGCTTGGCAATGCCGTCGCGACCATAGATACGGATAGTGAGCTGGATATATCGGTCAAAGCTACAAAATTGTTGAAAAAACCGATTCAGAACATCACTAAACGCATGAAAGGGCCCTGTCGTATCCAATGTGATGTCGATTTCTGTTCCGGGAGAAAAGATATTATTTCCCATGACCCTTATTGCCGCGACTTGAGACTTAAACTCTACTGCACGAATCATCTGTATCTCCGAGGATGAAACGGGCTCACGTGTACAGAGTTTAAGCATTTGTTTTAGTGCTTGTTCTGGGTGCGGCACTTGGAGCATAGAAGCAAAATTGCAGTTCAATAACGCGATAAACTGCCAATGAAGGTTATGATCGCGCTCTCGCTCAATTGGTGCGGAAGGGGGATACAACAGTGCAAATTCACCCGGTAAGTCGATGTTCGCAAGGCACTCGATAGCGCCCTCAATACCACATGCTTGTTTTCCATTCGAACAAAGCAGCTTGGTGTTGTAGATCTTACCAAAGCTTGGCTGCCTATTGCCTTGCAACGATACCGTAACTTTAAAATCACCGTAGGTATCACGCGTACTTTGCCAATAGTCTGCTCGTTCATCTGAATGATATTTTTGCTTGAGCAGTGGTGTTAATGGTTTTGTACCCGTCGATGTTAATTCGTATACGTGTTTTATCTCTATAATTTCAATATTACTGTCACTGTGAGAGTCCGCTTTGACAGGAAGAGTTAAGCTCCTTTGATCATAAGTGACAGGTTCACCAGCTTGTTCGAATAAGTTGATGGCAGGGATGACGTTGAGTTTGAATACATCTGTGTTAAATAGGCGAATAAATTCTGTGGGAAGCGCTGACATGAACAGATTGACGATAATTTCAGATTGTTCAAATTGACACGCGACATCTGCAAAGCCTTTCAGTCTGAAAAACTGCCTTTTCTCTTTAAAAAAGAAGAACTCGTTGATCAATTGGTAACCAATAAACTGGTTTCCATGTTGAGGTAAAAAAGCGAATTCTTGGTCACTAATTCTGCTTTTTAGCCGGTTTGGCTCCAGTGAGACATGCTGTTTTGCTTCAATATCGGAGATTGAAATGGCCTTTGTTTGGCTAAGCAGCAATTCAACGAGAGAATCCGCATTATTCTCAAAGCCTTGAACAAAAAAATCGAAATCACTTAATGATAAATGGCTAAAGTGAAGAGCTGGATCACCTGTGGTTAAGGTCAGTTGTATTACCGCTGTTGTCGACTCAGCTGATTTTGGTCGATTAAAGCTAAATGGCGCACTTTGAGCATTTACATCACTTAATAAATACGGTGATATTTGTAATGTGTCTACGGTAGAGAATAAGCATTCCATACCATTAGACATAGCACTGAGTTGGGAACCATTGGGAAGTGTGGTTGACTCAGGCTTTTCTGGTGTTAATTCAAAGTAGGCAACACTCGGGATTGTTTGGGTATATGAGGGGTACAGAACATTGAGTAACCCTTCGATGGTTTCTGGTTGCTGCTCTGCAAGCTTTTGCTCCAACTTTGCATTTAAAAGTGCAACGCCATCAAGCAATCGGGCAATGCTTGGGTCTTCAATTTTGCCCTGATGAATGTTGAGACTCTCAGCGTGTTGCGGGTAATCAGCTCCAAATTGACCAAGTGAGCGACGCACCAAAGTCAGTTCTTGCTCAAAATATCGTAATAGAGGATCAGTCATAGCTGTCTTCCTCCATCGAGGTTGTTAGATCACTGAGTGAAATTTTAGAATCGAAGATAAGTTCCTTTTTTCCATTTTGAGTATTGGCTTGAGCAATGATATGAAATGCCAATGCGTTCTCATTTTCCTTTCGTTCAATCAGTTCGACCATGACACTGCTTAGCCTTGGCTCAAAGTGCTTAATCCAGTCGGCAATGCGCATAGAAAGTTGTGTTTGGTCAAGGTTAGCACTGAGCAGCTGGATGTCTTCAATGCCAAATCTTAAGTTGGATTTTAGTGTTTGAGATAACCGATCATCGATATCCATTAATGGAGCTTCAGATTCAAACAATTTGGTTAGGTTATATTTAATATCGTCGATTTCCGCATCTCTCGTTATGGAAGACTGGGCAACAAACGTTCTCCAAAAACTCATTAGGCTACCTCGTCCAATTCTGTTGTTAATACCACCTCTCCACTAAAGTGGTCATATTGATATTGAGGAACCATTCGTAATGTGCATGCAAAACTGCCCGGAGCGGAGTGGGATTCCTCCACAGAGATCTTGGCAAAACTCAATGGATACTTTGCTAATGTCTCTTCATTCGCGTTGGTTACATTGCTAGAGAATTTCTCAATCCATTGAGTTAGAAATAGTTCACATTCTGCTGCTGTATTAAAGCTACCGATCATTTCTCGGACTTGAACTTTCAAATAATGTGCAATTCGACAAGACATGAGCGTGGTTTGAACTTGGTTCAGTACTTTATCGTTGTCGTTATTACCATTTCGCCACACCGAGTTGTTACCATTAAAATAATACGTATTAGTTTGCTGGCTTTTGGTGAGTGGAATGAAGCCACACTGGGCGTAAAAGGTTGATACTTGGCCAAATAACGTGATGTCAGTGACTGGCTTTGACAGGTATTCACTTTGTTGTTTTGAATTGGGAAGGTTTATCAATGCACCTTGGAACTTGTCGTTCCAGCGAGATTTGAGAAAGCCAAACCAGTTAACTCGGTGATGTTCACGCATGATGGTTGCAATAAATGCAAAACATGCATTTCCCCATAATCCGTTACCACTTTCGTTATACAAAAAGCCGACTTGAGCGTTGTGGTGAATAGAGCGCATCCGTATCCTAGGCATGACCAATGCGGTAAATCGAGAGCTGGCTTTCGCCCTTAATGCTTCCCAAGCTTGGTAATCCGGACCTGAAAGGATTTTTTCAATCCGTGTGATATCAGAAATCCAGTCAGCTCCATTGTTCACGAAAAAGTGCTCGTCAGGTGAAAGCACCATTGGACATAGTATTGACTCTCCCAGTTTTCCGAGAAGCTCGAGAGTAAAGAGATCATCGAAGTCGGCGTCGACGTCAATATCCATAGATACAGCGTGGGTGAACATGATGCAGCCAAAGGGATGCCCCCCAAGGGTGTTGAGCTCTTGATTTCCGATTTTATTGTAAAGCTCGCAAGCACGTATGTTGTACGCTTGATTCATGTCTGATGAGACTTCGTTCCACGACATATCAAGTATCTTAAGCTGCGTTCTTTGAGCGTTGATTGGGAGTAATGCAAGCCCCTGAATACCACGCCAGTTGCTTTCCATATGTACAAAATCACGATGATGCATGATGTTATCGAGCTGCTTAGAAAGCGCGTTGTCGAGTTCCGTAATTAACCTAGAAACAGCTGCAATAAGTTGTTGTTTGTTAGTTAGGTCTAGATTGGGAATACAGGCGAGTAAAGACAATGCTTCTGCTAAAAAAGCATTGTCTTTACTGTCTAACTGATTGAATTTTTCTTGCCAATTCGTGTTTAACATCATACGAATTTAGTAGCCGGATTGCTCCGGCTACTCTCATGCTTAACCTGGGATTTTTGCAACCATTCGAACTGAAGTTGTCAGCTCTTCCAATTGCAACCAAGGGCGTAAATGAGCAACAGCGGAGTATGAGCCAGGGCGGCCTGGCTGCTCCACAACCTCGATTCTGGATTCTGCTAAAGGCGTCTTTGCTCGTTGATCATTACCAATTGCACCAGCATTGGTGTATTGATCGATCCATAGCTGTAATTCTCTTTGAATATCTGGTGCTTCTAAGTTCGAACCCAGCTTGTCACGTCCCATCACTTTCAAATAATGGGCGATGCGACTGCTTGCCATGATATACGGTAGGCGTGCTGAGATTGCAGCATTAGCCGTGGCATCAGGATCGGTATATGTCTTTGGTTTTTGCGTTGTTTGTCCACCAATGAACACGCCGTAATTTGAGTTTTTGTAGTGAACTAGTGGTAGGAAACCAAGATCACTCAACTCTTTTTCACGTTCATCAGTTAGATTGACTTCCGTTGGGCATTGTTGAACAAGATCACCGGCTTCGGTTTTGTAGGTGAGGTTTGGTAAGTTTTCGACTTTACCGCCATTGTCTAACCCGCGAATCGCGGTACACCAACCGTAGGCAGTATAGGCTTGGGTCATTTTCAGTCCTAACTCATATGCCGCATTAGACCAAACAAGCTCATCGTTACTGCTTGGATTAGGGTTGCCATCCATATCAGTGTCTAACTCTTCAAAGTTAAACAAGTTGGTACCCAAACCTTTATCTCCGTATGGTAGACGGGCAAGTGTGCGTGGCAAGGTTAAGGTCACGTAACGCGCATCATCACTTTCACGGAAAGAGTTCCATGCAGCATAAGCAGGGGAGTCAAATCCAGCCGCGACTGGTTTACCTTCATCGAAAGTAGTGAAGTCATTAAACTCAAACATTTCAGCATTGGCTGCTGCGATAAATGGAGCATGGCATGCTGCGGCAACTTCGCCCATGTAGCGTAGTAGTGCGACATCTTCATCTTTGGCACTAAATTCATAGTCGCCAATAAACGTCCCATACGGTTCGCCACCTGCTGTGCCGTACTCACCTTGGTATACAGCATTGAACAAGGGGCTGCGATCGATTGCAGGTGCATCTTCAAACTGCTCAAGTAACTCTTCTTGGCTGAAGTCGACCATTTTGATTTTTAGATCACGGCCTAATTCACTTTCTTTTACCAGTTTTTGTAAACCTCGCCATGAGCCTTCGAGTTTCTGAAACTCATTTTGTTGCATCACTTCAGAAAGCTGCTTCGATAGTTTTTTATCGATTTCAGCGATGGCACTTTCTATTGTCTTAGTGACGTTTTTATCCCATGCAACAGTGCCAGAAAGTGCCTGCTCGGCAAGCACTGAAAAGAGTTCTTTCGTTGTGTCTGCGGGTGTTTGTGTTGTTGCTTCTATTGCTCGGTCAAGAAAACTCAGTGTTCCTTCCGCGGCTTCAGTCTGGGTTTGAGTATCGGTTTCAGTGCTCATTACTCAGCTCCTTCTTGATTAATTCCAAGCTCTTCAGAAAGGGCGTTAATGGTGTCTGCGCTTTGTAGAACTTCTTTGAGTAATTTCTCCAGATCACGAGAACGATCCGCTTTTGAAAGAAGAACTTTGAGCTGGTTACGCGTTTCGACCAATTTTTTCAAAGGCTCTACTTGCTCAACGATGGCCTCTGGCTCAAAGTCTTTCATTGAAGAGAAGGTTAGATTTGCTTCAAATTGGCTGTCATCATCGGCAAGAACGTTATCAACTTTCATTGAAAGTTCAGGACCAACGCGTTTCATCACGTTGTCAAAGTTGTCTTTGTCGATGTTGTAGAATGTACGATCTTCCACATCTTCTTTGTCTTGTTTATGTCCTGAGTAATCGCCAATTACGCCAACAACAAACGGTAACTCTTTGGTTTCGACTGCGCCGTTTGTTTCAACGTCATAAGTAATACTTACTCTGTTTTTACTTACGCGCTTATGCTGTGAATTTAGTGCCACAATCTATCTCCTTAAACGTTATGACGCAGTAGACGTAACCTTCGCAGTTGTTGCGTCAAATCCTACTTCAGGGCCTTTTTCGATCTTGCCGCCTTCGCCTTCGATGTAGTAAGCCTTAGATATTTCTGTGTAAGTGAGGCTAAATGATTCATTTGGCAATGTGCCATCGCTTACGCCCATGTTGTAACTCGACATACGCGCTGCTTTCAGAGTAAGAATGAGATATGGATCAGCGCCAGAGCCCTCGCGGTTTGGTTTTGTCATAACGATTTCGACTGTCTTACCTTCGCCGCCAGGTGCATATAGGAAAGTGGTTAGGTAGGGTGTCGCACCATCACATCCGCGTGAGATGTTAACTTCGCCTAGAGCGACCATACCTTGGTCTGCATTATTCGCATTGCCGACATCAATGCCAACGCCACGTACAGCACTCCAGTTAACGCTGTCTACCGCAAAAAAGCCGTCCTTACCGCCAATTTTTTCAACAGTAGCGGCACCCTTTGGTTTTGTGCCGTCAATTCTCATAAATATAGAAGCCATTTAACTCTCCTTGGTTTGATCGCTCTGTATGGTTACCACTCGAAATCTTGAATACTGCCAGATGATTGAGTGGTTTCTGTTATGGGTGAAGTTACCGGTGATTCTGTGTGTTTAGGCTGATTTTCAACCGGGGGAGCAGAAACTGCCGTTGGAACAGGAATTGGAACTTGCTTGTCACTTAAATCAGCTTGCTCTAAGTTATCCATTCCTGTTAATTGGTTGATATAACTTAGAACATGCTTTTCATTGCCGATCATTTCTTCTAACAGTTCAGGAAGACTCATGTATCCCCAACGAATGGCTCTTTCCAGAAGAAAAGAGATAGGGCTATGTGGTTCCGTTTGTTTAAAAAACTCTGCGAGTTTACGTAACTCTCCAAATGCCTGATCTCGATTGGAAATGGCAGAACTTGTGACTGTTTGTTGCGCTGAATTCGATAAATCCATACCATTTGTTGCCGTATGTATTACGTCCTGCGTTGTGGTGCTTATCTGTGCTTGAAGTGGGGTAGTCGACTCAGTTTGGGCTACAGGATCGGGTACGATATTATTTGTTGATGTTTGATTATCTGATTCTGTTTCTGTGATCAATTGATAATTGCTATCGAGGGGCCAGTGAGCGCTTATATCGCGTACTAGGTATTCAATGGCTTTTAGCAAGTTAACTAAATTGGATTTAATGAACTTGAAACTTACGGTGGAAGCGCCAACTTCTTTGCATTTTGCTGCAATTAGAGTTTCGGTTGTTGTTAGTGATTCAAGAGATTGGGCGAGATTCTGTAACGTATCTTGAAGCTCTTGCTCGTTAAAAGCTTTCTGACTGCTCTCTTTCAATACCGCTAGTGAGCCATCACGCTCAGCTAGGAGAAAATCTCCGTATGTAATAGTGCTGATTAGCGGGGTGAGTTGCAATGGGACGTAAATGGCAGTGCTATCATCGCTTTCACCGACCAATTGTAGCAGCGGTTTTATCCTAAACTCCGCCCATTCTCTTGCCGCAGACTCATCATCAGTTGCTTTGAGTTTTTCTCTTGGGGGCATAGGGTTGAGTGTTGGCCAGTATAATTCAACGTATTGCTTGAGCACATCTAAAGACTGGCTTAAATGCAAAAAGGGTGCATCGGTAAAAAGCTGGCTTGCTATATACCATCCAAGGATTTCTAAGTCTTTGGTTGACTGGCGAAGCGTTTCATATGTCGTGTTATTGAGTGCCTGCCAGTTATTGTAATTGGCTTCTAGTAGATCCTCATTCTTTGAAGCATCTGGTGTTTCTACCAGCTGCCTAAAGGATGACTGGGCAGTGTTATAGGCATTCCTTAAACTACGATATGTCGTTCGGTCTAGCTTTAAATATGCACCACAAGGTGCTTGCTCAGAGATAGGAGAGAGCAAACCTTCAACATCAATCATAAGCAATCCGTTGCTAATATAAATCCATCTTATAGAACTTACGAATTATTCGTATCTTGTTTGTTAAGTATTATTAATTACTCTTGTTAATTGTTAATGGTAGGGTGTTTTTGTAAAAAGTCTCAAACAAATTAATTATTTGACCTAAAGTTTGAAGCGCCTCCAGAAAACTGGACGGATGACGGTATAAAATTATAAATAACCTATTTAAAAATAGGGGCTTATCCCCCGATAAGTACTGTGGGCATTCCTAGTACAATGCTGCCGCCATGTGCAGTTGTATCTCCCATTCTCGCAGCAGGTTTGTTTCCTATCAGTACTGTTGCACTACCTTTAACAATACTGTCGGGCGGGCCGACACAAACGCACATGTCGCCCATTGTTGCTGCAGGCATATTTCCGATTAAAACAGTGGGGGTTCCCGGGCCAGTTATAGGGCCACCTACGTGAGGAACTGGGGGAACCGCTGGGGTCTGCATAGGGCACACATGCATATCAGTGAGTCTAGCTGCAGGTAATGTCATTTAAGTCTCCTTACCATTACCACCATTAGCGATGTTTAATGCCGTGGTGATCGCATGTTCGTAATATGTATCTGTTTCGCTCCACGCAGGTAAAACGGCTGCATGATTAATTGCACCAGCAACGGCTTTAGCATAGAGAAATGGGTCTGGGAGTACTACAGGTAAGTCTGGTGCCACAATACTGCCTGAGCCATTCCAAAACACCGCTTGTGACAACCATGATGGTCCACAGTTTAAGTTGAGTCGTTGAGCAAATAATTCGCTTTTACGGCGTGACTCTTCGGATGGTTGCAAAACCCATTGATGTGCGTTTTCGATGCATTGTTTTTGCTGAGAAGACCATACGTCAGCTCTGCTGCTGAGACACCCTATAGCCCACCAAATTGATTCTCTTACTGGTAGCGCGTGTGCAAAAAACTGAATTAAGTCATTGTAATAATGGCCATCCTGCATTGTGGAGATGGCTTCATCAATACGCATTTCTTGGCTGATTAATGATGTAGCTTCATCAGACGCCGGAAATCGATCCAACACCTGAGCGGCATATTGATAGGGGATTTTCTTGTATGTCATTAGTTTACCTTTACAATTGCACCCTTAACTTCACCCATCACTCCGCCATCAAATGTGGCTTTGAGTCCAGATTTAAACTCAGCACTCAAGGAGCCTTCAGCAGATAATGTTGTGTCTGCTTTGACTGAGACACTC
Source organism: Vibrio sp. TRT 17S01 (assembly GCF_050113695.1). Classification (NCBI taxonomy): domain Bacteria; kingdom Pseudomonadati; phylum Pseudomonadota; class Gammaproteobacteria; order Vibrionales; family Vibrionaceae; genus Vibrio; species Vibrio sp. TRT 17S01. Next base: position 26,703 of record NZ_JBNJOG010000012.1, on the reverse strand, counting down.
ATTCCTTTGATGCTATTTGAACTTGTCGCCTCGATAGCCGTGGTTGTTCCTGAGACCTTATTGGCAGACGTAGCCTTACTGGTTACGTTGGTACCTTCGAGGTTAAGCGAGCTGCTGGCCTTGATATCAATATTGCTGGCCTCGATAGAAATGGATGAACTTGAAAGGGTGATTTTGCTCGAACCCACCTTAAGTTCAATACTGCTATCTGCTTCTAATGTTATTGATTTTGCTTTTTCAGAGAGCTCTTTTGTAACAGTTAGGGTGTAGTTATCTTCTGTTGATACGTTTATAGCTTTAGTCACAGACTGAGACAGTTCACCTTTAACCGTTTCAGTGTGGTTATTTTCCACCTCTTGTGTAAGGTCTTTTGCGGCATGTAAGTAGAGCAGTTCATTATCTTTCTTATCATCAAAATAAAGCTCGTTACTTTGCCCATAAAGCTTGGTTTTAATACCTGTCTTAGTACTATTGGACTCCTTATAGGGAGGCGGGTTCTTACTGTTGTAGACGCTCCCTGTAATAATGGGTTGATCTGGATCGCCATCGATAAAAGCGACTAGAACTTCTTGCCCAACGCGCGGTATAAACTGGGTGCCATAGCTATTGCCTGCCATCATTTGGGCGACTCGCACATAACAACTGGTTTTGTCGCCTGTTGTTTCTGTGTCCCAATGAAACTGTATCCTGACTCTTCCTTGTTCATCTTGATTAATTTCGCCACTTGACGAGCCCGCGACAAGTGCACTTTGCAAACCGTGAACTCGTTGTTTTTCAATTAATTGAGGGTAATGAGTGACAGATTTTGGGATGAGTTCTATTTCGACATCGCATTCGACAGATTCGGTGTATTGAGTTCGAATGGAGACTACCGAATAGTCTCCTTGCTGGGATTTGTCTAAATGATTAGCTAATGAAAACCAAGTACCCAACTCAAATGCATCCTGCTTCGCGGTTGCAATAATTTGTTGGTATTGTTGTTCGATTAATTCGATGCGCCGCTTCGCTAAATTACTGGCGAGATCGGTTCGATCACCATTAATACCAAGTGGTGGGTAGTGAGTCTGCGTCAGTTTAGAAGCATTTGCTATCGAGTGGGTGGTTTTCTTGGGTTTGCTGGAAATCAATTTTGTTTGGTTGTAATCGAAACTGGTAAGTTCAATACTTGAACCATGAAAACAGCTCTTGGGCATCCACCTGTCAATTAAAGGATTTTTCCCTTCTGGAACTTCGACCATATCAAATTGATTGATTTCTGCTTTATCAAAAGGAGATTGAGCATCTTGGCAAAGCATGGTGTGTTTTCCGTCGGAATGTTGGAAAAAAAAGTGGATCCCTTCTTCCGCCATCAATCGGCAGACAAAGTCGAAATCGGATTCGTTATACTGTAAGCAATACTCTCGTTTTGTTGCTGGCAAATTGTTCAATTGGTACTGGCCACTAAAACCCGCACTGTTGAACACATCAGTAATAATTTCTTTGGTTGATTGATTCTGATAAACACGAAATCCATGTGTGTATTTAAGCAAGGATAACCATGGGCGTAGAATGATTTGATAACTCGAATATTGAAGATTTGAATCAATGGAGAGGTGCTGGATTTCCGTAATAATCCCATTAAATGTTTTTGATTTGGTTAGGTTACCTGATTGGTTGGCAAAACGCTGTAACGTCAAGGATTGCCCTAACTGGTCTTGTAGATCAAACGAATTGGAAATGAGAGTCACTACAATCTCAAATGGTACCGAGAGTGAATCGATGACTTGAAAAGAAGTTACTGTATGTTCTTCATTTTTATAATCTTTTGCCGACATTGTGCTTGCAGAAGCAGAAAACTGTCCAGCCATATCTATTCCTTAATCATGTGTGAAATAGCAATTGGTCCCTAATTGTTATTTATGTCAGTAATTACTAGGTCTTATGTGTTATTTAATTGTAAATAATTAATCATTATTTCTTAGTGTATGAATATTTTGTGTCGGGATGGAGTAAGGAGAGTGTGATGTCGAACGCAAATACAAAGAAAACTAAGGAAACAACTACATACGAAGACAAACCTCAAAGTTGATCATCAAGTGTTTATCACGATGAACCAGAAAAGATCTTGATTGACTCTAGCTTGATGGTTCAGAGTCAATCTGTATTTATGTTTTCAAAATGGTTTTCTCTTTGCGTGTTAAAAACGCCTGCTTTATTTAGGTGCTTTTTAACGACTATCGACCAGTAAGAGTCTTGCGTTGTTGTAGGCAAAATCCATTGCCTTGATTTCATTTTGGTGTTCAAGAATATGGTCCACTGGTGGTAAAAATACAAAGAAAACCAGTGGTTCACGGTATAAGCGTTTCCAAGGTTGCTGAGATTCTGGTTTGTTATAACTATCTAAGAAAATGGTTAAAACCAAATCCCTTGGATTAACCTCGCTAGCAGGGAAGTACCCAGCTTCATGTACTGCTCCCCATACGCTAGTTAATGGTTTCTCAATTCCGGACTTTAAATATAGCTCGAACATATGTGGCTGCTGAGAGGATTCATAGTAGCTAGATAAGCGCTGTGTTAACCAAACTCCCTCAGTAAATGGTAGATAATCAAGATTATTTAAAACCACTTGATTGGACGCAGGACAAAGTTGAATGGTGTATGTTGGTTGTCGTGATGCATAGAGTTGACACGAAAACTCTTTCACAAGTTCTTGTAAAGAGCGATGAAACTCTTGGCTTTCCAATGCAATTTTTGATGAATCATCATAAGCCTCAGCAAAGACGACGGGCATCGACTGGTTAATCATATCAGTGGCAGTAAGTGAGACGAGACGATTGTTGACAATCGCACTTCGCAGCACGTTATTCGTCTCTTTTACAGTTAATTCTTCCTTTGAATAGGTGGCATCGGATAGAGAAGGGTAACGGTTTTCTTCTGTACTATCAGTAAATGCAATACAACCAGAAAGCAATGTCGTTATGGCTAAAAAGCCTAGTAGCTTGCTCTTCAATCTTGACCCTTAAATTAACTTTTGAATGATTGATCGTTAATGGTAGTGTCGTACGGTTTACATTGCTTAGGGATTTGTCACAAATATGAATCGTGATGGGTATTGGTTTTCGATGTTTTCTTATGAAATAAGAAAGAGTGAACTATACCTTAGTCTAAATTGTCGACAATATTCTTGATTGTCGACATTTTTATAGCCTATTTTATATTCAGTAGAGCAAATTGTAGACACTTTGGTGTCTTCTAAGCGAGTGCATTGAATATGAATACGGAACTAAAAACTCGTCATAAAGTAGTTGTTTCTGAAAAAGAGAATACAAAGTCAGAAACGCTAACAGAATCGTTAATTGAAGCGATCGTGGGTGGTGATATCAAGCCGGGAAGTAAAATCTCAGAACCTGAATTAGCCAAGAAATACCAAGTAAGTAGAGGTCCTTTACGTGAAGCCATGATGCGCCTAGAAGGACTTGGCTTGATTGAGCGCATTCCGCATGTTGGTGCTCGTGTTATTACTTTCTCTCCAGAAAAACTCATCGAATTATATTCAGTCCGCGAGGCATTAGAAGGCATGGCAGCAAGGCTCGCGGCTCGCCATATCACTCAAGAAGAGTTACTGAGCTTGGAAATGCTATTGTCGACACATTCCAAACACATCGACGAAGTTGAAGGAGCATCTTATTTCCACCAGCATGGTGATTTCGACTTCCACTATCGAATCATTCAAGCGAGCCGAAACAGCAAGCTAATCTCTTTGCTTTGTGACGAGTTGTATCACTTGCTGCGCATGTATCGTTACCAATCGCCACGTGCGCAATCTCGTCCTAATGAAGCACTCAACGAACACAAATTCATTCTGCAAGCGATTCGCAATCGTGATGAAGAGTTGGCAGAAATGCTGATGAGAAGGCACATCTCAGGCAGCCGAAAACTTATCGAATTACAGATTCTACATTCTGAAACTTTACCCGAAATAATTGGAGCTGCAGCGCGGCAACAAGACAATTCAGCCCTATGAGCATAGCTGTTCTATGTGATTAGGGTGAATTGGCGCAGTTAACAAAACTGCGGCTTCAAGTATGAAGGGTAAACAAGACTAGAAGGACATTGTCATGCGCTTATCTCCGGGGGCGAAGTTGAGACTCGCCATAGAGCAAAACAACCCGCTGCAGATCGTCGGCACCATTAACCCATACTGCGCCATGATGGCGAAAAACTTGGGTCACCAAGCTATCTATTTGTCGGGTGGCGGCATCGCCAACGCGTCTTACGGTTTGCCAGATCTTGGCATTACGACACTGAACGATGTTTTAGTAGATGTAGACCGCATCACCAACGCGTGTGATTTGCCGTTATTGGTTGATATCGATACGGGCTTTGGTGGTGCTTTTAACATTGCACGCACCATTAAAGCGATGGAAAAAGCGGGAGCGGCGGCAGTGCACATGGAAGACCAAGTGGCGCAGAAGCGCTGTGGTCATCGTCCAAACAAAGCGATTGTTAGCCAACAAGAAATGGTCGATCGAGTGAAAGCGGCGGTGGATGCACGTAATGACGAGAGCTTTGTCATTATGGCTCGCACTGATGCGTTGGCGGTGGAAGGCATGGACAGTGCGATTGAACGTGCGATTGCATGTGTGGAAGCTGGCGCAGACATGATCTTCCCAGAAGCCATGAATCAGCTAGACCAATATCAGCAGTTCTCAACAGCGCTAGAGCAAGCAACAGGGAAGCACGTGCCTATTCTTGCCAACATTACTGAGTTTGGACAAACGCCACTATACGGCTGTGAAGAGTTAGCCCAATCCAAAGTGGACATGGTTTTGTACCCATTGAGCGCATTCCGTGCGATGAACAAAGCTGCCGAGATGGTTTACAAACACTTGCTTGAAGTTGGCAACCAAGAAGCGTTGCTTGATTCAATGCAGACACGAAAAGAGTTGTATGAGCACCTTAATTACCACGACTACGAGAATAAGTTAGACAAGCTGTTTTCGGAGGGTAAATAAGGTCAACTAAGAAACAAACGGAAGCCCAAGACAAATACTATTTAAGAATCTCTAATCCAATAACGTGAAAATTGTCTGATTCAAAAGAGCCCATTAAGAGAGCCAAATCAGACAGAAAAGGAGTTCAACAATGCCTCATTCTGTAGAAAAGAAAGCTGAGATAGGTGGCGCAGGTCTACGCGGCCAAAGCGCTGGAAGCACAGCTTTATGCACTGTCGGTAAAACGGGGACAGGTCTAACGTATCGTGGTTACGATATTACGGACTTGGCAAATCATGCTCAATTTGAAGAAGTGGCGCATTTGCTGTTACGCGGTCACTTACCTAATCAACAAGAGCTAGACGCCTACAAGACACATCTATTGAGCCTGCGTGGCTTACCAGCGGAGCTTAAGCAAGCGTTAGAGCTGATTCCTGCTGACGCACATCCGATGGATGTTATGCGCACAGGTTGCTCTATGCTGGGTAACTTAGAGCAAGAAATGGACTTTGAACAACAGCTCCATGCTACTGAGCGAATGCTGGCGCTTTTCCCTGCGATCATCTGTTACTGGTATCGCTTCAGCCACGATGGCGTACGAATCAAAACTCACGATAACAGCGAAGACTGCATTGGCGGCTACTTCCTGAAACTGCTTACTGATAAAGCACCAAGTGAAACGCACAAAAAGGTGATGCACTGTTCTTTGATCCTTTATGCAGAGCATGAGTTTAATGCCTCAACATTTGCGGCGCGTGTGTGTGCTTCTACGCTTTCTGATCTTCATTCTTGTATCACAGCTGCTATCGGCACGCTACGTGGTCCACTTCATGGCGGTGCAAACGAAGCGGCGATGGAGATGATCCAAGACTGGCAAACGCCAGATGAGGCAGAAGCCAATATTCTGCAGATGCTAGAGAATAAAGACAAAATCATGGGCTTTGGTCATGCGATTTATCGCGAAAGTGATCCTCGTAATGCACTGATCAAGCGTTGGTCAGAAGCGTTATCGAAAGAGGTGGGTGACACACATCTTTACGCGGTCTCTGAGCGTGTGGAATCCGTCATGAAGCGCGAGAAAGGTCTGTTCTGTAATGCCGACTTCTTCCATGCTTCGGCTTACCACTTCATGGATATTCCAACCAAATTGTTTACGCCAATCTTTGTGATGAGCCGACTGACAGGTTGGGCGGCGCACGTGTATGAACAACGCGCGAACAACCGAATCATTCGCCCAAGTGCGGATTATACTGGACCGGATCATCAAGGCTGGGTGCCAATCGAACAACGCTAGCGCGTGACGCCTCTTTGTGAGTTTCATCTTGCATGGCATTCACAAGGGGCGTCTCTTTCACCGCGAATTCATTTCAAAAACAGTATCGCGGTGCGTTCTGGCACAAGATGTACACTAAAGCGGAAGCAAGCCCATGAGCATCACCACAAACATAAATACTCAATATCGTAAGCCGCTCCCGGGAACGCAACTCGATTATTTTGATACCCGAGAAGCAGTTAACGATATTTCTCCTGGAGCTTATGAAAAGCTCCCATACACCTCCCGCGTTTTAGCAGAGCAGTTGGTTCGTCGCTGCGACCCAAATACGCTCACTGAAAGCTTAAAACAGTTGATTGAGCGAAAGCGTGACCTTGATTTTCCTTGGTATCCGGCGCGCGTAGTTTGTCATGACATTCTTGGACAAACGGCATTAGTCGACCTCGCAGGTTTGCGTGATGCGATTGCCGAACAAGGCGGTGACCCAGCGAAAGTAAACCCTGTGGTTGAAACGCAATTGATTGTCGACCATTCACTGGCGGTTGAACACGCAGGCTTTGACCCAAAGGCGTTTGAGAAAAACCGCGCGATAGAAGAGCGTAGAAACGAAGACCGATTCCACTTTATCGAGTGGTGTAAGACGGCGTTTGAGAACGTCAGTGTTATTCCTGCGGGTAATGGCATTATGCACCAAATCAACTTGGAGAAGATGTCTCCAGTTGTGCAAGCCAAGCAAGGCATTGCTTACCCAGATACCTGTGTCGGCACGGACAGTCACACACCTCACGTTGATTCTCTTGGCGTTATTGCGATTGGTGTCGGCGGTTTAGAGGCGGAGACGGTTATGCTTGGTCGCCCGTCGATGATGCGTCTGCCGGACATTGTTGGCGTGAAGCTGACTGGTAAGCGCCAACCGGGTATTACCGCCACGGATATCGTACTAGCGATTACCGAGTTTCTGCGAAATGAACGCGTGGTTTCATCCTATCTCGAATTCTTTGGCGAAGGGGCGCGAGATCTAATTATTGGCGACCGCGCGACCATCTCAAACATGACGCCAGAATACGGCGCAACCGCTGGGATGTTCTACATTGATGAGCAGACTATTAATTACCTCAAACTGACAGGTCGCGATGATCAACAGGTCGACTTGGTTGAGAAGTACGCCAAGCAAACTGGTCTCTGGGCAGATGATTTAGACACGGCAGTTTATGAGCGCGTACTTGAGTTTGATTTGTCCCAAGTCGGGCGCAATTTGGCAGGTCCATCTAATCCTCATCGTCGTTTACCTACCGCAGAGCTCGCTGAACGTGGTGTTTCTGGCGAGTGGCAAGAGAAAGAAGGTGAACTTCCGGATGGCGCGGTGATCATCGCGGCAATTACTTCTTGTACCAACACCAGTAACCCAAGAAACGTTGTCGCAGCGGGTCTGGTCGCGAAGAAAGCGAATGAGCTTGGATTGGTGCGCAAACCTTGGGTGAAGTCTTCATTTGCTCCGGGTTCTAAAGTTGCTCGACTCTACCTTGAAGAATCTGGCTTACTCCCTGAATTGGAGAAGCTTGGTTTTGGTATCGTCGCTTATGCGTGTACAACCTGTAACGGCATGAGTGGCGCACTTGACCCGAAAATCCAACAAGAAATCATCGAGCGAGATCTGTATTCAACGGCGGTACTTTCTGGGAACCGCAACTTTGATGGTCGAATTCATCCTTACGCAAAACAAGCATTCTTAGCATCGCCACCTTTGGTCGTTGCATACGCGTTAGCCGGTACAATTCGTTTTGATATCGAACGTGATTCTTTGGGTACAGATAAAGACGGCAAGCCGGTTTATCTCAATGACTTGTGGCCAACGGATGAAGAAATTGATGCTGTGGTGGGTGAGTACGTTAAGCCAGAGCAATTTAATCAAGTCTACATTCAAATGTTTAAACTGAATGATGAGGCTCGTCACCCGAATCCACTCTACGATTGGCGTCCGATGAGTACGTATATCCGAAGACCTCCTTACTGGAAAAAAGAGGGGCAAAAAGAGGGGGAGGGAGCACTGGCTGGTGAGCGAACTCTGTCTTCAATGCGTCCTCTTGCCGTTTTAGGCGACAACATTACAACCGACCATTTGTCGCCATCGAACGCAATTTTGGCAAGCAGCGCCGCAGGTGAGTACCTCGCGAAGATGGGCGTGCCAGAAGAAGACTTTAACTCATACGCGACGCACCGAGGTGATCACTTAACCGCGCAGCGCGCCACTTTCGCTAACCCGAAACTGTTCAACGAAATGGTCAAGGAAAATGGCGAAGTCGTGCAAGGATCGCTGGCGAGAGTCGAACCTGAAGGCAAAGTGACACGCATGTGGGAAGCGATTGAGACTTACATGAATCGCAAGCAGCCGCTTATCGTGGTCGCGGGTGCGGATTATGGTCAAGGATCGTCGCGAGATTGGGCGGCGAAAGGCGTTCGCTTGGCGGGTGTAGAAGCCATTGTCGCTGAGGGGTTTGAGCGTATTCACCGTACAAACTTAGTTGGCATGGGTGTACTTCCTCTGCAATTTAAAGATGGCGTGAACCGAAAGACGCTCGAATTAGATGGCACTGAATTGTATGACGTTATCGGCGATATCACTCCAGGTGCTGATTTGGCGTTGGTGATTACCCGTGCAAATGGCGACAAGGTTGATGTGCCTGTGACTTGTCGACTCGATACCGAAGATGAAGTTCACGTGTACAAAGCGGGCGGTGTGTTACAGCGCTTTGCTCAAGACTTCCTCTCGCAATAGATAGCGCAATAACGGAGCAAGATATGGATAGCAAGATGCAAAGCCAAATCAAAGTCCCGGCGACTTACATGCGCGGCGGTACGAGTAAAGGTGTGTTCTTCAACCTTGAAGATTTGCCACAGCCCGCGCAAGTTGCAGGCGAGGCAAGAGACAAACTGCTACTTCGTGTGATTGGTAGCCCAGACCCGTATGCTAAACAAATTGATGGCATGGGCGGCGCGACTTCCAGCACCAGTAAAACTGTGATTGTGTCGCGCAGTCAGCGAGTCGATCACGACGTTGATTACCTGTTCGGACAAGTATCAATAGATAAGCCATTTGTCGATTGGAGTGGTAACTGTGGCAACCTTTCTGCTGCAGTCGGCCCTTTCGCCATTCATGCGGGGTTGATCGACGAAGATCGTATTCCTCAAAACGGCATCGTTACCGTTCGTGTATGGCAGGTAAATATTGGCAAAACCATATTGATTCATGTGCCAATCGTAAATGGTTTCGTTCAAGAAACAGGGGAGTTTGAGCTTGATGGTGTGACGTTCCCTGCGGCAGAAATCCAAGTTGATTTTGTCGACCCTGCTGATGGCGAAGGCAGCATGTTTCCAACCGGCAATCTAGTAGACGATTTGGTCGTACCGGATGTTGGGACTTTTAATGCCACCTTCATCAACGCTGGCATACCGACGATCTTCATTGATGCAGAAGCACTTGGCTACCAAGGCACTGAGCTTCAAAATGACATCAATAACGATGAATTTGCGCTCGCGAGGTTTGAGTCCATTCGTGCTCATGGCGCGTTAAAAATGGGGCTTATCGATTCGCTTGAAGAGGCTCAAACACGTCAACATACGCCTAAGATTGCGTTTGTTTCCCAGCCTAAATCCTATTTATCGTCAAGTGGTAAAACAGTAGAAGCAGGTGAGGTCGATATTCTCGTCCGAGCTTTATCTATGGGCAAGCTTCACCACGCCATGATAGGAACCGCAGCGGTCGCCATTGCCTCGGCGGCATGCGTCCCGGGGACTTTAGTCAACTTAGCGGCTGGTGGCGGAGAGAAAGAATCTGTGACGTTTGGGCATCCATCAGGAACGCTTAAGGTGGGGGCAAAAGCCAAACAAACAGAACAAGGTTGGGTGGTTGAGAAAGCCATCATGAGCCGCAGCGCGAGAATACTGATGGAGGGCTTTGTGCGTGTTCCCTCCAATGTCTTTGAATAACACAATTGCATGGTAGTGATACTCAAGAAAAGCAATGTCAGGACATACTGGAGGAAGCAATATGTCTGCATATCAAAAAGAATACCTTTGGGCACAAAATGAACCGGAAAACTTTTGGCGTGCTCAAGCTGAAAACATCGATTGGTTTGAAGCGCCAAATACCATCTTACAAGCTGACGAACATGGGATTGAACGTTGGTTTCCTGATGGCGTAATGAACACGTCATGGCTCGCGTTGGATTATCATTGCCAGCAAGGAAGAGGCGACAAAACCGCACTGATTTATGATTCGCCAGTGACGGGGCAAAAACAAACTTACAGTTATCAAGCTCTGCGTGACCAAGTGGCGAAAATTGCGGGCATGCTTTCTAATCAAGGCGTAACCAAAGGCGATCGTGTGGTCATCTACATGCCGATGATCCCAGAAGCAGCAATGGCAATGCTAGCGTGTGCTCGATTGGGCGCTATTCACTCGGTGGTGTTTGGCGGTTTTGCCCCGAATGAGCTCGCAGTTCGAATTGAAGATGCGGAACCCAAAGTCATCATGACGGCGTCTTGTGGCATCGAAATCAATAAGGTAATTCCATACAAACCCATGGTTGATAAAGCCATTATGGACAGCCGTTGGAAGCCAGAGAAAGTCTTTGTTCTTCAGCGCCCACAGTGCGAAGCAGATCTTAATCTTGAGCGTGATTTAGATTGGCAGCAAGAATACGCGCAAGCTTTGCCTCATGCGTGTGTCCCTGTGCTTGCGGCAGATCCTCTTTATATTCTCTATACCTCTGGCACAACAGGGAAACCAAAAGGCGTGGTGCGTGACAATGGTGGTCATGCCGTAGCGATGAAATATTCAATGACGTCGATTTATAACATTCCTCAAGATGGTGTGTTCTGGGCTGCATCGGATGTAGGGTGGGTCGTAGGTCACTCTTATATTGTGTACGCGCCGCTGATTCATGGTTGTACAACAATTCTATTCGAAGGCAAACCGGTGAGAACACCTGATCCGGGTGCATTTTGGCGTGTTTGTGACGAATACAAAGTGGATGTGCTTTTCTCCGCGCCAACCGCTTTCCGTGCAATTAAGAAAGAAGACCCAGAAGGCGAGTTCATTAAGCAATACGATTTGTCCAACCTCGACTCAATATTTATGGCAGGCGAACGCCTTGACCCACCAACGCTAGAATGGGTCGAAAGCAAAGCAGATAAGCCGGTCATTGACCATTGGTGGCAAACCGAGACTGGATGGGCCATCGCGGGAAATCCGACCGGTATCGAGATGATGCCGGTAAAAGCTGGGTCTGCTACCAAGCCGATTCCTGGCTATCAGGTCGAGATTCTGAACGAAATGGGCATGCCAGTAGGCGCAAATCAACAAGGTTTTGTGGCTTTGAAGCGCCCATTACCACCAAGCTGTCTACCGACTGTCTGGCGCAACCATGACCGCTTTGAAACTGGTTATCTAAGTCAATTTCCGGGTTACTACGTATCGGGAGATGGCGGTTACCTAGATGAAGAAGGTTACCTGTTTATCATGGGTCGTATTGATGACGTAATTAACGTCGCAGGTCACCGTCTGTCTACCGGCGAAATGGAAGAAATCGTTGGTGGTCACCCAGCGATTGCGGAATGTGCGGTGGTTGGAATCCACGACGAATTAAAAGGTCAGCTACCACTTGGGTTCGTGGTTCTTAAAGATGGTGTGAAGATTGACGATCTAACGCTAGAAGGCGAGCTAGTTGGAAAAGTACGCAACGAGATTGGCGCAGTAGCGTGCTTTAAACATGCGCTTGTTGTTGACCGTTTACCAAAGACTCGCTCGGGTAAGATCTTGCGAAGAACCATTCGTCAAATAGCCGATGGCGAGCAATACGTGGTGCCATCCACTATTGATGACCCAAGCAGCTTAGAAGAAATAGAAAAAGCACTTAACCGTGAATAAATACTAGTAAGAAGCCACTTAAACTGAGTGGCTTTTTTGATCCTAAAAGACGATGATGCTCACAACGATGTATATCAAGTTGTAAAAAAACTTAACCAGAATTTTTGATGAAGTTAGTTATTGATTTTATTGGTAAATCTGTGATGGCAATATAAGATCTGTTTGTATTTGTTGTCTGAATATCTTGTGTGTTTGTTTGTGCGTTCACATTATGAGTTTATTTTCATAATCTTTGCTTGGAAAAGACAGGTTATCTGCTTGATTAAAAGTTGACCGCAAAGGTCACCTATTAAAAAAGAGGATAATAAATTGAAATCAAAATGGACTATTTCTCTGTTGTCTGTTTCTGTCACATCAGGCATGGCTTTCGCAGAAGACATTACACAAATCGAATACACAGAAGTGGAACCAAGGATTGTAGGAGGGGGACCAGCTGCAGCACAAGATTGGAAATTTTACACCCAGATTGTGAGCCGCAGCAGCAACCGTTCCTATTGTGGTGCTAGTTATATCGGTAACGGATATGTTTTGACAGCGGCGCACTGTGTAGATGGAGATGCCCCTAGCCAGATAGCCGTTAAAATTGGTGGCGTAATTTACAATGGAACGGATGGAGTCCGTGAGAATGTGAGTGAAATACATGTTCATCCATCGTACAACAGCATTAACCTCGACAATGATATCGCTTTATTAAAACTTGCGTCGATCCCGCAAGGTGTTGTACCTGTTGAAATTGCAGATGGAAGCCTTAGTCAATATGCAATGGTGGGTGATTGGTTGACTGTGGCTGGCTTAGGCAGGACAAGTGAAGGTGGAAGCTCTCCGAGTGTTCTTCAAGAGGTCAATGTACCACTTATCTCTGATGCAACTTGCCGTCAAGCAGGAGGTAGTTATAACAACGTAGGTGCGGTGTCATTCTGTGCTGGCGTCCCTGAAGGCGGAATTGACTCATGCCAAGGTGACAGTGGTGGTCCGATAGTCATCAACCGTTCTGGCGTTATCACTCAACTCGGTATTGTCAGTTGGGGAATTGGTTGTGCTCGACCGGGTAAATATGGGGTATACAGTGACATTGCTGCCTTACGTAGTTTTGTGAATCAAGTAACGGGTTCTAACCCTCCATCAGAGACCGTTTCAGTTGGTTATACCGCCAACCAAACTTTAACGTCATTTAAAGTTGGCGAGCTTAAGCAACATGTCTTTACGGTTAAAAACAATGGAACTGCGAATTTTACGGTAGATAATATTTCATTAGTAGGATCAGGTGTTGCGTTGAATCCAATGATTGCACAAGATCGCTGTTCCATGACGACACTATCTTCGGGGGCACAATGTGGTGTTACAGTTGAGTTTGGAGCAAGTGCAGTGGGTACTGCAAACGTACAAATGAACTTTGGTATTGATAAAACGACCACCACTTACCGTGCAAACGTTTCAGCTACCGCAAATAGTGACCTGCCTCCAACGGGCAGTTGCCAGAATGAGTGGCTACCTTCACAGGTTTATCAGACAGGTGAACAAGTTAGCTGGAATGGTCAAACTTGGCAGGCTCAGTGGTGGACTCAAGGGGATAATCCTTCAGAATCCGGGCCATGGGGTGTTTGGCAAGCGGTGAGTCCATCTGACTGCAGTTCGACGACCACGCCACCACCTACTGAACCACCAACACCGCCGCCTACAGATGGTACAGCTTATCAAGCCGGGACTAGCTACTCCGAAGGAGATGTTGTCACTAATAATGGAAGCACTTATCAGTGTAAACCATGGCCTTATAGCTTGTGGTGTGGTTCGACCCCCAGTGCTTATGAGCCGGGAGTTGGTACCAATTGGCAAGACGCGTGGTTACAGCTTTAATGAAGAAATAAGTGCGCTTTGGATTTGAGACAGCCATTTAAATCGATGAATTCTTATATCTTTAGACACAAAAAAGCCCCAGTATAAGGGGCTTTTTTTTATAGCAATTGTTAATATAGCGAAAACTTTATTCGTAATACGAAGATAGATATGCCAAATGTCCAAGTGAGAGCGGCGAATACATCAGATTTAGAGCAGTTAAATGAGTTGATGTACTTGCTTCATGATGAACACCATCAATTTGAACCGGAACATTTTAAGACGGCTGAAGAGATCGAACAGGAGAAGAGTATTGCTCGGTATATCGACGGTCCCGACTGTGTTGTCTTTGTAGCAGAAGTGGAGAGCATCATTGTTGGATTTGTTACCGGGCATTTTTGTGAACTGGTCTCTACAGTAAGTAAACCTGTCCAAATGGGCAGTATTGATGAGTTGTATATTCTACCTTCGTATCGAAAGCAGAGTATTGCGAAAGAATTATGCCAGAAGATAGAGCGAAGATTTGCTGAGTATGGTGTAACTCAATTGTTTGTTGAGGTATGGAACTTCAACGAAAGAGCATTGAATTTTTATATGGAAGGTGGCTTTGCTCACCACATCCATTGGTTAAGAAAACCAATTTAAGTATTTAGTAAGTTGTATCAATGAGTTTATTTTTTAGAGCTTTTAATTTTCTAGTTACTGCAATCATTATCAGCAGTGCAATGCCGGCGATAGCCAACACAACAAATACCCCCGAACTTAAAGGTGCATTATGTCTTGTTAAGGCAAATGATAAGCTCGTTATGGTCAACGAGATCTTAACAGGCAAGTTATCCCTGCCTGGTGGCACCATCATTACAGGTGAGGAACCAGAACTCACTGCGCAGCGAGAAACATGGGAGGAGACGGGTCTCGTTGTAACAGTGAAAGAACCACTTGGTTATACCAGAAATGCGATAGTTTATGATTGCATATCGGATTCAGACGTGGTGGCGTATCAATATAACAATGTTTACGACGGCTATGAGTTACCTATTTGGTTTGCGCCTCATTATGGGGTTGAGTCTGCGTCAGCAATGTTGGTTGAGCCAGACTTACTAAGCGCCGATTTATACCGCTACCCACGAGAGTGGAGTACGGTTACGTCATTATTTGAAAAAGCGGAAGACCAATCCGTCACATTTGTGAACAACCTTGTTGAAGCCGCGCCTTCATTCAATCAAGTTGAGCTGGGTTGGATGATTGAACTCCAGCACTTTATGTCAAACTTACCCAATGAGGTAGGGAATGTTCTAAGTAGCTTTCTATTAGCGGGTGAATTTCTTTCTGCGCCTAAGATGTTGCTTATCGTGTTGCCTTTGGTGTATTGGCGGTTTGGTAGAGAGTTTTTCTATACTCTGCTTTTCTCAATTAGTGTGACTTCATTATTGGTGTTAGTCGCTCAGCAAGGCTTTCATCTTCCTCGGCCTCATGTTTACCTTCCATCCGTGGATTTAATCAGTAGCTATGGGTATAGTTTTCCGAGCCTACCTGTTGCAGCTTGGTTCTGTGGCGGCTTTTTGATATTGAATATCTGGGGAAGGCTTCAATTCAATCGATACGTAACAGGCTTTTTAATCATGATGGCGTGGATGTGTAGTGCTAAGTTTTATAGCGCTAGCGCATTTGGAATTGATATGTTGGTCGGTGCATTGTTAGGTATTTTAGTTGCGTGGCATGTCATTAGGTTAGATGGTAAAAAAGAGGTCGAAGCTTCAAAATTGCTTGCATCTAAAGGTATTTGGATTGCGTTAACTGTGGCAGCAGCAGTCATGGTAACCGTTTGGAGTATTCCCGTATTTACCCTTTGGTTAGCTATTTTGGCTACGATCGCCGGGTTATTGTTCGCAGTACCTCATTTCGGCACCGTGCATTCTGCAAGGCATGTGACGTTTATTATCCTCGTACTGTTACTCGTTAATGAGCTAATCAAATATAGTGCGGGGTACGTGAGCTACAGTGGTTTATACTCATTGATTGCAGAAGCATTAAGGTACCCACTACTATTATTAACGTTTGCAGTTATTGTTAGGAAGTCTCAGCGAGCTTAAAAAAAACGCCTCATCTAGAGGCGTTTTTTTATCGGCTTTTTAAGCGACTTTAAATTGTGATACTTGATGTTCAAGTGTTTCGCACTGCTTCGCTAAATCGATAAGTACGTTTTCACTCTGGCTGACCATATTAACCATGTCGCTGCTGTTATCAGCAATGCGTTGGACGTTGGTATTAACGTCTTCACTAACACTGGTTTGTTGGGTTGCAGCTGTTGCTATTTGTGAGTTCATATCGTTCATTAAGCTAATAGCATTAAGGATTTCATTGAGAGAAGTCATCGCACTGCCAGATTGTTCGATGGTTTGCTCGCCACTGACTTTACTTGCTTCCATTACACGTACAGCTTGTTGAGCTCCTTGTTGTAACTTCTCAATCATATTTTGAATTTCACCCGTACTTTCCTGTGTACGGCTGGCTAAAGAGCGAACTTCGTCAGCAACCACGGCAAAACCGCGGCCCTGCTCACCAGCACGGGCTGCTTCAATTGCTGCATTCAAAGCAAGCAGGTTGGTTTGTTCTGCAATACCGCGGATTACATCAAGAATAGATGCGATATTGTTTACATCTTGATCCAGCGTATGGATTACTTGACTCGCATTATCAATGTCTTGAGCGAGAGCACTGATGGAAGAGACGGTCGAGTTGACGACTTCGCTTGTCATTCGAACTTCATGATTTGCACTTTGGCTAGCAACTGCTGCGTCATTGGCATTACTGCTGACGGTTTGGCTGGTTACCTGCATTTCATGCACTGCTGCTGCAACGAGCTCACTCTCTTGTTGTTGCTGCTCAGTAAAAGAAGAGATTGATCCCGAAATCTCTTTCATTTGTTCCATTTGTTGACGAACTGTTTGAGTGGTAAGAACAACACTTTCGATCGTCATTTGGATCTTTTGAACGAATTGGTTGAATGCTTTTGCTAAATGGCCAATTTCGTCTTGAGAAGTTACTGGGATCCGTTGGGTTAGGTCGCCATCACCTGAAGCGATTTCACTCATCGCAGATTCAATATCCTTAATAGGCTTAACGATGATATTAACAAGGAACCAAGCAGTAAAAATAGCAAGTGCGACGACTGAAATTGTACCGCCTTCAAGCGCTAACTCTGCTCGTTCAGAAGCATTGTTTATGTCTTTAAGCATCTTGCTCTGTCTATCTTCAATGATGTCCTTGACGACGTTGAGCTGCTTACGAACGGCACCAAACTGGTCTTCAAATACCTGTTTGTTTGCGTGGTAGTAATCCGCCTGATTGCTATTAGGTAAAGAGATAAAAGTTTCGTAGCTATTTAGCCAAGTTTTAGCAAGTGATACTAGCTTATCGACTTCTGCTTGGGAGCGACTACTGAGTAAGCCAGTTTGAATTAGAGAATTTACAGATTCCATACGTGGAATGGCTTTATAAGCATTGTCTTTATATTCAAAAAGGTGGTGTTCGCGCTCTTCTGGTGAACTCGCCAATACCAGACCTTGAATCGCAGACGTAGCTTGATACAAATCCCTGTATGCATCTTCAATATTAAAGATGATAGGCTGGATCTCCTGATGCAGTTGATGGGTTAGTTCACGCTGTATGTTTGTTTGAAATACATTGAACATTGAACTTGCTGAAAAAAGGAAAATGATGAGAAGAATTGGTGACGATATTTTCCATTTGATTGGCATGTTTTTAAGCATTTAGTTAATACCTTTATTTATTGCAATGGTGCCAAAGTATTATCTATGAAATTAGTACTAAATGTTTATGATCTTGCACGTAAATACATGTTTTTACGACAAAAGTCATTTGTCGTAACCATATCTGTTTGTAGTTATTATAGATTTATTGGAACGGTGTTCTCATTGTTTTGGGGAGATGTTACTGCGTTGTAATTAACTAAGCTGACGAGAAGAACAGTGTTTTTACTATCAATAAATTTGACGTTCTAGTTGGAGTCATTTAAGGTCTCGTTCCTGCAAATTTTGAAGATAGCTTGGGTTGGGCAACGTTGTACAAAATTAATGAAATGTTCGAGACCATTCAGGGAGAAGGGGTGTTTACTGGCGTGCCGGCTGTGTTCGTCCGTTTACAAGAATGCCCTGTGGGCTGCGCATGGTGTGACACCAAGCAAACATGGGATGCGACTCCTCAAGACGAACGTTCCGTTGAAGAAGTTCTCACTAAGACGACTGATACACCTACATGGTGTCGTATGAGCGCTGAAGATATCGTCGAACAATATCGTCAATTCGGTTTTAATGCTAATCACATTGTTATTACAGGTGGAGAGCCTTGCATATACGATTTGCGTGCTCTAACGTCCGCATTCGAAGCGATAGGTTGCTATTGTCAAATCGAAACCAGTGGTACCTATGAAATTCAGGCAACAGATTCAACGTGGGTGACAGTGTCACCTAAGGTGGCAATGAAAGGTAAGTTGCCTGTTTTGGATATTGCGCTTCAACGAGCAAATGAAATAAAACACCCAGTAGCAACAGATAAAGACATCGAGCAGTTAGACGCGCTTATACAGCGTGCTAATGTTTCTGAAAAGACGACGATCGCTTTACAACCTATTAGCCAAAAGCCTCGTGCAACGCAGTTGTGTATTGATACATGCATAAAGCGAAACTGGCGTTTGTCCATCCAAACTCACAAGTATTTGAGCATCGCTTAGGAGAAAGAAAAATGTCAACGGCGGTAGTAGTTTTCAGCGGTGGTCAGGACTCGACCACATGCTTGGTTCAGGCCTTAAAACAGTATGATGAAGTACACGCGATTACTTTTGATTATGGACAGCGCCATAAGTTGGAAATCGAAGTTGCACAAAAGTTAGCGACGAAACTTGGTGTAAAGGCACACAAAGTAATGGATGTGGGTCTGTTAAACGAGCTTGCTATCAGTTCATTGACGAGAGATGACATTCCGGTATCTCATGAGCTTCAAGAGAATGGTCTTCCAAATTCATTTGTTCCAGGGCGCAATATTTTATTCCTTACTTTAGCAGGTATTTACGCCTATCAAATCGGTGCCGACTCTGTGATTACAGGTGTGTGTGAAACTGACTTTTCAGGATACCCAGATTGTCGTGATGACTTTGTTAAAGCGATGAATTCTGCTTTAGTTAAAGGGATGGATAGGGAACTAACGATTAAAACACCATTGATGTGGTTAAACAAAGCTGAAACTTGGGCTTTAGCCGATCAGAATGATGCGTTGCAGTTGGTTAGAGAGGAAACATTAACCTGCTACAACGGCATCATCGGAGATGGGTGTGGTGATTGCCCTGCGTGCGACCTTCGTTCGAACGGTCTTCAAGATTATCTGGATAATCGTGAAGCTTTGATGGATAGCCTAACTAGAAAACAGAAGCAGAATGACTAATAGGGTTGTTATCTGCATCGATAATTGTGTTTTTCCCATTCTTTTTCGCTTGGCATAGTGCTTGATCAAGAATGGAATAGAGTACGTCGAAGTTACTCAATGCTCTTGGTGTTGTTAAGTAAGACAAGCTAGCCGTGACATTGAGTGACTTGCCAGTCTCTGATGTAAAGCATGTGTTTGCAATGATATGGTGCAAACGTTCCACCCGTTCTACTACCTCGATTTCATCGATTCCCGGTATCAATACAATAAACTCTTCACCACCGAAGCGGCCAAGCATATCTAGTGAGCTCAATTCAGTGTTGATCGATTCAGATATTACTTGTAGGGCTTTATCTCCAGTAGAGTGACCATATAAGTCATTAATGTTTTTGAAATCATCCAGATCAAACAAAACTAAGAGATGTGTTTGGTTTGCGTCAGACACTTTCTGTTGTTTCTTTATATGCCTGATTGCCGCTGTGCGGTTGTATGAGTGTGTTAATGCATCCAATTTGAAATGTGCATTCTCTCTTCGTCGGATCGCCACCAAAGCTGCGATACAGAGTAATGAGACAATAAACAAGAACAAATAAAACTTGTTTAGCTTGTCTGCATTGCCTAATTTATTATCCAGAATGATGTTCTGCGCTTCTAAACGGCTTATTTCAAGGTTTTCAGTAAATTGTGTGCGTTCTGATTCTAATGCTAGAAAAGCAAGGTTATGGTGATTGTCTCGACGGAGCAGCTCTGACTTAGCAAAATCTTTATAATATTTGAGCGCTTGTACATGATCGCCTTTTTGTTCCGAAATATTAGAGAGCAATTCCAGTGTCTGTGCTTCCAGCCGTTCTATGTGATTAGATTGAGCGATTTTGTATGCTTGATTCGCATAAGAACTTGCAGTAGTTAGCTCAGCACGTGCTTGGTATGAGCGTGCTAAGGCCATGTAGATATCTACTTTAACTTCTGCATTGTCTTGTATTAGTGCATTTTCTAGCGCATCTAGCAGGTATTCAACGCCTTGACTGAACTGTTGATTTGCGATGTATGCCTTTCCAAGTCCTAACAATACATAGGTGAGGCCTATAGGGTGGTTATGCGTTTCAACAATAGCCTTAGCTTGTTCGAAGTGGTAAATAGCCAGCTCATATTGACCATCCGAGAGCATGATATCACCAAGGCTGTGGTGGGACTGAGCCATAGGTAATGGAGTACCGATGGCTCTGCGTAGCGTTAGCGCATGAGCGAGATATTCTTTAGCAAGCTCTATTCGACCAAGTGTCTTTAACAGTAAACCTGCATCGTTGTATATACCTGATGGATCTTCATAAGATGGCAGGTTTTTAATAATAGTTTGATACGTTTCAATAGCCTGCTGGTAGTTGCCAATATACTCTTGGTTATTGGCGTATACTCGCAATGCCAAATGTCGTGGCACGATAGGGTCGTTGACCAGAGTTAAGTGTTGATTCAGATTATTACAGTAAAACTGAGCTTGTTTAGATTTTCCTTGTCGATTAAGCAGTCGGCACAAGTGGTATTCAAATAAAATCTTGCCATCTATGTCACTGGCTGATTGCAACAAGGCAGTGAGCGCTTGTTTGGCTTCACTAATATTCAGTTGCTCTTCGTTATTCAGTGCTTCGATGAAGCTTTGCTCCAGCGTGGTATATGATTCGTCATAAACTAGCTTATTGCCGTAATAAGGTTGTCCTCTCACCAACATAAAGCTATGGATTTTTGAGCTGATGTAGAGTTTTTCATAGCCTGGTGCTAAGGATGCGTAATGGCTTTGTAGCAGTGAGAGAGCGTTGTGCTCATCAATACGTAAGGCAGCAGCATAAGTTTCTTCCCAGTGAGTTCGTCCACTAGCACTGATGTACGGGGTAAAACCAATAGTGATAAGGTTAAAAACCAATAAAGTAGTAAAACGGAGAAACATATAAATTTGAAGTGCTTACTGATATTGCGATGTATTGTAAAGGAGAGAGCATGGAAGCAATAAGAGAATATTGTGTACGCTGTACTGAATGTGAGCTACTTCGCGAATACTAAAGCGCCCTTAAAGAAGGGCGCTTGTTAATGAATTAGTCTAGGTACATTTTTGCAAGATCTGAAGGTTCCACTTCTTTCCCTTCAAGCTGAGCATTCCAGTTTGTACCAACTAAGACGCCATCTTCATCCAATGTTAGAAGCCAGTCTTCAACAAAAATGTCCAGTGGGATCTCCAGTACGTTAAAATCTGCCCACTCTTCTATATTGTGTGTTTCTGCATCTTCTTTAGAAGACCAAAAAGGCATAACTTCGCTATTTTCAAACTCAGTAGAGTCGCAAGATAACCAACCCTCTTCATTTCTTAAACCCCAGACTAATTGGTTTTGCTTTGTCTCTTCAACAAACAATGCTAGGTTTGCTTGTAAATCAGCAGTTAATTTGCTCATGTTTTCTGTCTCTAAAGTTAAATCAGGCATAGAGTAACACTTAGTGTTTCTCTCTGGAAACAAATAAAGGGGGCAATGCCCCCTTTATTTTCTCTTAAATAACGGTTATTTCGCTTTCTTCGTAAAGATAGTCCATTCTTCTTTTACGCTGCCTTTGTGGCCAACGACAGTTGCAGTAACCTTGCGGTTCATAGCATGGCTGACTTCGTCATCTCCTTGCTCTGATAACTTGGTATCACCAAAGCCCACAATTCGAACTCTAGAGCTACTGATGCCATTACCGATGAGCGTAGCCTTAACAGCATTTGCGCGGCGCTTAGAAAGAGCAAGGTTGTACTCCGCGGTACCTACTTTGCTAGCAAAGCCTTGAATTTCAATAGAGGTTGAAGGGTATTCTTTTAAGAAATCCACCATTTCTCTGATTTGACCAAGAAAGACTGGTTGGATTTCTGAAGAGTCATTGGCAAATAGAATATGCAGTTTGACTTCTTCTTCGGTTTTTATATAGGTGCCACAACCATCATTATCAATCTCTGCTTTTAATGGCGTTTCAGGACAAAGATCGCGAGCGTTAATCACACCATCTCGATCATCATCTTGGAGATCCGCTATTTGGTTGGAGGTTGGTGTTTCAATATACTCGTATTCATCATCGAATTTATCTGCAAATACTGGAGCAGACAGCAAAGATACTAATGTTGTAAAAGTGAAAAGTTTCTTATTCATTTAATTAGTACTCCACCGGCTTTGACCAATTTTCAGGGGTATCCACAAGCAACGCATCTAACAGACCACCAGTTGCATTCATAACACGATATTTCGCATATTGCTCATCGTATTTTGCATCAAGGTAGCCTTTGCGAGCTTCGAACAACTCATTTTCAGTGTTGAGTAAATCAAGGAGAGTTCGTTTGCCTAACTTGTATTGCTTTTCATAGGCAATAACGGTCTCAGATGCCGAGTCTACATGGTCAGCTAAAAACTCTTTCTGTTGGTGAGTTAAATCTAACGCGCTCCAAGATAAACGTAGGCCTTCTTCTACACTACGGAATGTTCTGTCGCGAAAGTCCTTTGCTTTATTAAGTTGGTATGCAGCACTCTTACTACGATCTGCATCTGATCCACCATTGTACAAGTTATAACGCATGCGTAGCATTGCTGTTAACTCGTCACTGCGACCTTCAATACCTGTGGCATCATCACGCCATGTTTGAGCGGCTTCAATTGAAAGTGTAGGGTAGTTTACCCCTTTACTTTGATCATACTGAAAGCGAGCAGAATCAACGTCTGCGTGAGATATTTTGATCACAGGGTGGCGTTCAAAGGCTAGTGTAAGCGCGTCGTCAACACTGTATGGAATCGCATTTTGATCAGCTCGAGGGAAAATGAGCCCTTGAGGCGCTTGTCCTACAATACGTTTAAATTGGGTATGGACGTCGAAAAGGTTATTTTGAGCCGCAAGGAGGTTTCCGTGTGCTTTGGCTAATCGAGCTTCAACTTGAGAAAGGTCAGCGGTTGAACCTAAACCTGAGTCTACACGTCTTTTAATGTCTTTAAATATCTCTTTGTGAACAGCAAGATTACTCTCCGATAAGGACAGTACTTCGTATGCTTTTGTTGCATCGAGATAGATTTTAGTAACTTGAAGTGCAATGTCTTGAGCATCTGCTAATAGTTGGTAACGAACGGATTCGGCGTCTGCGGCGGTTCTATCCATATCGTTTAATGTGGCAGAACCATCCCAAATCAATTGGGTTAGTGACAAGGTAGCTTCTTTTCGGGTTAGTTCAGTATCTGAACCGTTAACTGGATCTATTGCTTCATAACCAATGCCTGCATCCAAATCAACCTTAGGTAAGTACGCCCCAGTTGACGCATCAGCGTCGTACCTTTTACTTATAAACTCATTGTATGAGGCACGTATCTCAGGGTTACTATTAATTGTATAAGCGACTGCTTGTTCTAAAGTTTGGCTATATGCCGGCAGGCAAAGAGCAACTAAGCAGCTTAACGTTATCTGCTTTTTCAAATTCACTTTGTCTCTCCTCGAGATTCTCCAAGACAGAAAATACTACCTCCTATTCCATCTCATTACTGAGAATTTTCATTAACTTCATCAATAAATTCTATTTTAAATCACGGTTTGTCTTATTGATTTTAATGATTCCTGAATCCGTAACGCTTTTAAAACTGGCTTTTGCCAATTTATTTTCATGGTTTTATTACTGTTTAACGGTGATTATCAATCATTAAACTTTGTGATGTTCATCCAGTTTAATAACTGTTCACTACTTCACGTTGTGTTAATTGAATGTGATATCTGTTCATTAAATTGCTTCAAATAACATTATTCAAGCGTTGTTGGTTTACGGAATCTCATTCGTTGTTAGGTCTTTTGATTTAATGCAATTTTGACTAGTTAAAAGCTTTTTATGGTTTCAAGAGTGGTGCTTTGGTTTTGTCTTTATGGGTTTTGAGTACGTCATGCTAATTACTATGAGTAGAGGTGAACTTTTTTATAGCGAGTGTTTTTAAACATTTGGTTTGTCTCAAATCAAGCAAGCTTATGAGTCAAACCCTATCGAAAGTTTTGAGTCCGTGCGCGTTATATACCCATTCGAAGTAGATCACACAACGTAGTCAGTCTTGTTTTTCCACAGTGAGAGAATTGTTAAGTGTTTTGAAGCAGCTAATTGATAGCGCTCAGAGGAGTATTGTAGTGTTGTAATTTTGTGTGAGTGGTTCTTTTGTTTGTGTCTTGATGGTAGGGAACTAGAAATGTTGATAAATTTCCCATTTTCTTGAATTTGAGAATAATTGTTAAAAATATCAACATTATTTTGTCTTTTCGTTTTTTATTAATGCTTATTTTTTCTATATTTGCTTCTTTATTATGTAAGGGAATTAAGAAAGTTTTCTTTCTTTATTGTTGATTTTATTGGGATTTGTTCTCATTTTGGAAGCTTTAATGTAAGGTTGGTTATGTATTTCAAATATGTATTTTTATCATATTGATTGCACGGAAGTGTTAACTGTATGCAAAAAATACCTTTGAGTGTCATGTTAAGGGTGTTAATTTATAAATAGGATAAATGTTTTATTCCAAAACTTTATTATCAAATTAGTTGAAGTTAATAAGGTCATCTAGAGGTTGTTATGAAACTTGATACTTTGGTTTTGTCGGGAAGCCTGGCGAATATAAACGTAGTAATAATAAATGCTACAGGTGAAATACGAGTCTTTAGAGAAGGAGACTCCCTTTTACCTGGAGAGGTGATTCTATATCCTAATGGAGAAACTGAAGAAGCATCAGTGTTGTCAGTAGCTCGTGTTGATAATGCTAATGAACCTCAAAATATTACTGATGATGTGAATGTGATACTCGCGGCATTAGAACGGGGCCAAGACTCCACATTACTAGATGGAGAGCTAGCTCCAGCTGCAGGTGGACAAAGCGGTTCGAGCTTAACCTTGTCAGGGACAGTAAGTCGTGATGGAAGTGAAACTATTGCATCGACCAATTTTGTTACCGAAGGTTTCGCATCATTAGGCCTATCAGAAACACAAAGCCTGACTTTACTTGACCAGTTTCGTCTAGCGCAATTACCCCCAGAGTTTGTTGATATTAATGACTCTCCGCTAGGGGAAAGCATCACTGTTTCGACCGACGAAGATACTTCTATCAGTGGTCAATTGATCGCAACCGATGTCAATGATGATGAATTAACATTTAGCACGGCTACGCCTCCCTCTAATGGTCAGGTGACAGTGAACCCTGACGGCAGTTGGACTTATACACCAGATGAAGATTTTGATGGCAATGACTCATTTACGGTTGTCGTTACAGACGGTGAAGGAGGCAGCGACGAAATAGAAGTTATCGTTGTTGTAAATCCGATACCTGAAATTTCTGTCACTGGTGGTGGCAATGTGAGTGAAGGCGATGATGCCGTCTTCACGATTGAATTTGATAAACCATCAAACCAAGACACAACTTTAAAGCTTGATATTACGCCAACAACTGCTGAGTCAGACGATATTGGCAATATCATTGTTACGACAGATACTGGTATTCAATTAACCGTAGCACCCGATGGGACAGTCGTTGTACCCGCTGGGGTAACCAACCTCAATGTAAATGTAGAAACCGTACAAGATGATACATATGAAGGGGATGAGTCCTTTATCTTAACGGTTGATGCTGTCGATGGACTTGTTAATTCGGAAAATACTGATGCTGACGCGACCATCACTGATGGTGGTGAGAACGGCGGTAATGATGATCGCCCAACTGTCTCAATCACAGAGACGGTATCTGTCAGCGAAGGCGATGATGCGGTCTTTACCGTGAGTTTGTCACAAGCGGCGGATACCGATGTGACGGTCAACCTGGCAAGCCAGACTGGCTCAGCAAGCAGCGACGACTTTGGCACCATGGTGGTGACTACCGCTGATGGCACGGTGGTGAATCCAAATACAGATGGCAGCTACACCATTCCAGCGGGTCAAACGAACCTAACAGTCACTATCCCAACCACGGATGACACCGTATTCGAAGGTAACGAAGACTTTACGGTTACCGCAACAGCGGGCGACGGCACGGTGGGTAGTGATACGGGCATGGCGACCATCACTGATGGTGGTGAGAACGGCGGTAATGATGACCGTCCAAGCATTAGCATCACGGAAACCGTTTCTGTGAGCGAAGGCGATGACGCAGTCTTTACTGTGAGCCTGTCACAAGCGGCAGATACGGATGTCACGGTCAATCTTGCAAGCCAAACGGGTAGTGCAGAGGCTGATGACTTTGGC